>JBAZXE010000041.1:0-17241 GCA_041659985.1 Thermoplasmatota archaeon | reverse complement strand
CCGCGAAAAATGACGCCGTCCGCCGGCCGCTCGGCCACCCTTACGCGTAAAACCAAGGAGACCACCGTCGACTGCACGCTGCGGCTGGACGGCTCCGGCACCTACGACGTGGAGACCGACAACAAGTTCCTCACCCACATGGTGGAGACTTGGACGCGCTACGCTGGCTTCGACGTCCGCCTGCGTGCCACCGGGGACCTCGACCACCACCTCGTTGAAGATGTCGCGATCTCTCTCGGCCAAGCCTTCCGGCAAGCCTTCGCGCAGGCCCCCTGCGTCCGCATCGCGTACGACTTCGTCCCCATGGACGACGCCCTTGTCCTGTGCGCCGTCGACCTCGTGGACCGCCCCTACTACGAAGGCCAACTTCCCGTGCCGCTGTGGGAGCATTTCTTCCGCAGCTTCGCGATGGAGGCCCGCATCAACCTTCACCTCGAACACCTGCGCGGCCGGGATACGCACCACACCATCGAGGCCAGCGTCAAAGCCTTCGCCCGATCCCTGAAGCGGGCGCTCGAGGCGCGCTCGACGGAGATTTCGACCAAGGGCGTCGTGAACGTCAAGGGTGCGTAGGCGTGAGCCTCGCTTTGCCACGGGACGCAGATTCCGCAGAATCCCCGGAGGGCGGCGTCGCCTCGCCTGCCCGGCGACGCGTCGTGCACCGTAATTTCACAGATTTCGCAGTCCGACCACATCTGCGAAATTACGGCGAAAACGCGCAAGCCTGGTGGACCTGGTCTTGCGCGTCCTATCAAATGTCCGCGAAATCTGCGTTTGCCCGCACTGGCCACGAGGGAACCCTGTGAGTCTCGCAAAACGCATCGTCGTCTGCCTCGACGTCGACCATGGCCGGGTCGTCAAGGGAATCAAGTTCCAGGGCCTGCGCGACGTCGGCGACCCTGCTGAACTGGCGCGGCGCTACGAAGCCGAAGGCGCCGACGAGGTCGTCTTCCTCGACATCACCGCCAGCCACGAAGGCCGTGCGACGTTGTTCGACACGGTGCGCCGCACCGCCGAGAGCCTCTTCGTACCCCTCACCGTGGGCGGCGGCATCCGAACCCCGGAGGACATGCGCGCCGCCCTCACCGCCGGCGCCGACAAGGTCGCCGTCAACACGGCTGCCCTGGAGCGCCCGCAGCTCATCGCCGACTGCGCCGCCCGGTTCGGCGCGCAGTGCGTCGTCGTCGCCGTCGACGCCAAGCGCCGCGTCGGCGGCGGATGGACTGTGTTCACGCACGGGGGCCGCCGCGACACCGGCCGCGACGCCGTCGCCTGGGCGCAGGAGGCCGCCCGCCTCGGGGCCGGCGAGATCCTCCTCACCTCCATGGATGCCGACGGCACCCGCGACGGCTACGACCTCGACCTTGTCCGGGCCGTGGCGGCGGCCGTCCCCATTCCCGTCGTCGCCTCGGGGGGCTGTGGACGAGCGTCCCATCTGGCGGACGCCTTCGCCGCCGGGGCCGATGCCGCCCTTGCCGCCTCCCTGTTCCACGACCGCCAGGCCACCGTCGCGGAAGCGAAGGTCCAAGTCTCCACGTCCGGCTGGCCCATCCGACCCGTGCCTGTCGTCCGGAGCCCCTGAATGGTGAGCAAAAAGGCCCGCAAGGTCAAGGCCAAGCCCCGCTCGGGCTCCAAGCGGGCCCCCGCCCCGAAGCCCAGCCGCCGCGTCGTCGTCAAGCACAAGATGCGCGGCGGCGACGCTACCCCGCGCGAAGACCCGCCCGCCCAGGCCGCCGCCTCGGCGCGCGCCTTGGCGGCAGCCCACGCGGAAGCCCCCGCCGTCACGCAGCCGCCGCAGGGGGGGCTTTCGCGCCTGCAGCGCATGATGGCCGCCAGCGCCGACAACGACGCGGGCCTCGAGGTCAAGTCCAAGTCTTCCACGCCGAGCGACGACGAACCAGTCGTCGTCCGGGCCGCCAGCCCTCCCACGCCGCCGGCCCCCGCTCCAATGGCGAAAGGACGCACCGTGGTCGTCGACAACGACCCGGATTCCGGTGACGACGACGGAGGCTTCGTCGTCCGGGGCGGCGCTGGCAAGGCCAAGGTCGAGAAGGCCGAGGATGGCGTCGCCGTCGTCTCCAAGGGCCCGGCAAAGTTCTCCATGGAGGACATGGAGGCGTTGCGCAAGGCCATCATCATCAAGGGCTCGGGGCTCGTCGTCGCCGGCATCAACCTGGACGAGCTGAAGTACAACGAGGAGGGCCTCGTCGCCGTCGTCGCGCAGGACCGGGCCACCGGAGCCGGGCTCATGCAGGCGTGGGCCAACAAGGAAGCTCTGCAAAAGGCGCTCACCTCCAACGAGATGACGTACTGGAGCCGCCAGCGCAACAAGCTGTGGACAAAAGGCGAAGAGTCCGGCCACACGCAGAAACTCATCGAGCTCAAGGTCGACTGCGACAAGGACTCGGTGCTCGCCGTGGTCGAGCAGACGGGCGCCGCCTGCCACCGCGACACAGGCACCTGTTTCTACGACGATCGCACCATCCCGGTGGCCGGGTTCCTGGGCGAGCTCGACCGTCTCGTCACCGACCGCGCCAAGGAGCGGCCTGACGGCTCGTACACCACGAAACTCCTGGAAGACCCCAGCCTCGCCGCCGGCAAGGTCGTCGAGGAGGCCAAGGAAGTCGCGCTTGTCCTCAAGGGCAAACCCAACCCGGACTCGCTGCAGCACGAAGCCGCCGACCTGCTGTTCCACCTCCTCGTTGCCTGCCGCGGCAAGGGCGTCGGCCTGCGCGAAATTGTTGCCGAACTGTTGGAACGGCACGGCGACGGCAAGGCCGACAAGGACTCCAAGAAGAAGGCCTAGGTCGGTGCGTCAGGCCGACTGCACGGCCTTGACAAATGCCACGACGCGAGCGGGGTCCAGGTGCCCCGGCATGGATTCGAGGGCACCGTCGGCGTGCAGGTCGATGATCAGCCCCGCTCCCTCGGCAAAAATTTCGGCTGTGGGCCCGTCGGTTGTGGGCCCGAGCGCGAACAAGACGTGGACTGGAATCGCCGCCAAGGAGTGGACCCATTCGGGCGGGGCCGGGCCGTGCAACTGCACGTAGTCGGGGCGGACGAACCGGCACCATTCCCGCACCGTCGCCAGCTCCATGGAGCGCGTGACCAGGACCGGGCGCAGGCCTAGGGCTCGGGCCTGGTCGGCCAAGCGCTGCGCCTCCAGCGTGTTGAGGTTGCGCGGCGAACCGGGGGTTCCCAACTCGAAGCCCGCAAGGTCGGCTCCGGCTTGAGCGACGACCGCCACGTCGGCGGCGGTGCGCAGTCCGCAGACCATGGCCAATGGGTGGCGCAACGAACGCAAGAGCAGGATGGGGTCTGGAGACCGCAGCAACGAAGTTCCCACAAGGGCAGCGCCGGCGCCTACGGCATGGGCGAGGCGGACGCCGGCGCGGTCGTTCACGTCGAAGAGGGCGACGACGGTTCCGGGGCGTTCCTGCGCAATCTGGCCCAGGAGGATGGTGGCCGCAGCCGAGTCGAGAGCCAGGTTCGGGTCCCGCGCATCGACCCCGGTGAGGTCGGCCTTGCTGCTGCGCGCAATCTGCCATTCGGCGGCGTCGGAAATCTCGAGGAGGATCTCGAGGCCACGGGCGTGCGCCGCGGCCACCAAGGCTTCGCGCCGCTCGGCTCCCAGGGCGCGCTCGATGAGCCGCACTGCGCTGGCGCCGTTGTGGCGGGCGCAGTCCAGTTGCGCTTCGTCCACGACGAAGTCGGTCATCAGCGTGGGGAGGCCGGTGGCGTGGGCTTCGCGCAGAAGGGCCGGCGAACCGTCGAACCGGTCCGCGTCGGTGCAGAGGCTCAGCCCGTCTGCGCCGCCTTGCGTGAATTCGCTTAGGACTTCACGGGCGGGCCGGCGCAGGAGTCGTCCCTCGCTTGGGCTGGTCGGCTTCACTTCGGCCAGGATCGCCCCTCCCCGGCGCACGATGGACGCCAGGCTGCCGTTGGGCCGGAGCGCCGGTCCTTCCAACCTGTAGGCGCCGGCCTCGACCCGCTTACGAGCCGCGTCCAGGAACGTCGTCAGAGGAGCCTTCATCGGAACCCTCCTTGGCCGGTCCGGCCCCGAGTTCGTCGGAGCTCTTGGCCACTTCGAGGATGCGCTTGCCCACGACGAGCCCGAGCGCCCCAAAGGCGAGGCTGGCCAGGAATGTCAGCACGGCCATGGCGCCGAGGTACTTGGCCGTCGGCGTGAGGAAGACGCTGCACTTGGCGGCGGGCGTGTCGGAGGTGCCGTTGTCGCCGTCCTGCACTTCGTAAGAGGCGGTGCACGACGTCGTGCCGGTTGCGGCGGCGACTGCGAGCCACACAACGAGAAGGATGAGGCTGCTGAAGAACAGCTTGTTCATCCAGATGGCCCCGGTGCGCATGGCGCGGTAGGCAAGTCCCTCCTCGACGGTGAACTCGCTGCTCTTGAGGATCGCCGGCTTGTCCGGCTGCGGGGCTTCGCTCATCTCTGTCGCGCCGACGAGGGCTTCAAGTTTGGTCCTTGCGGTCCCGCAGGGCCGAAGAAGGGCTCAAAGGCACTCCTTAAGCCACAGCGGGGCCTCGAAGGGCCGCCCATGCCAGGCAAGACCCTGACCCGGAGCGCGACGCCTCCCAACGAGGGCCACAAGCGGCCGGTCCTGCTCGTGCACGGCATCCTGGGCCAACGCCACATCTATTGGAACCTGTTCAAGCGCCGCCTCGTTGGCGACGGCTTCCGCGTGCACGAGGTCATCCTGCCCTACGCGTTGCTTGGGGACATCCGCATCGCCGCGCGCATGCTGGCCGACAAGGTGGATGCCACTCTCGTCGGCGACCGCGCTGACCAAGTCGACATCGTCTGCCATTCCGCCGGCGGGTTGGTCGCCCGCTACTACGTCACGTACCTCAAGGGCAACCGCAAGGTCCGGCACATCGTCACCTTGGGCACGCCGCATGGCGGGACGTACTTCTCGTACCTCCTGCAGTTCCCGTTCATGAGCATCATCCGCCAGACGCGCCCCGGCAGCCACCTGCTGCAGGAACTCTCCGGCCCCGGCGCCATCCCGCAAGGCATCAAGGTCACCAGCATCTGGAGCCCGACCGACCTCGTCGTCGTCCCGCCGGAAAGCGCCGTCCTGGCAGGAGCCGTGAACATCAAGGTGCCATGGGTCACCCATTGGGGCTTCCTCTGGAACAAGCACATTTACCACCTCGTCAAGGACGCCCTGCTGGGCCACGCCGAAGGGCAGCGCCGGTTGGAGTTGGCGACGCAGGGCTCCGACTAGATCCAACCTCAGCCCCGTGATTCGTCGGCCTGGGTGGCCGCGCCCGAGCGAAGCGAGGGCCTGAGCGAGCCTGCAACGCGGCGAGCGCGGGATCCCCTGCGAATGGCGGAAGCCATTCGCGTCGGGGGCGGCCACCCTCTCCTTCAGGGGGGCGGGGGCAGAATGCCCCCGCGAAGTGGCTTCGCGCGAAACGCGCCGGAGCTCGAAGAGCGACGGTCGTTTCGTGCAACTAGAGGTACGGGTGTCCGCGCTCAACCTTCATCTTGCGCAGCTCGCGCTGGATGCGGGTGCGGACGTCTTCGGCGATGGCGTGCACGCGGTCGGCGTCCTCGGAGTCTTTTTCGCTGTAGTCGGCGAAGGAGATAGGCGGCAGGAACTTGATGCGCCACTTGACCGGCTTCGGCCAAAGGTTCTTCGGGATGGGCAGGCCGCCCTTGATGTTGAGGAGCTCGTCGTACGACTCGATACGCCGGCCGACGGGGTTGGATTCCTCGCCGCCGAGGACGCAGACCGGGATGACGGGGGCCTGGGTGGCCATGGCGACGCGGACGAAACCGCGCGCGAACGGCTCGAGCTGGTAGTCGGAGCCGGGACGGAACGCACCTTTTTCTCCCTCTGGAAACAGCATGACCAGGTCGCCTTTGCCCAGTTGCTTGCGCATTGCGTCCTTGGTGACCTCGAAGAGGCCGACCTTCTTGGCGAAACTCGCCGTGGCCGGGGCCTTGAACCAGGCCGAGTGCGCCATGCCGCGAGGCAGCCGGCCGACCCCGTCGTACACCGAGAGGGCGGTGAGGGCGTAGTCGAGGCCAAGCCAGCCGGTGTGGTTGGCGGTAAGGAGGGCCGGTCCCGTCTCCGGGATGTTGTCAAGCCCGGCGACCTGCAACCGCGTGTAGGAGCGCAGCGTGCGCAGGAATGGCGCGAACTTCTCGATGAACACCCGGTCCAGGCTGTCCGGTTCAGTCCCGGTTTGGTCGGCGTCGATTGACACGGGTTGCTTGGTTTTCTTCTGCTTCGAGGCGGAGGGTGCGCTCGCCGTCGAGGTCGTCGCGACCCTGCCTTTCGCGGGCTTGGCGGCGGGCACGCGGCGGCTAGACCACGCGGCCTCTTGGACTCACCGACGCCGATGGGTGGCTGCGGGCGCCCCGCCCCACACGTTTATGGAACACCCCTGGGTCGGCGCGCCATGGACCAGGTCACCATGACGACGCTCACCACTGGCGCTCCCGCCGTCGGAACCAAGCTGCACGACTTCACGCTCAAGGTCGCCACGAAGGACGGCGTGTCCGACTTCAAGCTCAGCGACCACCTGGGCAAGGGCCCCCTCGTCTTCGCCTTCTTCCCGTTGGCCTTCACCGGCGGCTGCACGAAGGAGATGTGCGACTTCCGCGACAACCTCGCTCCGTTCGCGTCGCTCAACGCCCAGGTCTACGGCTTCAGCATCGACACGCCCGCCTCCAACCGCGCCTTCGCGACCAAGGAGAACCTGCCCTTCGGAATTATCTCCGACCCGAACCGCTCCTTCATCGGTAAGGTGTGGCCGCAGATGCCCATCACGATTGCCGCCGTGGACCACGTCGCCAAGCGCGGCGCCATGGTGATTGGCTCCGATGGCACCGTCAAGTGGGCCGCTGCTTCGGACGACGTCAGCGTCTGGGTCGGCACCGAGGAAGTCCGCAAGCACCTCTAAGCACGACTTCGCCAATCGGTTTCGGCCTACGCTTCGAACGGATCCGGCTGACGGGCTCCGCAATCCTCGCAGCGCAAAACGGCCCCTTCGTCGCGGAAGCGCCGCGAGCCGCACGGGGCACATTCGGGAAGCGCCACCGATTCGGGGGGTGCAGGGTAGCCGTTGGCCACGATTGCTGTCCAGTCGACCTCCTTGAAGGCCGTGCCGGTGGCGGCGTTGGCGCCGCGGCCCACCTTCCCACGGCACAACCCTGAAATGAGAGGCCAAAGTCGCGCGACCCATGGTCCTTGTCGGAAAGCAGGCCCCAGACTTTACGGCCAAGGCGGTCGTCAGCGACTCCTTCGTCGACTACACGCTGAGCTCGAACTGGACGGCCAAGTCGCCGAAGTACACGCTGCTGTTCTTCTATCCCCTGGATTTCACCTTCGTCTGCCCGACGGAGATCATCGCCTTCTCGGACCGCGTCAAGGAATTCGAGGCCCGCAACGTGCAGATTGTCGGCGTCAGCATCGATTCCGAGTATAGCCACCTCGCCTGGAAGGGCACGCCCCGCAACCAGGGCGGCCTTGGCGACATCCACTATCCCCTCGTCGCGGACCTCAAGCGCGAGGCCATGGCGGCCTACGACGTCGTCGCTGACGACGGCACGGCCTACCGCGGCTTGTTCCTCATCGACCGCAAGGGCATCATCCGCCACGCCCTCGTCAACGACCACCCGATTGGCCGCAGCATCGATGAGGCCCTGCGCACCATCGACGCCTACCAGTACGCGGAGAAGCACGGCGAGGTCTGCCCGGCCGATTGGAAGCCCGGCCAGATGGCCCTGCACGCCGACCCGGTGAAGTCGAAGGCCTATTTCGAGGCCAACAACACCGGCAACGGCAAAACCAAGGTCACGGTCAAGACGACGGCCACGACCAGCGGCAAGAAGGCCGTCGGCAAGCAAGCCTGGTAGACCCCCGCCTACAACGACGCCAACGCAACCGCGGATCTCGCGGAATCCCGCGGAGACCACTATTGGTCCGCGTTCGTCCACGGGTTCCGCGGTTCGTCGGGTGTCGTCCTCGGTCTGAAATACCGCCGCTTCCCATCGCCCGGCGTGCGCCTGGTCGTGCTCTTCCTGCTGGCATCTGCCTTGGCCGGATGCATGGGCGAACCTGATGTGACCGACTCCGGCATCGAGGGTACGGCGATGATGGGCCCGACCTGCCCCGTGCAACGCGACCCACCAGACCCTGCCTGCGCCGACCGCCCATACGAAGGCGACCTCGTCGTCACGACGCCGGACCAGGGCCGCGTCATCAAAGGCTTCACCACGGATGCGCAGGGCGAGTTCCGCGTCGCCGTGGCACCGGGCGACCACTCGATTCGCAACGACCCCGCGTCGGACAACCTGCCCTGGTGTTCCGTGCAGGGGACCATCACCGTCGTGGCCGGTGCCTTCACGCGCGTCGAAGTGTCGTGTGACACGGGCATCCGCTGAGGGCGACTACCCAAACAAGGAAATCACGGAAACGCACGGAACCGGTTCCGTGGGTTCAGTGGGCTCCTTGTTCCGTCGGGGAGGCGTCAGGCCTTCGTCCAATCCGGAACGCCGCACTCGCAGCGTAGCCCCGGCATCGCGACCGGCTTGGCGACGAGGTTGAGCCGTTCGAACTCCTTCCAGTCCGCCTCGCGGACCGCTCGGCCGCTGGTTCGACTCGTGGCAGCGGGTCGCACCCGGGCAATGTAGGCCGCCAAGGAACCCCAGCCAGGGAGTTGGTCATATTCGCGAGCTTCGGCGGCGGGAACCAGCGGCTCGAGCAGGGCGGCCGTCGCGTGATCGGCTGCCGTCGGTTGCGAGCCGAAGAGGTAGCCGGTGCCGCTCCGGCCGAGTTGCGCGACAATCGTGGCAACGCCCTCGCGAACGGCTTTGAGGTCCTCCTCGTCGAAGCGACGCGCTTTGAGGAGTTTCAGGACGCCGAGGTAGAAGCGGCGCGCGAATGGCGTGCGCATCCAGAGCGGGAGACCGTGCCTGCCCGCCAGGCTTGGCTTGGCGTGCAGGGCCCGGTACGCTTCGCGGCGCACGGCGGAGCCGAGCATCGTGTCGGCCCAGGACTCCCAGGCCTCGACCTGCGCCTTCAGGCCAGGCGGGTACAGACTCGGGGCCGTGGGCGACTTGTGCGCTTCCGCCCAGCGCAGGACGGCGTGGCTACCGAACAGTAGTTCGTCGCCGACGCGCAGGACGGGCACGGTGCCCTCGGGGTTGGCGCGTTTCTGGTCGGCCATGTTGACGAGGCGGACGTCAAGGGTCGTGTAGGCGACGCCTGCCTGTGTGAGCCCCCATTCGGCCTTGCGGCAGAAGTGGCTGAACGGCATGCGCAGAAGGACCGGCTCGGCCACGGTGGACCAGGGGCTTGCCAGGATTTCAATTCGTGGGGCGGGGCCGCCAGAAGAGCAACGCCAAGGCCAATCCCCAGGTCAGGCTGGCGATGAGGACGGTCCTGCCGCTCGCCGTCGGCCATTCCGCAACGATCCACGCCAGCGGGGCCAGGAAAATCAGGGCCGCCAGCAAGGCGATTCGCCGCTGGGCGAATCGGAGGTGCATTTCCGCGGCGGTCGTCCGGCGCTTGAGGTCGGCCTGCCCAATCGCGGCCTCCCCCGTGGCTTGCTCGAGTCCTTGCAGTTGGTTGCGCAGGGCCGCAGCCTCGTCGCGCGCCGTGACGGTGCGGTGCGTGTCCTTGTGCAGCCTTTCCTCGCCGCGCCGCAGCTTCTCCTCGCGGTCGGCCAACTCCTTCGTTCGGCTGCGTCGAGTCTCTTCCCAGTCCGACTGTTCCTGGCGCAGGGCGTCCATGCGGCGCTGGTGCTGCGCTCTGAGTTCGCGTTGCTTGTCGTCGAATTCACGGGCCAGGTCCTTGCGGCGGGCTGTGAGCTCACGTTGGAAGTCGGCCTCCACCGTCGTCGGGTCCGGGTCGGCCATCAACAGCACTCAGGAGTCGGCGGCGTCCCGGCAACCGGTTTGCCGTCGCGGGTGTGCTCGCCGGTGATGGTGACGGGGTAGCGGCCGGTGATGCAGCCGACGCACAGTTCGTCCTCCTTGAAGCCGAGGGCCTGGTAGAGTCCCTTGGGGCTGATGTACGCCAGGGAGTCGGCGCCCAGCATGGTTTCAATGTCCTTGACGGACTTGTGCGCGGCCACCAGTTGGTCACGCGTGTTCATGTCGATGCCGAGGTAGCATGGCGCCACGATGGGAGGGCAGCCGATGCGGACGTGGACCTCCTTGGCTCCGGCGTCGCGGACCATTTGCACGATGCGCTTCATCGTCGTGCCGCGCACGATGGAGTCGTCGAGGAGGACGACCTTCTTCCCGGCCAGCACGTGGCGCATCGGGTTGAGCTTGAGGCGGACGTTGAGCTCGCGCGCCTCCTGTGTGGGCATGATGAAGGTGCGGTGGACGTAGCGGTTCTTCATGAGCCCCTCCGCGTAGGGCAGGAGGCTCTGCGTGGCGAAGCCCTGCGCCAGGCTGCGTCCGGAGTCGGGGATGGGCACGACGATGTCGGCCTTGACGGGCGTCTCCTTGGCCAGGATGCGTCCGATTTTTTCGCGCACTTCTTGGTTGAGGCGACCGTCCATCCAGGCGTCCGGGCGAGCGAAGTAGACGTACTCGAAGAAGCAGCGCGCCGCCTTGGCGGCGGGCAGGTTGGCGACGGTCTCGATGCCGTCCTTGCGGACGCGCAGGATTTCGCCGGGCTCGACGTCGCGGATCCAGCGTGCTCCCATGACGTCCAGCGCGACGGATTCGGAGGCGACGACGTAGCCGTGGCCGGGGATCTCGCCGACGCACAGCGGTTTGATGGCCCAGGGGTCGCGCACGGCGTAGAGCTGGTCGCCCATGATGAGCGCGAAGGCGTACGAGCCCTCCAGGCGGGCCATGGTCTCCTTGATGGCCTCGACGTGGTCGCCGTTGTGCTTGGTGAGCTTGTTGGCCAGGAGACGCACGACGACCTCGGTGTCGTTGCCGGACGAGAAGGCCCAGCCTTTCGCCTTCAGCTCGTCCATGATGGCCGTGGTGTTCGGGATGTTGCCGTTGTGCGCCAGGGCGATGCCGCCAGAGGCCGACATGACCACCTGCGGCTGGGCGTTCTCCTCGGTGCTGCCGGCCGACGTCGAGTAGCGGGTGTGGGCGATGCCGGTGTGGCCGCGCAGCTTCTTGACGACAGACGGGTCGAAGACCTGGTCGACGAGCCCCATCGCCTTGTGGGTGCGCATCTCGAACTTCCCATCCAGCGTCGTCATGCCGCAGGATTCCTGGCCGCGGTGCTGCAGCATCTGCAGGCCGTAGTAGAGCCACGAAGCGACGTCCTGGTCGCCGGCGATTCCCACGATGCCGCAGTGGTCGTGCGGTTTGCCGTCGTTGAACTCCTCGAGCCCGAAATCCAGCTCAAGGTCGGGGCCCTCCGCCGGCGCAAGGGCGGCCGGCAATCCCTGGTCCGCCTGCGCCCGGTCCTGCCCCGTCTGACCCATCGCTTGCGGGACGGCCGGGCGGCTTAAAGCGGATGGCCTGGGCCGGAGGGGCCGTGCCGCCAGACCGCGCCGCCTATGAGGGGGCCCTTTCGTCGCCATCCCCGTGTCCGAGGCGTTCCTGCGTCCCCCTGACGGCCCCGCCGTCGCCTACGAGTTCTTCGCCCCGTTTGCCCACGTCGCCGGCAAGTACGAGTGGTGCCGCATCCGCAGCGCCACGCACGGCGTCCTCGACTGCTTCATCCTCCTCGGCAAGAGCACCGCCGTCCCGGCCACCGTGTTCGTCAACTCGACGTTGGGCGCCGCATTCATGGCGGATCGCTACCCGGAATGCACGACCATTCGGCTTCCGCCGCGTGGATTGTCCATCACGGAATCGGCCGACGGCCGCACCGTGACGGGCACCCTCCAGTCCGCCGAAGGTCCACTGCGCGAGGCCACCATGACGCTGCGCGCCGGTCCCGGGGCCATCCCGAAAACCGTGCCCTACGGGGGCGAAGGCAAACCCGTGTGGGGCAGTCGCTGGACTTGCTGGGGCGTCGACCTCGCCTTGGACGGCCACGCCGACGGCAAGCTCACCTGGGCCGACGGGCGCGTCGAGGTGCTTCAGGGCCAGCCTTGCACCGTCACGCTGGGTTCGTTCGGTCGCCTTGCGCCGTCCTAAACCCGATTCAGTCGGCGCCGGCGATGGAAAAAGCAAATGGGTGCGAGTCACCTTCGGAAGTCCCATGCGTAGCGTATGGCGGTTCCTTCTCGCCGCCAGCATCGTTGCGGCGGGATGCACGACGCCGCCGGATGAGCGGTCCCCCAGTGCCACTTCCTCCGGTCAGGGCGTCGCACCTGGCGAACAACATCCGGACGACGGCACGTTGGGCAAGCCGTCGCACGCCGAGAACACGGCGGCGGGCCTCCACCTGGTCGGCGACGGATCCGCCTCCAGCCTGACCCCACCGTGGGAAAGCGTAACGTTCTGGTTCAACGCAACCAACCAAGGTGGTGAAGCCATCGCTCGCGGCGGGTGCGAGAGGCCGTTCGGCTTCGTTCTACGCAACAGCACGGGCGTTAGTTATGAGATCTACGAGTCGGGATTCCGGTGCTTGGGCTTCACGGAGATGCCATTGCGGTCGCAGGCGATCTACGCCTTCAACATGAGTTGGAGTGGTCGGGTTGCCGTCGGCAACTCGTATCAGCCCGCACCTGCCGGTGCCTACACGCTTACGACCTCGTTCACAGTGTGGCAGGGCGAGCTGAACCGGACGGTGGCGGTCACACTCCCCATTGACGTCGTAGAACCCAGCCCGCCGTAGGGCCGGTGGTCGACGTCAGGTCCTCTCGATGCCGAAGACAACCTTCAGGCTAGCCTTGTACTCGGTGACCTTTCCTTCGTTGCACTTGACGGACCACCCCTCGACTTGGGCGCCCGTGATTCCGCGCGTCGTTGCCGAGGCGTCCTTGAGGGCGGCGCGGACCGCGTCTTCGAACGACTTCGACGACGTGCCGATGAGCTCGATGACCTTCGCGGTCCGGTGCTCATGGCGAAGGCCGTTGGCGTGGGCGGCTGGCTTGCTACGGGTTTGTGTTGCTTTGGCCATGGGGGAACCCCGCCCGCCATCGCCGTCCTGCCCGATGAACATGTTGGCCGAGGCCAGCCTTCACTGAGCCGTCGTGGCGCCCGTCGGCATCACTCGGACCGGCACTTGTGGGACGGCCAAGTGCGCAGCCTCGGTTTGGTGGGCCCGCAGCTGCGCCTCAATCGCGGTCGAGTCCCACTTGAGCAATGCCGCCATCCACTCGGCAACCGCGCGGGCGGCGCCGGGGTTGCCGTCGGCGGCCAGGCCGAGGGTCGTGCGGCGCAGCATCACGTCGGCCAGGTCGCGCGCATCCTCTTCGCGGACGGCCCACGTGACCTCACAGCCAAGGTGAGGGTGAGCGGGATGGATGGGGTGCCTTGCCTCCGGCCGCGGGTCGCAGTCAAGGACCTTGCGCCAGCGCGCGCCGTAGGTGTCCACGATGTGTGCAGCCGCGCGGTCGTCAAGACCCGAGGCGGCGGCTTCCAGAATGGCTTGGACCCGGAATTCAGGCCAGGGTGAATTGGGTCCCCCGGGATAAAGGGCCGTGCGCGTGGGGTGCTGGGCGGCGATGTCTTTGCGTTCCAGGAACCGCGCGACGCGGTCGACGGTTTCCTCGGCCAGCGTCCGGGCCGTCGTGATCTTGCCGCCTTGCAGACTCCACAGTCCGGCCACCAGGTCCGACGAGCCGTGCTCGTAGATGATGTGGCGGCGCGTCACATTGGATTCGGTGACGCCGTCCTCGTTGACCAGGGCGCGGACGCCAGCGTACGTGTAACGGATGTCGCCGAGGGGGGCGTCGGGGAAGTACCGTGCCGCCGAATCCAGGAGGTAGGCCACGTCCTCGGGGTCCGCCTTGGCGTCGCCGGCGTCACCCGCATAGTCGGTGTCCGTGGTGCCGATGATGCACGAGTCCTGCCAGGGCAGGATGAAGAAGGTGCGGCCGTCGCGGGCGGCCTTGACGATGAGCGCTACCTCAGTGAATTTTGGCACCACGACATGCACGCCCTTCGTCTTGCGGACCTTGGGTGGCCTGCCCACGGCCAGGGTCCCGAGCGTCTCGTCGACCCAACAGCCGGTGGCATTGACGACGGTCTTTGCACGCAGCTCAACCGATGTCCCCGCCACGAGGGCGGTGGCGCCGGTTGCCCGTTTTCCTGGCCCGTCGGCTTCCAGGCGCAGCGCCGTGACCGGGGTGTGGTTGAGGCAGACGGCCCCGTGCGTCCGGGCGTCCGCGACCATTTCCATTACGAGGCGCTCCACGCTCTGGATCTGCGCGTCATAGTACGTGGCGCCCCCGGTGAGTCCGTCCCGTGCCAGGCCCGGTGCGAGCGCGATGACTTTGGCGAGGTTCAGGTACTTGCGCTTGGGAAGCGACTTGCCGTGGCTCAGGATGTCGTAGAGGAACAGCCCGGCGCGCACCGCACGGCGCGCCGCCACATGGGGATAGATGGGATAGAGGAACCGCAGCGGACGAACGAGGTGCGGGGCATGTTCGAGGAACCGTTCACGGTCCTGCAGGGCCTCGTGCACCAGGCCGAACTCGAAGAGCTCGAGGTAGCGCAGGCCGCCATGGGCGAGTTTCGACGACTTGGCGGAGGTCCCCCAGCTCCAGTCGTGCTTTTCGACGAGGCAGACGGAGAGGCCGCGCAGCGCCGCGTCGCGCGCGATGGCGGCGCCGTTGATGCCGCCGCCCACGACCAGCAGGTCGAAGGTCCGGTCGGCCAGGTCCGCCGGCGCCTGCACGCCCGGTTCAAGGCGCGGCCGGGCTTTAGGGTGGCGGCTTGGCCCGGCGTCCCCGGCCGAACAAGGAGTGCACGGAAACGCACGGAACCTAGGTTTGGTTCCGTTTTCCGTGAGTTCCGTGGTTTCCTTGTAAGGTTCGCGGTCAGTAGCGCGGACGTCAGGCCGCTTGGCCTTGGGCCAGGCGGCACAGGTCGCGCAGGCCGAGGGCCAGGCGGGCGACCACTGCGGGCGGCAGCGCCTCCAACGGGACGCTCGGGTACTTGGCGGCGCGGTCGAAGCCGTGCTGGGCAAGCTCCGGGCGCTCGTCGCACCACGACGTCCAGTCGGTGGGCCCAAGGCCGTGCCCATAGAGCAGGACGCGGCCGAGTTCGAGGCGGGCCGTCCCCGCCTGGCCGGGCGCATGGAGGGTGGCGGCCGTGTACGTCTTGCCGTTGGGCCCCTGCGCGAGCAACCGGACGGTCAGTTTTCCGGCCTGGAACGTGCCCCCGGACGCCGTCCATGCGTGGGCGAAGGTGCGGGCGGCCACGGCCGGCTCGCCGGGGAGGGTCGCGAGGAAGGTCCGCAGCGCCGCCTCGTCCGAGCCTGGACCGGAGGGGGGTCCGGTGAGATGCGCGGTGGGCATTGCAAGCGGGTCCACTGGTGGTCGCGATTAAATCCCTCACGGCGGGCCGCGAACCGACGCGCCAGGTCCTGTCGGTGGTTGCCGTATCCGTTTGCGTCGGTTGCCGAAACCTTGATGTCGTGGTCGGCGGATCCACCGAATGGGATGAAAGAGGCGCTCCTGGAAAAGATGGCGGGCGAGATCACGCTCTCGGAGGCCGCCGGGCCGACGATGCGCAAGTGGCGCGAGACCTTCGGGTTCAGCCAGTCGGACCTCGCCGGCCGCCTCGAGATCAACGCAAGCGTTGTGTCGGACTACGAATCCGGCCGCCGCAAGTCTCCCGGCATTGCCACCGTGCGGCGCATGTGCCAAGCCCTTGTCGCCATGGACGAGGACCGTGGCGGCAACACCATCGCCCGCTTCCACAGCCTGCAGAACCCCACCGAGGGCATCCTGTCCATCGGCGAATACCGCCGCAACATCCCCGCCACGGAGTTCGTCGACAAGATCGAGGGCCGCGCCCTTGTGATGGCGAATCTGGCCGAGCGGCAGGTGCAGGGCTACACCCTCATCGACTCCGTCCGGGCCATCGCAAGTCTCAACGCCAACGACTACGTCCGCGTCTACGGCTGGTCCACGCAGCGCGCCCTCGTCTTCACCGGCGTCAAGTACGGCCGCAGCCCGATGATTGCCATCCGCGTCCACCCGATGAAGCCCAGCCTCGTTGTTTACCACCGCCCCGAGGACGTCGACAAGCTGGCCTACCGCCTCGCCGACATGGAGCAGGTGCCCCTCATCACGACGGACCTCGAGTTGCCAGAGCTCGAGGCGCGGCTGCGGTCCCTCCTGGCCTAAGGGCGCCAAACTGGCGCTCATCCACAATAATCAATGGCCGACAGGCCCCGGTTTCAAATATTATGGCGGATTCGCAGCCTGATGCCCCGGCCCGTCCAAACCCTTCCTCTGAACTCCCCCATCCTTCTCCAGCTGCGCGACGGCACCCTCGTCCGCATCGCGCCCGGCCCGTACGGCAAGGGCATCGCCGTCGTGCCCATCGCGCAGAAGGTCTCGCGCAGCGCCCCCGCCGCGCCGCGCCGCCGCGGTCCCACCGGGGCGCCGCGCGGCCGCAAGCCCCGCCCCAGCACCGTCGCCCTGCGCGAGCGCCTGGAGCAGGACCAAAAGTCGGCCAAGCTAAAGGACCCGCCGCAGTACGTCAAGTGGCTCATCGAGAAGGACGAGGAGATCGGGCTGCCGATGGCGCGCACGGTCGTCTACCGCGAGCTCAAGAAGTACCGCTGACGCCCCCGACCAAACAGGAAATTCGGGGAGCACGGGGAACCAAATTCCCAGGGTCTCCCCGACATCCCTCTTTCGTTGGTCGTCGGTCGCGTCACTCGGCCGGCAACACTTCGACGCCGAAGTACGTGAGTCCGATGAGGAGCAGGAGCAGGAGCCAGAAGATTCCCGCCGAACCGGCGACGACCACGGCGGCGGCGTGCCAACGCGGCGCGTAGTCGAAGCCGACGCGTTCGTAGTAGCCCTTGCTGCGGAAGTACACGAAGGTCCCGACGGCCAGGAGGGCCGCACAGACCCCGACCTCGATGGGAACGGAGACCCGCACCGGAGCGAACGAGAACAGGTACAGCAGCGTGAACGAGGCGACCATGAGGGCGGCCCCGAACCATTCGCCGAGAAGGAACGCACGGGCCGCCGCGTACGCAGCCACCGTGTCGTCGATGACGGCATCCGTGCCGCCAGAACGTTTCCGCGTACGGGTCCTTCCCTTGCTGCCCGGCATCTCGTCGTCCATCAGGGCAGGTCTCAGGCGGCCGACGCTGGACGCTTACATCGACGTTGCGCAAACGCGCGCAGGGTTGAGAGTCAGATCTTGGC
>JBAZXE010000040.1:0-17912 GCA_041659985.1 Thermoplasmatota archaeon | reverse complement strand
CCAACGTTTTCCAGTGCACAAGGGTGTGCGGGCGGCGTTCAATCTTGACGCGGCCGACGGTGAGGACGCGGTGGATGCCGTCATTGTGGACGGCGAGCACGGGCTGCCCGGCGGCGAGTTCGCTGAGGTAGCGTGTCTTGCCTTCGGGTGCGAAGAGGTAGAGGTGGACGGCGCCGCAGTTGACACGGAACGGCCGCGGCTGGAGGTACTCCTGCTTCAGCGTCTCGGCGTGGACGAGACAGAAACTGCGCGCCGTGGACCCGACGAGGAGTCCTTCGCCCTCGCGGAACAGGCTCGTCGTGTCAAGGCAGACGCGGTCCCCCATTCCGCCGTCCACGACGGCCGTGACGAGGGCGGGTTCGAGGAACGGACGCGTGGCGCCGTTCGCCCCCACCGACTGAACCGCAGAACTCGTGGAAACCGCAGATTCGATTGGTTCGGCGCGTTTTGCGGAATCCGCGGTTTGGCCCGTCGTCGGTGCCACGCCGAGCGGTGGAAAATCCGTAGCGACGACGGCCGCAGCCGCAGTCGATGGCCTCCACCGCTTGCGCAATTCCTGGTCTGCCTCGACGATGGCTTGCGGCGATTCCGGCGCCAGGACGATGCCGTGCACGCCGGTCTCCAGCGCATCGACGAAGAGGCCGGCTTGTTGGGGCGTGCGAGCGATGGCGAAGAGGGTGCCGGGGCGGTCGCGACGGGCCGCAATCAGGTTCTCCAGCGGGATGACGCGCCAGTCCTCGGCGTCGACGACGACGAGGCCTTCCTGTTGGGCAGCCTTGTCTTGGCCCTTGGCGTTGCTCATGCGCACGAGGCGGCCGATTTTCTCGCCATGGTGTTTCAGGTCGAACCGCCCATCCACCGTGACGGCCTCCAGGCCGGGGCGTTCGACATGGGGGTCGCCGCGTTGCAGGAGGACGCGCTCGCAGGCCACCTCTTCGAGGACGTGCAGGTACGGCAGGCGCTTGTTGAGTGGAATGTGGCGCAGGTCAATCCAGAACGGGATGCGGTGGTGCGTCATGAGAGCCAGCGCTCGATGCCAGGAGATTGGATTGCCTTGGAGGCCTGCGGCTGAGGGCCAGGATTCACGCGAACACCGCAGCGACGGCTGCGACGGCCTTGGCTGGATCGGCATGTTGGAAGACGTTGCGGCCGATGCTGCACCCAAGCGCCCCGGCCTTCTTGGCCGCCTTGAGGTCCTTGAGCACCGCGTCGAACGATCCGCGCGTCGGTCCGCCGGCGACCAGGATGGGCACCGGGCATCCCCGCACGACATCGCGGTAGGTGTCCGTGGAGCCGGAAAACGGGAGCTTCACGGCGTCGGCGCCCAGTTCGGCGGCCAGGCGTGCGGCGTGGGCCAGGAGTTTCGGGTCGTGCGGGTTGTCGACGGTGGGCCCGCGCGGGTACGCCATCGTGATGAGCGGGACGCCCCACTCGGTGCAGGCCGTGGCGACGCGGCCCGCGTCCTCGAGTTGGCGCGCTTCCGTGGCGCTGCCGACGTTGATGTGGATGCTGACGCCGTCGCAGCCGAGGCGCAGCGCTTCCTCGACCGTGGCGACCAGCCGCTTGTCGTGCGGGTCAGGCGCTGTGTCGCTGCTGGCGGAGAGGTGCAGCAACAGACCGAGCCGGTCGGCGAACGGGGCGGCGATGGGCATGAGCCCCTTGTGCAGCGTGACGCAACTCGCGCCGCCTTTCGCCGCCGCCTCCAGTGCGACGCGCGGATTCTCCAGCCCGGCGATGGGGCCGACGCTCACGCCGTGGTCGAGGGGGACCATGACGATGGAGCCGTTTCGGGTGCCAAGGCGGAGCCGCCGGATTTCATTGGACGCCATCAGGGATGGCGCTCGATTTGGTGGCGATACTTAGGCTCTGTTCCCCAGTTGTGCGGAGGGTTGGACTCCTTCGCCAAACAATTAAGCGCACATCTGAGCATTGGAGCGGCATGTGGCAGGTGCTCATCGACCACTTCCGGCGCTACCCGGCGCAGGAGCGGGTGGTCCGACTCATGATTGAGCACGGGTTGCGCATCCATGACGGCGCCATCTGCGCCGGCGTCATCGAGATCGCCGACACCTCCATCGGACGAGCCGCCGACGTCGACCGCCGCATCGTGCGCAGCACCGTCGAGACCATCATGGGAGACGCCCGGCTCGCCCGAGTCTTCACCCGGTTGGCCCCCACCCTGCACCTCAAGGACGTCGCCCCCGACCTTGGCTGCGGTGTCATCGAGATTGTCGTCGGGGACGCGCGCCAGCCCGGCATCCTCGCCGGCGTCTCCAAGGTCATCAGCGACCACCGCATCAGCATCCGCCAGGCCAACGTCGAGGACCCCGACTTCACGGAGAACCCCAAGCTCTTCGTCGTCACCGAGTCGCGCGTGCCTGGCGCCATCATTCCGCTCCTGCAGGCCGTGCCCGGCGTGCGCGGCGTCACTGTGTATTAGCACGAAACGGATTCCGCGCGTCGCGGGTTCGGGGCTCTCGACCGCAGCCACCCAGGCCGACTGGCGCCTCAGGTCGGCGGCGCAGGCGGCGCGGGGCCGGCCTGGACGGCGCTCGTTTCCGTCGTCTCCTGGGACGGGCCCGTGGGCGGCGGCACAATCTCGTTGAGGGTGCGTCCCGATTCGCTCACGGGCGGCGGCGCGGGCAGCGCCGGGTGGTGGAAGGCGTAACTCCAGGACCCGGTCTCGCGCAGCATGGCGTCGCCGTGCTGCACCGTCGGCTCGACGGCGCGCTCGACGGCGAAGTCGTTCCACGGCACGACGACAGCGGTGGGCTCGGCCCACAGCGCCTTGAGCCACGCCGGACGCAGCGCCTCTGGGGCCAACGGCCCCTCGAGGGTCGCCCAGCGAACGGCGCCCGATGCGGTTCCTTCGAGCGCGGCAGGCTGGTCGACGGAACGGTCGCCAAGCCAGCGGGATGCGAACGAGTCGGGGAGCGGGGCATCCGTGACGAAGGCGGCTCCCTCGGGAGCTCCCTCAATGGCCAGCGTCCACCAAGCCGTCTCCGCCTCGGAGTACGCTGCGTCCCATAGCGGTGAGATGAGGTCGTCCAAGGCGAGGTCTGTGGACGCGCGCGGCGGCGTGGCGGCGGCGAGTTCGAGGTCGGCGTCGGACACGTCATGCGCGTCCGCATAGGACGCGAGGACGAAGCGGTGCTCGTCGGCCGTGAAGCCGGGAGCCACGCGATCGACGCCGGAGAGGACGATGACGTCGTGGCCATCCACGGTCATGTGCCAGCGGCCCAGCCACCAGTCGGCGCCGGGGCCACCCATGGATGCGCGAAGGTCGCGGGCCGCGTCCTCGGTGAGAGCGACTGGGCCACTGCCGGGGCCCGATTCCAGAGCGAGGGCGTACGGTATTCCGAGGCTTTCGGCGACGGCGCGGACCGCTGACGCCCCGGAGGGATAGTCAGGGTTGAGGCGCACGAGGGCGCCGTCGGCGCCGGCCCGGCGCAGGACCGCCAGGTCGCTGCTGGCCTTGCGGGCGTTCATGTTGAAGTGGCCCTCCGTGGATTCAAGGCCGAAGTCCATCCAGGTGCCGGAGATGACGGACGGGTCGTTGGTCGGGTTGTACCAGTCGGTGCGGATCTCGGCGAGGACCGCGCGGTCAGGCAGTTCGGCGTTGCGCAGGTCTTGGCCTGCCACGTGGGTCGGCGCGAAGGCGGCCGACAGCGGCAGCGCGATGAGCGCGAAGAGGGCGCCCAGGGTGACCAGGGTGCGGCCGGGCACACGGACGCGCAGCAGGGCGGGGATGCGCTCGAAGGTGTGCCCGAGAGCGGCGAAGCCTTCCCGCAGGTACGGGGACAGCAAGCGCAGCGCCATGACGAACGGCACGAAGAGGGCACAGCGCGCGGCGAACGCCATGATGTAGAGGAAGTGCGACACCTGCAAACCGAAGGCGGCCGCCACGCGGCGCGTCGCAACGGGCGCCGTCGTGCCCAGCAAATTGGAGAGCACGTCGGGCGGCAGGTAGACGAGGATGTGGAAGTTGTCGACGAGGGCGCCCACCATCATGGCCCAGGTGCCGACGGCGAGGATGCGGTCCAACGCGGGCCAGGCATGCCCTGAGGGATCTTCCGGGTGGAAGCGTGCTGCGGCCAGCAGGCCAATGGGCAGCAGGGCGTACTGTTCGTTGAAGACCTTGGTGGCCAGCAGGCCGCCAGTCATCGTCAAGCCAAGGAAGAGCAGGAGGGTGCGCTCGGTGGCGGGGCGAGAGCGGAAGGCGGCTGCGAGGGCGACGATGACAATGGCGGTGACGGCAAACGACAGGCGGCCGAAGATGTCCGCCCACGCCGCAGAGCTTGGACCCCCGGCGGGCGTAATCCACTGCGAGACGACGAAGAGGCCGGCGAAGGGAGAGAACCGAGCGGGCGGCCGTTCAGCGTGCATCAGGAAGACCTGTTGCAGCGTCCCCGTGGGCTCGAGCAGGTAGAAGGGAAGGGTGATGGCGGTGAAGATGAGGCCGGCCGCTCCGAAGTAGAGGAACGCGGCGCGCCAGCCCGACTTGCGCACCAGGTGGATGAGCAGGATGGGGCCAAGGTAGATGGGGAAGATCTTCAGCAGGAACGCGCCGCCGAAGGCCAGGCCGCCCAGCATCCAGCGCTGCGATCGCATCGCCAGGACCGACAGGATGAGGAACATCAAGAGCAGAGCCTCGAACTGGCCCCACACGCCGGCGATGAGGATGAAGAGCGGGTTGAGGAGGAGCCAGCGTTCCGCGCGGTCGCCCTGCCGCACGGCCACGTCGGGATCCGCTCCGGGCGCCGTCGCGATGAGCCGCCGCGTGGCCCAGGCGAACCCGAGGGTGGCCAGGAGGAAGGGGAGCTTGAGGAGGATGCGCGCCAGCCACGGGGCCGTGACCGCGCCGTACGCCACCGGGGCGTAGGTGGCGGACATCAAGAGGAGCGGCAAGGGCGGGTAGGCGTACCACTGCGCCAGCAGGGGCAAGGCGGCACCAGGGAAGATGTAGCCGGGGGCATCCGTGGCGACCGAGTAGGGCGTGATGCCGTGCACGAGGAAGTCGGTGACCGACTTCTGGAAGACGAAGGAGTCCCAGTGGTGCGTCATCACGGCGGCGACGGCGAGCTGGACCAGGAAGGAGGTGGCGTACCAGGTGACGCGGCGCAGGCGGCTGGTTGGCCCGTCCTGGAGGGCGAAGGCCAGGCGGTCGTTGCCGAGGAAATTCCACGCCGTTGCCGCGCCGACGCCGAGAAGCGAACCCAGTAGGTAGTGCAGGTCCATCGCATGGACGGCGACGGCGAGAACAGTCCATTGGATGGCCATCCCTCCGACGGCGACGGCGTGGTATCGCCCAAGCGAAGCCCAACCACCGGCGCGGTCCTTCCACGTCCACGACCGGTTGAGGAACCAATTGGAGAGGGTCGAGACCTCGATGGACAGGAGGGAGGCCAGCAGCACGGGTTGGTGCAGCCGTTCAACGAGGAGGAGCAGCAGGAGGGCGTTGACGACGACGCCGGAGGCGCCGACGAGCGCAAAACGCAGGAAACGCGTCCCGACACGGGGCACCGCGGCCGGGGCGACAACGACCTCGGCGGGGACGGCCGTCGCGGCAGAAGCGCCGCTCAGGCCCGTGTACCCCGCTGGGTCGCTCACAACCGCTCGAGACCCGTCCGATATAAAGTTGATTTGGCTTCCGCCTCGCGCCAAGTCGAGGCATTTTCTCCTGGGGACGGCCGGTTTCGACCCGGGTTTCCTGTCCAGCAATCCTTAACGGTCGCGGCAAGGTCGTCGGGGAACGTGCAGGCCCTTGGGCGCAGCGGTTGGCCTTGGGCACTGGCCGGCCTGTATGCGGTGGCTTTGGGCTGTCGACTGGCCTTCCTGCAAGGCCCGCTGCTTGGCGAAGAGGCCGCCTTCTATTCGGTGGCCCGCCACTGGGGCGCCGACCCAACGAACGTCTTCCCGCCCTACCAGCTCAACGAGGCTTTGTGGTGGCAGCGCCCCGTCGCGTCCATCGCCATGGCGCCGGGAGCCGCCTTCGGCGTCACAGGCCTGCGTCTTGAGCACGCGTTGGTGGCGTCGTTGATTCCGGTGTTTGTGGCGGTGGCCGCCCGCCGCGCCGGGACCAGACCCGGACTGGCCGTGGCGGCGGGGTTGGCCTTGGCCCTTTTTCCCGCCCTTGTCCTGTGGGGCGCGCGTGCCTCCCCGGGTCCCTGGTCGGCCGTCCTTGCCCTCGCAGGCCTCCTGGCCTTGCAAGGCCGGCGACCCGTGGTCGCCGCGGGCCTCCTGCTCTGCGCCGCATGGACGCACGAGGCGGCCATCCCGCTCGTCGCGGCCGCCTTCGTCCGCGCGGTTTGGCAGGGACGGCGCGCCGGCCTGGTGCGATTGTGGCCCCTCGAGCTCGACCGCGCTAGCACGGCGCTGCTTGCGGCGCTATTGGCCGCGCCGCTTCCCTTTGCGTACGCCCAGGTTGTGCTGCAGGGTCGCGGCGTGTCCATCGCCAGTGCATCGGCTTGGGATGACACGGGTGCCTTGGTGCCCTCGCCATGGCTGCTTGCACCGCTGTTGGGCGGCCTCCTCTTCGCCACAGCGCGGCCCTGGGCCATCCTTGCCCTGGCCGCAATCGGAACGCCGCTGGCCATGTCGAGCCTCGTCCTGGGCCACGACCCGTCATTCTCGCTGCCACTCGCGCTGGTCGTCCTTGCCTCGGTGGTTACCGTGTCCGCGGCCGCGCGCCATGCCGCGCCGGCGGTCCGCCGCGCGGGGGTGGCGGCGGGCGCAGTGGCCGCCGTCGCCCTCCTAACCGTAGCCCTCATTCCCTCCTCGTTCGGCGCACGCGATTGGGCCGGGCCAGCGGACGCGACGCCGCCGCTAAGTGAACTGGACACGGCCTTGGCGGGTGACGGCCTCGACAAGGTCCTGCCGCACATCCTTGACGACCAATGGGACCTCGTCCTCCTCGTCGATGTGGCCTGGCCGCACGTGGAAGAACCGTTTGCGCGGCGGGCGGAGACTCTGGGTTGGTCTTACACCGGACTTGGCCAGCCGCCAGAGGTGTGGTCGTATGCCGTGGAGAACTCCCAGGTCACCGTGCTGGCCAAGACCGACCGGCCCGTCAACGAGTCACTGCGTCGCACGTACGCCGACTGCGTCCAGTATGAGGATGCCGCCTACGTCCTGCTCGACGGCCCGCGCTGCCCCGGCCGCACCGAGGCGCTGCGTGACGAAATCGCGGCACGGCAGGCCTAGGACAAAGGCGCTGGAGGCAAGGCCGCCTGAGCCTGCGCGCGCGAACGCAGCTTGCGCTGGTGCCGCCATCGCTCGGCCGGACGCTCGACGGCGTAGTGCAGGGCCACGCCGGCGGCCATGCTGGCGGCAAACCCCCACCACGCGAAGGCAGCCGGATGCGCCGCCACACCGACGGCGTGGGCGACCAGGAATTGGGCCGGAATGTGGGCGAGGTAGAGGCTGTAGCTGATGTCGCCCAACCATCGCAGCGGAGCCACACCGAGGCTCCGTTGGAACCCGCCCGGGGTAGCTGCGGCCAAGATGAGCAGGCCGAACCCTGCGGCGCCGATGGGTCGCACCACGGCCTGGCCGACCAGGGAGTCGAATCCGAAGACGACGGAGTCCCAGCCAATCCACAAGATTGTGGGCACGACGACGATTGGCACGGCCACGGCAGCCGCCAGCCACGGCCGCGCCACGGTGCGCAACCGGCATGCCGCCAGGCCGACCCCGAAGTGCCCAAGGTACGCGGGCATCCCGAACGTGCCAATGAAGAGGATGTTGACCTCGCTGGGCACGAACGTCAAGGCGCGGACGAGGACGGCCGTCGCCACGCAGAGCGCCAAACCGATCGGCCAGCGCCGCCCGACGAAGAGGCGGGCCAAGAAGGGAAGGATGAGGTAGAACTGCATCTCCACGGCAAGGCTCCAGAATGCCGGGTTGAGCGCGAAATAGGCGTCGACGTGCAGGTTGCTGACGAACAGCAGGCTCCAAGCGACCCACTGCGGGCGCACGGGGGCCGCGGCGACGATGAGGATTGACGCCAACGCAAGCAGGGCCGCTGCGTAATAGGCCGGAGCGATGCGCAGGAACCGGTCGGAAAGGAACGTCTTGTAGGGGCGATGCCGCCCTTCGACGAAGGGCTGGCCCAAGAGGAACGCCGAGAGGACGAAGAACAAATCGACGCCGAGCCAGCCGATGCGCGCCCCCGGCACCGGGATTAGCGGCAGACCCTGGCCCCAGAGCGTGATGTCGAGATGGTAGAGGACCACCCACACGGCCGCGATGCCCCGCAGGGATTGCAGGCTGGCTAACCACGACAGTGGGCCGGCGCGCGGGGCGCCCATGAGCGGGGGGGCCACCTTGGACAATCCCTCAGACGCCAACGGCGAGCCTCCCCTCATCATCGAACCAGCGCACGGCCTGTTCGATGTTGCGCAGACCCGAGGGGTCGAGGATGCTCACGCGCAGACCGGAGGCCAAGGTGCGGTTCTCGACAGGCAGGCCCCCCTTGAAGACGTAAGTCTCGTGCCCGGGTGGCCCATGGACGAGGACGACCTGCTTCACCCAGGGCGGAATGGCGTGCGGATCTTCGAACGGGTTGCCGTCGGTTGCGTCCTCGTACGCCTTGCGGTCGTTATGGCGCCCCTGGCCCTGAAGGACCTGGACCTGCACGGCACCTGTCGCGTTCCAGTAGGGCAGCGTGCCCCAGGTCAGGTACTCGGGGTGATCGATGCGGCACCAGAACCAGCCATAGAATGTGATGAGCGCGGTCTCATTGGCGGGGTATTCGCTCTCCAGCGTCGCCCATGACCGCGCCCACGCGTCGGCTTCGCGCGCGGGTGCCAGGGCTTCGGGCCAAGACGCCGCCCACGCCACCGGAGCAAGGAGCAGCAGGGCCACCAAAGCAAGGCCGATTGAGCGCGCCGCGCGGGGTGCATCGCTGGTCGACACGGCGCGCGCCACGGCACGAAGGGCCGTCGCGCAGGCGACGGCCGCCGGGGGCACCAACGCCAGCACGTACCCCGACGGGAAGATAGGCCAGCCAGCATACAGGAACAGGAAAAACAGCAGCGACGGCAGTGACCACGCGGCAAGGAACGACGGCGCGGGGGCGGCCGGGGAGTGACGCCGCACCGCGAAGGCCGTGATGGCAAGGGCGACCGCGACGGCGGCCAGGTAGGGCAGTTCCCAGGGGACGTAGGACGCCAATTGGACCGCGTTCTCCGGCACGACGTCCCAGCCGCCCTGGAACACCGTGTTGCGGAAGACCACCTGTTGCGATTGGTAGCTGTTCCCGCGCAAGAACCATTGGAGCCCACCCCCGGCCCACAGCATCGGGACGGCCCAAGCCAAGGTGACGATTGCCCCCACGGCGGCCGCCGCGGGCCAGATGCGCGGGTGGCGCCACACCGCCCACCCAGCCAAAGGCGCCAGCAGGAACAAAGACGACGGCCGGATACCGATGGCGAGGCTCGTTGCGATCGCCAGCAGGGCAACCCGCCGCCACGTGGGCTGCATGCGACAGCGCCATGCGGCCCAGGCGACGACGGCCGAGGCCGCGCCCTCCTCGGCGTATGTGAGCGCCACGGTCCCGTTGAACAGCGCCGTGGGCGAGAGGATGACGAGGGCGGCGGCGAACGCCGCCCACGGTCGCTCGAGCCACGAGCGAGCCACCAGGTAGGTCGCGCCGGCCATGACACCGGAGGCCAGCACCGCAAGCGCCACCAGCGCCTGCACCGGCCCGAGCCAGAGGGCGATGACCTTGCCGGCAGCAATTGCCAGCGGATAGTACGGCGGGTGGGGATGGCCGGCGGCGAAATCGAACGCACGGATGCCGGAAGCAAGGAGGCCGGAATCCCAACTGTACAGGTCGCGGCTGCGCAAGGCCCAACGCGACCCCCAGGCCACAGCAGCGAAAGCGCCCGCCAGCGCCCAGTCAGTGCGCCAACCCTTGGCCACGACCCCAGTCAGGCCTGGGGCGACCTAAAGGGGTTCTGTCCACCCCGGCAAAGGAGTGATAGTCCAGCGCGGACTCGCGGCGCGGTGCATGGAGCCCGGGCCCGTTGGCGGCCCTTGGACACGGCGTTATCCGTCGGGCTTGCGATGGCGAGCCTCGCGTCACACGTGCCCTTCCGGTCGCGCCATCTTGCGACATGGGACTCGGTTCTGTTCGCCCTGGCCATTGATCGTTATTCCATCCTGGAGGCGCGACCGCATCCTCCGGGTTACCCCGTCTACATCGCGATGGCGCGGATGGCCCAGCCCCTCTTCGGTGACGCCAACTCCACGTTGGTGGCCATCAGTCTCCTCTTGGCGGCGGGCTCCGTCGGCCTGGTGTATGCCCTCGGCCATCGACTCGCCGGGCGCCGCGTGGCCCTCGTGGCGGCCCTAGTCTTCGCCATGAGCCCCGTCCTGGCGCACAACTCGGTTCTCGCCACCTCCTACCCCGGCGAGGCCCTCTTCGCGGTCCTGGTCGCCGCCGCCGGTTGGCACGCCCGGCGCAATCCAGGCACGCGCAGCGCCTCATGGCTAGGCGGCGTCTTCCTCCTGGCGCTGGGCTTCCGTCAATCCCTGCTGTTCTACCTGACGCCGCTGGTGGCGTGGGCCTTGCTGGCAGCACCGCGCGATGCGCGAGCCCTCGTGCGGCGAGCCGCTGCGTTCGGCGTGACGGCCCTTGCCGTCGGACTTGCCTGGCTATTGCCGCTGCTTGCCGCCACGGGCGGTTTCGGGCCTTACCGCGCAGCGACGGCGCTTCAGACACGGCAGGTCGTCTTCGCCCAGACAGTATTCACGCACGGCCGCATGGCCTGGATTGACCACTGGGACCGCTTCGTCCTCTACGTGCGGCCCGAGGCGACGCTCCTGCTGCCCGTCTTGGTTGTGCTTGGGCTTGCGGCGGCCGTGGCTCTGCGCAGTCGTGGCTTGCGGTGGACCTCGGGCCCCCGCGTTGCCGCACCTGAGGCCGCCCTGTTCCTGCTCCTGTGGATCGGACCGGCCGTGCTGTTCTACCTGCTCATCTTCGACGGCTGGGGCAAAGGGCCAGACGGCTATGCTCTGGTTCTCCTTCCCGCCGTGGCCTTGGCCTTCGCCTTGCTCGCCGTGGCCTGCGTCGACCGGCTTTCACTGGCTTGGCCATCTTGGCAGCCGGCCATCGGCGCGGCGTTCGCGCTACTCTTGCTCGTGCCCGTGATTGGCCTCGGTTCCGCCTGGGGCCCACCGCTCGCGGAAGTCCGTGAGCACGACGCGTGGATCGACTCCTGGCAACGGCTTGAGACGGATTACCCCGCCAACGACACGGCCATCGTGGCGTCCTACTCCTGGACGCACGTCAAGTGGTTCTTCCCCGAACACATCCTGTGGAGCCGCCTCGCCATTCCGCCAGGCCCTGACTGGGACCGGCCTTGGACGCTCAGCCTGCAGACGCAATATCGCGAGGACGACCTTGCCTTCTACCGCGCGCATTTGGACGGCCCAAGCGGAACGGAGCACCCCATCCCCGCGAACATCCACCGCGTCATCGTCTTCGACTTCCAGCTCGCCGGGGAAAACGGCGGCACGCGCACAATCCGACCAGAGGTCGAGGTCTACGAGGCGCGGCTCTCCAACGACTGGCGCGTCCTCGTGTTCGACGTCGACGCCGAGCACCCGACAATCGAGAGCTACTTCCTGGATTCCGGCAATCGCTTCCTCTAGCGGCGCATTGAAGGGCGTCATGAAATAGAATCGGCCGACTGGCCCACCGGTCTCCATGAACCTCTCTTCCCGCATGGTCGGGGTCCGCTGGGCCCTCGTCCTGGCCGCCCTGTATGCGGTCGCCGCCGCGCTCCGATTGATGCTGCTGGATGGCCCCCTTTACGGCGACGAAGCCGTCCAGTATGCCTTCTCGCGCCACTGGGGGGCCGACCCGGACAATGTCGTCCCCGTGTACAGGTTGAACGGCCCGCTTTGGTGGGGGCGCCCCGTGTTTCCGCTTATTCTTTCGCCTGGCGCGGCCCTTGGGATTGAGGCTTTCCGGGTCGAGCACGCTCTCTTGGCGTCCTTGCTCCCCGTGCTCATCGCCGAATTGGTCCGCCGCTGCGGTGCCACTCCCGTTCTGGCCGCTGGTGCCGGGCTGGTGGCGGCCATTCACCCCTCCTTCGTGCTGTGGGGTGCCCGGGTCTTCCCGGATTCCGTCATGGCCTGCCTCGTCATTGGCGGTCTTCTGGCGCACGTACGACGCCGTCCCCTAGCCGCGGCGGGCCTCCTCCTCGCCGCCGTATGGGCCAAGGAAACTGCTGCCCTCGCCCTAGTCGGGCTTCTGGCTTGGACGGCATGGACGGGCATGCGACAAAGGCAAGTCCGACTGTGGCCCGTAAAGTTGGAGAAGAGCTCGACGGCCCTTCTTGGCGCCTGCCTCCTGGCGCCATGGCCACTGGCCTATGCCATCGTTGAACTGGAAGGCCGCATCCCTGGGTGGTCCACGACAGCGCTGGATTGGAGCCATTTGTCGGGCTTGTTCGCCTCGGCATGGCTGTTGGTGCCTTTGCTTGTGGGGCTGGCCTGGGCCCGGAGTCGTCCATGGAGCGCCCTAGCGCTAGTCTATCCCGCCTTCTATGTCTCTTACGCCGCCACCGGTCATGGTGTCGAAGCCTGGTACTTGGTGCTGCCCGCGGCGTTGTCCGTCATCGGGGCTGCCATCGCCTTGGACACGGGGGCGCGCCAAACCGCTCCACTCTGGCGATCGGCATCCCGCGTGGCCGCGGCCGTGCTAGCTACGGCCATCCTCGCCATTGCAGTCGTGCCGGACACAATCGCCATGAAGGAGGTGGCCACGCCCGGCGCGCCGCCTGCGATGTCGCTGGCGCAGTTGTCACAGAATTTGCAAGGCGATGACTTAGCAGAAGCCGTCTCAGCGATCCGTGTCGACCAATGGAACTCCGTCCTTCTTGCTGATGTAGGTTGGTTCAACGTGCACTACCCGTTCGCCGAACGCGCGGACACCGTGGGTTGGGCGTACACTGCGGGGGACATCCCTCTGGAGGATTGGGCGCGCGCAATCGAGAATTCAAGCGTTACCGTCCTGCTCAAGAACGACGGCCCCGTGAACCGCGCCCTGCAAGCGACGTATTCGCACTGCATGCAGTTCGAAAACGCAAGCTACCTTCTGTTGGCGGGCCCGGTCTGTCTTGGACGGGCTGAAAGTCTTGGTCAAGAATCATGGACCGCTTCGGACGGTCGGATTTCTAGCGGATAGTTACGGCCGACTCGCAGCAACGCCGCACGGCGCAGCAAGATGCAGGCGTGTGCCCGCAATTAGCCAATAAGGTCAACATCTGTCGCCCAATCGATTTGCACCTTCTGCAAGGAAGGAGGCAAACCCGATGTACCTCATGACACCCCGAACCCTGTTGGTCGTTGCGACCGCCCTCGCCCTGTCCATCCCCCTGGCCGGCGCCAGCCTCCCGGAAGTCAAGACCATGCAACCGGTCGATGAATCCGCGGGGACGCCTTGCGTCATCTTCGGCGCGGGCACGTGCGTGTTCGCATGTCTGGTCGGCGACCAGATTCGCGCGTCCCTGTATTGGACCGGCCAGATTAGCGCTAACTGTGGCGGTGGCTCCGCCGTCTGCGTGTGGGGCCTAGACCATCTGTCGAAGCTCGAGTCGTGCAACTACAACGGCACGTATGCGACCCAGACGGGCGTGGGCACCTGCATCGCCATCCCCGCCATCGTCTTCGGCATCTGCGAAGCCGTCTGAACGCCTCACGAAGCTCTTGTTCCCTTCTCCTTCTTTTTCCTTCTTCCCGATGCGTCGTCCTTACCAGCTGGGTGCTGGCATATACGGTGTCCCGATGACCTTCCGATTCCTTTCCTCGAGCCTTCTTGGTCTCTGCCTCTTGATTCCAGGTTGCCTGGATGACACCGGCGGAACCGATTCCGCCGGGCCCGTCGCGCGCGAGCCAACGCCGGCGGATGGCCAGATGCCGCTGCTGTCAGTCGGGGATCGCTGGTCGACAGTCTCCAAGGGATACGATGTCGTGGTGAACGTCACGACGACGGTAGCCGGGTTCGAGACGCATGACGGCATCGCCTCGTATCGGACGGAGGCCCAGAGCAGGATGACGACCGACGACCGGACGGTCGCCGGCTCCTCCAACACATGGTTCCGCACCTCAGACCAAGCCAACATCGAGGTCCAGACTACGAACCATCTCGAATACAAGGGACATACCTACAACGGCACGTCCTCAGTCGTCTTTGAGCCGCCGTGCCGGTCCTTCCGCTGGCCCCTGACGATTGGAGCGCATTGGGAAGAAACCTGCACGGCCCAGGCGACCATGGCCGATGGCAGCGCGGGCATGCCTGTGGCGTCAAGGACCCGATACAACGTCGAGGCTTTCGAACCAGTGACCGTGCCGGCCGGGACGTTCGATTCCTACCGCATCCGCATCGAGACCGACGGTTCGGACAGCGGCTACCAGTGGGTCTCCGCGCAGGCGTGCGGCATCGTCAAAGCCATGGCGGGCGACAACCACAACCAGCTGAGCAGCGAACTCCAGTCCTTCCACTGCGCAGCGAAGGCCATTTGAGGAGGCGCCCCGCCTGTCCAACAGGCCGATGGGGTCCAACTGGCGGGATGCCGCAGCAGCCGCAGGGGCCTTCGTGGTCGCATTGGCCCTCCGGCTCTCGATGCTGCCTGCAGCGCCCTACGGTGACGAGGCCGCGCACTACTCGATGGCACGCACCCTGGGTTTCCTCGACCGCAGCGTGCATTGGCTCGACCTCGAGATCCCATTCCAGCTTTACCCGTTGACCCTGGGCCGGCCGGTGTTCGCGGTGCTGCATGCGCCGGGCGCGGCCTTCGGCTTCTCCGCGTTCCGCCTCCTCGGCATGGTCTATGCCGCGCTCCTGGCGCCGTTGGCTTACGGCCTCGCCCGCCACTTGGGAGTCCGCCGGCCGTTGTCCTTGGCGGTCGCCTTCGCGATCGGAGTCGTGCCATCCTTTGTAGTCTGGGGAGCGCGGACCTTCCCAGACAATGCCATGGCAAGCCTCGCGGTCGCGGGCCTTTGGGCCTGGGTCGCCGGGCGCCCGCGCCTGGCGAGTGCCTTGCTGCTGGCCGCCTGCTGGACGAAGGAGACCGCCATCCCGGTCGTTGTCGGCCTCGCCGTCTACGAGCTCGCCCGGGGCATCCGCTCAAGGCTCTCCAAAGGTCTCCGCGGCTGGTCGGGCTGGCGACCACGCGGCGGCGAGGCATGGCTGTTGGGCACTGTTGTGGTGGCGCCCCTCGCGGGCATCGCCGCCTACGTCGCCGTGCCCAAGCTGCCCGGATGGACGACGGGCGGCACGCTTGGCAGCGCCGTCGAGACGCTGCTGCTATCGTCCTGGCTGTTCGGGCCGGCCCTGGTGGCGGCAGCCTGCGTCCCCCGGGCCCGCCCGATTGTTGCCGCGCTGGCCGCACTGCTTGCCTTCTACGCGGTCTTCATCGTGGTCCGCGGCGGCGGCATCAACGGCTGGTACGCGATTCTGCCCGGCGCGTTGGCCTTGGTCGCGTCGGCCGTCGCCCTCGACACCGGCCTGCGCAGCGTCCATTGGCCCCGACCTGCGGCCGGGCTGGCAACGGCGGGTCTTTGTCTCGTGCTGGCCGTTGGTGTTGCGGGCGGCCACGGCGGCATCGCGACCGCGATGCACCCGCTCGACCCGCGCTCCGAACCCGGCCTCGCGCCGTCCATCCGTTTCGTCGCCGCCGAAAACGGCTGGCTAACCAACGCCATCGAGTTCCAAGAGCGCCAGGCTCCGGCCCGTGTGCTCGAGATGGACCTAGCTTGGTATTGGATCGATTATCCATTCGCTGGGAGCGCGGCGACCCTGTTTTCGTACACGGTCTCGTACGAAGAGGGACGCATCCCCATCGGGACATTGGTCGAGTGGGGCGAGTCTAGCGACCTCACCTGGCTGCAGGATTGGAACTCGACGTTCCACCAGGCCTTCAAGGCGACCTATGCGGATTGCCGCGTGTTCGAGAGCGGCCAGCTCAACGCGTACTACCTCCAAACCTGCAAGGGTCGGGAAGACTCCCTGAGAGCGAACCTGCAAGCCCGAGAAACCGTTGTCTTTGCGGCCTGAAATCGGCGACGCACGCCCACACGACCGGTAGCTTGGGCTCCCGCGCGCTCAGGCGCTCGGATACTCGACCAAGGCGCGCAAGCGTTCCAGCCCCCCCGGGCAGCGCCACCCCTCGTATACATGGTAGCGGCCTTCCCCAAAGACCTGGCATTCACTATATGCTACCCGCAGCGCCTCGTTCAGCAAGGCATCCTGATCCTCGACAAACAAGAGTGTGCCGTTGGTCTCCACGGCTTGCGCCAGTGGTTCCAATGGCTGCGGCCACAGCTGGAAAAAAATGGAGGTCCCCGCAAGGACCTCACGATACTGGTCGACGAAGGGGTAGTAGGCGAAGCTGTATTGAACGTCGAAAAGAAAGAGTCTGGTCGGGTTCTGATTGGCCAAGAAGTGAGCCGTGCGCAGGAGGTCTTGGTCCCGGACGAGCGTCTCGTAGTGGTGCATCTCAACAAGGGAGGGCGCCGAATCCCCGGTCAACGGATGGACGGCGCGCTCTTTTGCCGCGCTGGCCGGGACAACGATCATGATGACGGCCAGCAGGACTACGGCCATGGTGGCGCCTGCAGATCCCCACCGCCTGCGCCCTCCGAGTTGACGCCACGCTGAATCAAGGGCCGCTGCCGCCGCGATGACACACAAGGCCGCCGAGGGAACGGCGTACCAAGCCTCCACAGCACGGCCGGCCACGGAGTGCAACGCAAAGAAGAAGCTCACGGCGGCCAGGGCCCAACCGCAAAGAACCCTGCTCGAGCGGAACGCAAGGCCAGCCACCAAGGGAACCAACAGCCAGGACGACAAGGTGACCAGCTCAAGGATTGAGGCGGCAGAACCGTGCGCTACGCCCCCTGGTGCGCGCAATCCCTTGGACATTGCCACCGTGATTGGCAGAAGACCGGCGGCAATCGCAACGACCAGCCCAGACTGCGCGCGGTCAAGCTGCATTGGCCAAAGCGGCGCCTCACCCCTTACCCAGCGACGCCCCCAAGACCATGCGAGGAGCCCTGCCGCCGCAAACACAGCGGTCTCTTTCGTCCAAATGGCGCCAAGGAAGAGGAGCGCCGACCATTCCCATTGTCCTTGGCGCCTAGCCCACAATGCTGCCAAGAGAAGACAGGCCATCAGGGAATCCATCCCGACAATCATTCCCCATTTCACAAAGAAAGGGTGCGTCGCGAGGACGGCACCAGCCAACCCCGCGGCCATGCGCGAAGTGCCATGGGCACGCATGAGCCCATACCCAAGCAGCGGCAGAGCGGCTGCTAACAGAAGATAGACGGTCCGAAACATTTGGAACGAAACAGTGGCCGGAAAATGGAATGCCAAGTAGAAAGCTGGGCGTTGGAAGGTGATATAGGACGCGTGCCACCAATTGTTGCCGTAGACATCATGAAAGTTGCCGGGCAGGGCCATCAGGTGCTTGGCGACATGGAAGTGCAGCCCTTCATCGGGGCCGTGGGGGGGCATGCTTAGCAAAGGCCAACGTGAGCCCAGAGCTAGGACGTATATGCCCCCGAGTAGAGCATAATCCAGCCAACGAAAGGTTTCCCGCCCAACCATTTGCGCATGGATACCAGTTCAGACGAAAAGCCGTCCGGTGCGTTCCTGTGCATGCGTACAACAAAAGGGGAGGAAGAGGAGAAGGAAGGGGCCCTAAGAAATCAGCATCGGCCCACGTTAACAGCGCAAGAATCGCCTTCATTGCACTCACTGCCGAGGCCGACATTCACCGCGCAATTGCCGCCCCAACAATTGGCGCCCATGATATTGACCGTGCACCGGCCACCGTTCAGGCACTGGGAGCCCACGTTGACAACGCAGGAGCTGCCGTCGCGGCAAAGGCTCTGGG
>JBAZXE010000039.1:19499-19965 GCA_041659985.1 Thermoplasmatota archaeon | reverse complement strand
GACGTAGTTCGTCAGGATGATGTCGGGTGGGCTGGCCCAAACCTCGGCACGCGCCTCGTCTTTCTCCTGGCCGGTGTACCTGCGGAATGTGACGGGGGGCTTGCCATTGAAGCCGTCCGACAGGAACTTCGTGAGTTCGCCAAGTTGGCTATTGGCGAGGGCATTCATCGGGTACACGATGATGGCCTGGACTCCCTTGCCAGAGCCATTGCGCAGGACATGGTCGACAATGGGCAGGATGTACGCGAGCGATTTGCCCGAGCCGGTGCCCGTCGTGACGACATAATTGTGGCCTTTCTTGGCCGCAGTTAGCGCGTCGTACTGGTGCTGGTGCAGTTGCAGAGGGACGCCGCCGTCGTCCTGTTTGTCAAGTCGAAAGATGGATTCGCATAGCTTGTCCACGGTTCCCTGCTGGACAAGGTCGACGATGTTGGGGCCCGGCTTGCAGCGGGGATTGACCTGGACG
>JBAZXE010000039.1:0-19489 GCA_041659985.1 Thermoplasmatota archaeon | reverse complement strand
GGATCCGGCCAAAGCAGGCCATTGTCCAACTCGTGGTACACGGCTTGACGGAGTCGTTCGTCCTGGATGATGGCGAAGCCCTTGACGTATTCGTCAAACCGGTCGATGATTCCCTTGCGCAGGCCGAAGACGTCCATTACCTGTCCTCCGGGAGTTTGACGTCGCGGACCGCCTTCGCCACGAGTGCCGCGACGTAATCCTGGATGGTGGTGTTCTGAAGCGCGACTTGGACTCGCAGTCGCCGGTGCACGTCTTCCTCCAACGTGATGTGGATCTTCGGGGCCGACTGCCGGGTCATCATGGTCGCCAACTCGCAGGCTCCAGATATACCTGAGGTTCCCATATACCTGCCAAACGCAGGCACGTGCGATGGGGACGGCCCCCGGAAGCAATGGTCTGTGAGGCAGTGACGGGCAACCCTTGCACTTCAGGTTCAAGCACTGTGCAAAGAGCGGGCTCGGCGCCGGCGCCGGTTGGGTAGGCGCCTTGCGCCCGAGGAATTTGAATGGCAGGCCTAGAGCGATACGAGTGGAAGCGGTTCGAGACCGAGAACCCGGATCCCATCATCGAACGTATGAGTTGGTTCGGGTGGCGCGTCCACGACATCAGAAAACGTGAACGGACCATTCGAGCCAAGCACTCGGGCACCTCCATCCGCGTGGAGGGCCTCGGCTCGTATTCTGGAACGACCACGTATGATCGCGAGTACTGGGTCGAGCTCACCATGGTGCGCGACCCCGTCCGAGACCCGAACTACCGTGAACTGGTGGAGTGCGAACGCATTTGGCACAGCCCCGAGCCTGGCCACCGCGTCGTTCGTGAGGCTCAGTCTGGAACCACGCGATTGGGCCGATTCTTCCTGTGGACGTTCGGGTTGATTCTGACGCTCGGAATCCCCCATGTCATGCTCAAGGGGGCCTGGGACGCCTACGCGGAGCTCCTGAACGGCGGCGGCTTCTGGTACCAAACTGGCATCTACCTGGCGTTTTGCGCGTTGGCGGCACTACCATTTGCCCTCCTCCACAAACCCCGACCCGCCTTTGCAGGCGACCGGCCCTTGACGGAAGACGAGAAGCGGGAATGGAACCGGCGCGGCGCAGCTCACAACAAGCTGCGCTACGCTGCCCTGGAAAGGGCCCAAGAACTCACCGGAACCAGGTAGGGTGGTCGCGCCGGCGCCTAGGGCTGGGCGCCCGGCGCGCCCAGATGATAACCATGAACGTCGAAAGCAAGATGCTGGAAAGTCACAAGAAGCTCATCCTCGGGATCCTTGAGAAGGAACTGCGAGGCGGACCCGTCGTGGTCCGTAGCCGCGACCTCCCACGCTTCGAAGTAAGCCGCCTGGACGGCGACGTCCTCGTGGGCCGCACGGCGGGCGGCGCCAACCTGCGCATCCCGTACGACAACAGTATCGGCCCCACCGGAGCCCGGTGCCTTACCGACCCCGACAGCCCCGACTGGTGGATCCTGTTCGGCCCACCCCGCGAGATTGACCCCACAAGGCCGCACATCGACAACTTGAGCAACGAGGTTGAGCCCAGCCTCGACGACCAGGTTCGCTTAGCCCGCCGAAAGCAGCAAAAAACCGCCCAAGCAGGTGCTCCGCATGAGTGAGGTCGACCGTCTGATTCGGGAGATGCGAGGGGCGCGTTCGCCGGCCGAAGCCCACGCGGTTCTTCAGTTGAGCATGGCCACAAAGCTGGACCCGCAAGACCGCCGTCGCATCCTGGCCGCGTTCCCCGAATCCCTTCGAACCAAGGCTGTCGACGCGGATTCCATCCTGGCTACAGTCCAATCCCTGGAGGCCATGAACGTCAACGCCGGCCTGGCCTCAAGGTGGAGCCGGGAAACGGCGTGGAAGCAGAACCCCTGGCAGTTGATTCAGGTCAGCAGCAGCCGGGCCATGCTCGCGCTGCTCCCGGCTTTGCCGGCTACAACTCGAATCCCCCTTTTTCGCATGGCGCGCATTGTAGCCGTAGCCGGCCGCCCAAGCCACGCCTGGCCCTCAATCGTGGAGGAGGCCACCAAGTACCCCGGCAAATCCGGCGAGGTTGCTCAACGCCTCGCCTGCCGCTGCCTGTTTGCTGCTTGGACAACGCTGCAACGCAGGCACCACCTGCCCGACAATGTCATGACCGGCTGGGTAGACACGGTGCTTCGAGCAGCCTTGCCAGTCGTGGAGGCTCAACGGTCAAAGCGCATGGCGGCCGATGCCATTGCTCTCGTCAATCTGCCCCCCGAAGAGGCGGTGGCCTGCGCGCAACGCCAGCAGTTGGATCTGCTGGCATTGCCCGAGGTCATCGCGTCAGTGGCCGTCTACGAGCACTTGCGAAAGCCCGCGGAAGCCGAGGCGTGGCTCAACCGCATGCTCATCGAACGCCCCTGAGCCGCTCCCAGCGCGAGACTGGCAGCCTGGGCCCCCCGCGGCCTGGGGTTGGCCGCTTGGGCGGCCGGTTGAAGACAATGCTGTTGAACCTCATCGAAGGCACCGAACTCCACCGTGAGGCCTGCTACCTGGCGTCCGTGAACAAGGAACCCCTGCACGCGGCCATCGAGCGCGCCGTCCGGATGCAAGCCCAACTCACGCGACGTTTGGAAAGAAGCCTCGAGGTCCGCATCTGGGGCGGGCCGCCCTACGACCACCTTCGCATCGCCGAGGATGAGGCATGATGCTCGAATCGGCGACCCCCTGGCTATATATCGGCCAAGACCGAGGATTCGATTGCAGGGGCGATTTGTCCGACTCGGTCGCGCTTTTCCCGCCTGTTGGAAACGAAGATGCCCAACCCGCCCGAGAGCGTGCCCCGCGTGAGCAGCAAGACGTACGTCGCGGAGCGCTACCATCAACTTACGGGCGCGGAAATCTCGAAAGATGCTCGCGGGGAGTTCGTTCAATCCGTGGACCCATTGGTCGACGAACTTCTCCTCTTGGTCAATGTTTCGTGGAAGGAAGGAGTGGCGGCCGCCAAGGCCAACGGCAAGCCGGGCGACCCGAAAGCACACACACGGGACGTCATGAATGCCTTCGCCCGCTTCCGATCGGCCAAAACCAAGCCCGGCCGGGACCTGCCCAAGAAAGGGGGCCAGGGCGATGACGACGAAAGCGAAGCCTGACTTCGCGTCCTTCGTTGCTCCCGAGGCCGCCAAGGTCGAGGTCATGGACCGCGCCCGCTACGCCGGACTCTCGCCGGCCGCCGCCGCGGAACTGGTCGTCGTGGACTACCACGCCAAGAAAATCCTCGAAGCAAGCACGCGCCGCAACAAGGTCGTCGTCATGCGCAAGATCCTGACCGAGCTCGGCGAGCAGGGGTTCAACCTCGCTACGTTGACGACGGTCGGCACCACCGCCTATCGCGCCTACCTGCGCCACCTCGTGGACCAAGGCCACATCTCCGAGAACTACGCCTACAACATCGTCAAGGACTGGAACGCCACCGTCAACCTACTCTTCGGCGAACGCGATATCAAGCCCGGCCAAGGCCTCAAGATGAAGGGGTTCCGCCAGACCGCCAAGCAAGGCGATCACCTGACCATCGACGAGATGGAGACCATGATTGCAAGGTTGCCGGAGCTCAGGATGCAGAACGAGCACTACCGGAGTGCCCTTCACACGTACCTCGAGGTCGCCATGAGCAGCGCCGGCCGCTGGGACTCGATTGGAGCCCCAGAGACGACATTCAGCTGCGTAGATTGGTCCAAGGGCGCCATCCGCTTCCCGAAAGTAAAGAACCGCGATCAACACGATGCCTTGCTGACGGAACGGGCACTTCGCCGCCTGCAAGACCAACGCAAGTTCCTGATCAAACACAAATCCTGGCTCGGGGAAGACAAGACACCCATCATGATGGGACCACGCGGCAAGGTCGTAACCTACCAGACGATGAACGACTCCCTACACCGGCTCGCTGCGCTGGCTCACATCCGCAAGAACGTGACAACCCACGTGCCTCGGAAGAGCGTGGGAACCCACATGGCGAAAGAGAACCCCCGCCTGGCCCGGGAGCAACTCGGCATCACCCAGAAGGTCTTCGAGAAACACTACAACCAGCCGACCCTCGAGGACCGCATGGACCGCCGCGACCTTCTCCCCGGCGCCTCAGCAACCATCAAGTCACCAGCGGAGCGAATCGGCGCCCTCTACCTTGACCTCGCCAAAGGCAAGATTTCCCAACAGGAATTCGACCAGGAACTAGGCCGCGGCTTACTGGCCGACGCAACGAAGCCAAAGGCGAAGGATCAGGACGCGGCGTATGGCTGAAGGCTGTCAGCGTCGGCCGAAACGTCTCGACGCTTGTGCAACCTCGTCGCTTGTCGCGCCCATGTACGCCTTTGCGCTCGTGAGGAACTTGGTATTCCTTACCGTCAGCCACCACAGTGACCGAGAAGTCATGGGTCACCGCGCCATCTACCACCTGCTTCTTTCCATCCGTGGTTGTGATGGTCACCTTGTTGGACGACGGCTTTCCCGTGGCCGTCTCAATCCAAGGACCAGTGACTGTCGCATGCGCAGGCACGATGTCGGGCCCCTCCAGGTGAATGCCGACGATGACGGCCGAATTGGTTACCGGTCCCTCCTTGATGCTGACATTCCGCATCTCCTTGAAAATCGGACCTTCGTTCGGAAGGCGCTGTGATCGGCTGTTCCTCCATTCCATGTAGCCGCGCTCGCTGCCGTAGCACTTGTTCAACGCCCAAAAGACGGCCTGGACTGACGACAAGAAGTTGTTCAGGTGAAACTCGTACTTGCCATCGCCAGTCCGGAAGCTATTCTCTAGTTCCCCGTAGTTGAACTTCGCATGCTCAAGAGCGGCGTCAGGTTTTGGAAGTCGACCGGCCACGCCAAACGACTCGCGACGGCCATGATAAATCCGCTTCGGACGCCAACCGGCGACCTAGCGAGTTCAAGTCCACCGGCGTCCCAGGTATATGAACCGGCCTCGACGGCCGTTGGCCTTGGCCGATTCTTGATAGCTAGTCATATTCTGAATAGCGTGTCCGGATTCTGGATAGCGGGGAGTCGATTTGAACGACTGGTCTACGGGTTATGAGCCCGTCGGGATTTCCTGGCTACCCCACCCCGCTGGAATGGTACGCACTTCCCGTCGCGCGCAAGTCGGGCCACAAGGGTCTCTCATATGAACGCGACGGTGGGGCACGCTCAAGAAGAGGGGCGAGGCTGCTCTCCCGTATGCTTGGCTCCATGGTGACCTCGATGTCGCAGCGGATGATCCGACTGGCGACGACCGCGCTCATGGTTTCCGGGGCGGGTTTGGCGGGATACTCGTATTATCTTGACCAGTACAAGGCGGCGGACCCGCGGGCGAACGCCGCAATCACGTTCTTCCAGGAGCACGCCACTTGGTTCATCGCCCTTGGTGTGGCAGGCCTGGTCCTCGGCTTCGTCCTCAACATGGTCATGATGCGCCGCATGACGAAGCGCATGATGGGCGGCATGGGCATGCCGGGGATGGGCGGGATGCCGTCCGGGATGATGCAGGGGATGGGCGGTTTGGACCCGCAAACCATGCAGGCGATGCAGGGACTAAGCGGGAGTGCCGCAAGGGAGGTCGTGAAGGTTCGCTGCAAGGCTTGCTCGTCTCTCGAACTCGAGGCCGCTGCGTTCTGCTCGAAGTGCGGCAAACCGATGGCCTGATTTCTTTGCAACCGGCGTTGAATCGGTTGGTGAGCATGGCGCTGGGGCTGGCGGCGTTGGCGTTGTTTTGGCGGGCCTTCACGCAGTTTGGCGGCGAAGCGCCGCAGCCGGGGCAACCTGGATTTGCAACCTATGAAGCGGACATGGTTCGAGCGGCGCGGTTGAGCGTCGTGTACGGCGTCGCCGGCTGCTTTGCCCTGCTCGGGGCGTTCGCGTTCCTGACTCGGACGCGGGCGGCCATGCCTGACAAGGGCCCCTGAATCCCCGAACGCCTGCGAAAACCGTAAGGCGTCCAAACTTGGTCCCGCCTCCTGGTACCACGGCGGCCCCACCACAATTTGGGCGACCCAAGCGTTCATGGCTGCGACGTTCGTGGACGGGTTGCACATGGTTGGAACCGGCTTGCCCAAGGAGGGCCACGGCGTCGCTTGGCTCATCGCGGGCACCGCCGGCGAAGGCCTGGAATCCGGGGGCGACACCTTCGCCCGCGCCCTGGCCGGATTGGGGTACCGGCCGACGACGCAGCGCGACTTTCCCAGCCGCATCCGGGGCGGGGACACGACGTTCACGGTGCGTCTGACGCCGGAAGGCCGCTTGGTGCCGCCCGGCCGCATCGACCTCGCGCTCGCGTTCAACGACACCGTTCTGCCTCGCCTCGACGTGCGCATGGGGCCTGGCGGTCTCCTGCTTGTGGACGAAGGCAAGGGCGGCTCGTTCGTCTCCGTGTCCGGCTGCGCGCTTGAGCCGTTCCCGTTCACGGCGCTGGCCACCGCGGCGGGCCTTGCCAAGGCGAAGAACATGGTGGCCCTCGGTGCATCCGCTGCTTTGCTCGGCGTCGACCTTCCCACGTTGGCCGCCGCCGTGGACGACCAGTTCCGCTCCAAGGGCGACAAGGTCGTCGAGCAGAACCGCAAGGCGCTGCAGGCAGGCCACGACGAGGCCGTCAAGCGCTACGGCGCCACGCCGCGCTTCAAGGTGCCCGCCCCGGAGAAAGGTCCCGCGCTGCTGCTTTCTGGAAACGAAGCGGCGAGCCTCGGCGCCCTTGCGGCGGGCTGCCGGGTCGCGGCCGCCTACCCCATCACGCCGGCGTCGGACATCCTAGAATACCTCACGCCTCGCCTCATGGCGTTGGGCGGGACTGCACTGCAGATGGAGGATGAACTCGCCGCCGTCAACGTCCTCATCGGCGCCGGATTTGCGGGAGCCAAAGCCCTCACCGCCACGTCGGGCCCTGGTCTCAGTCTCATGACGGAGGCGTTGGGCTTCGCCGGCTCCGCCGAGGTCCCCATCGTCGTCATCGACTGCCAACGCCCCGGCCCCTCGACCGGCATGCCGACCAAGCACGGCCAGGAAGACCTGTGGCACCTGGTGCACGGTGGCCACGGCGAACACGTTCGCATCGTCCTCTCGCCCACCGATGTGGCCGACGCCTTCCACGCCACCGCCGAGGCGTTCCGTCTCGCCGAGCGTTTCCGTGCTCCCGCCTTCGTCGCCCTCGACCAGCAGGCCAGCCTGTTCCGCCAGACGGTCGCGCCGTTCGACGTCGAGGCCGCCGCCAAAAGCCAAGACGTGCGCCAAGCCAATCCCCTGGCGCCGACGGCCAACGCGTGGGACCACTCCTACAACGCGTACTTCGGCGACGGCTCCGAGCACCCGGTCCGCGTCGCCATCCCCGGCGAGGCCGGCGGACGCCATTACGCCAACTCCACGGAACATTCCCCGAACGGCTTCACCAATGAGGACCCGAAGGTCCGCGCCGACATGGTGGCTCGCCGCCTGCGCCGTATGCAGGCCATCGTCGAGGAAGCCGACCGGCCGGTCTTCGTCGAAGGCGAGCCGGGAATTCCTGACGTCATTCTCTTGTCTTGGGGCTCGACAGTGGAGGCCTGCCGCGAGGCGGCCGACCGCCTGCGCGCCCGCGGCCGCAAGCCGCGCGTCGTCGGCATCCGGCTCCTGTGGCCCTTCCCGCGCGACGCCGTCTCGGCGGCACTGGGCACCAAGGCGCCCATTCTCTGCGTGGAGGCGAACGGCTTCGGCCAGCTGGCGCGATTGGTGAAGTCGGAGCTCGCCGTGCACCACCGTCTCGGCAGCCTGGCGATTTCGGACGGGCGACCGATTCCCAGCGACGCCATCCTGGAGGCTTTGCGATGACCGCCCTTCCGTTCGCCATCGTCCTGCTGTTGCTTGGCTTGGCCGGGTTCCTTGCCGGATCCGCGTTGGCTTGGGGGCCTCGGCCCTTGTTGGGGTTCACCATTGGTGGCGCCGGCACCGTAGCCCTCGTCGTCGGAGCCATCCTTGCGCGCAACGCCATGATCGGTCGCTTCGTGGAGGGAGACGGCGAATGAGCGAAGCTGCACTCCCCGCCGCGTCGGCCAAACTGAATTTCAAGGACTACAAGGGCAAGGATCCCATCTGGTGCCCCGGCTGCGGCGACTTCGGCGTCCTCACCGCGTTGCAGAAGGCCGCTGCCAATCTCGGGCTTGATCCAAGCCAAACCGTTCTGGCCACCGGCATCGGCTGTTCCGGCAACATCACGGCCTACTTCCGCACTTACGGCATCCACGGCATCCACGGCCGCGTCCTGCCCCTGGCCACGGGCGTCAAGGTCGCCAACCCGAATCTCACGGTGTTGGCGGCGGGCGGCGACGGCGATGGCTTCGGCATCGGCTTGGGACACTTCCTGCATGCGGCGCGCCGCAACGTCGACATCACGTACGTCGTGATGGACAACCAAGTGTACGGCCTCACCAAGGGCCAGACGTCGCCGACGACGCCGACGGAGATGTCCACGAAGGCCAGTCCCCTCGGGCCTCTGGCAAGTCCGCTCAATCCGCTGGCCCTCGCGCTCTCGGCGGGCGCCACGTTCGTCGCGCAAGGCTACTCGGCCGCAATGCCGCAGCTGGTGGACCTCATCGAGCGCGGCGTCAAGCACCGCGGTTTCTCCTTCATCAATGTGCAGAGCCCGTGCGTGACCTACAACCTCGTCAACACCTTCGACTGGTTCAAGGAGCACGCCCAGCCCATCGACGGCCACGACCCGACGGATTGGAAGGCGGCCATGGACATCGCCAACGACACGAGCAAGGTCCCCACGGGATTGTTGTTCCAAACTCAGCGCCCCACCTTGCACGACTTGAGCCACCCACTCAAGGCCGACGCGGAAGCGCTGGATCCCATCGCGTCCGCGGCGAATCCGGGCAAATCGATGGCTGCAAGCCGCAAGCGTTTCGACGGTTGGCTTGCCGAATTCAAGGCGCGCTGATTTGGACCGTCAACGCGTCCAGCAAAGCCGCCTGCACTTGGAGGGTGGTGGCCGTTCCGCCCATGTCGCGTGGAAGAGCCTGGCCGTCGACGATGAGTCGCGCCAACGCAGACTCGATGCGGTCGGCCACGGGCTGCTGGCCCAGCCGACTCGCCATCATCGCCGCCGCCTTCACGGCGCCTAGGGGGTTCGCGAGGCCCCGTCCAGCGATGTCGGGGGCAGAGCCGTGCACGGGCTCAAACAACAGATGCTGGGAGCCGACACTGGCCGAGGCCGCAAGGGGAAGGCCGCCGGAGACTTCCGCGGCCACGTCGCTGAAGATGTCGCCAAAGAGATTCGTTGCTACGACGACGTCGAAGTCGCCGGGGCGCGACACGACGCGCGCGCAGGCGGCATCGATGTGCAGCTCGTCGGCCACGATGCCGGGGAACTGGCGGGCGACGGCGTAAAACTCGCGCCGCATGAGGCCGCCCGTCTCGCGCAGCACGTTGGCCTTCTCCAGCAACGTCACGCGCTTGCGGCCGTGTCCCTGGGCGTAGCTGAAGGCGGCCTCGCAGATGCGGCGCGCCCCTTGCGGCGTAATGACGCGCAGGCTCACCGCGGCGTCCTCGGGCAGGCCGGGGAACGCTGTGTGCAGACTCGGCGTCACGGTCGACGTCTCGAACCCGGCGTACAGGCCCTCGGTGTTCTCGCGGAAAAGGACGAGGTCCATGCCGTTGCCTTGGCATGGCCGGATGTTGGCGTAGAGGTCGAGTTCCTTGCGCAGGCGCAGGATGGGGCTGCGGTAGCGCACGTTGCCGCGCAGATGCGCGACGAGCTCAGCCTGCGCCTCGTCCTCGGGTTTGGATGTAATGGCACCGAACAAGACGGCATCGGCGGAGCGGCAGGCGGCAAGGGTCGAGGCGGGCAGCGCTTCGCCGCTCTCGCACCATTCGCGCCAACCGACGGCGTGGAAGGAGAATGACGCCTCGAATCCCGCGGCTTGCAGGACCTTGACGGCCACGGCGGTGGCCTCGGGGCCGATGCCGTCGCCGGGCAGGACCGCCACGAGGGGACGGGCCTTCATGCCGTCACCACGGGAGCGGCGAAGCGGCGGCGCAGGTGCTGCACGAGGCCGCCGTCGTCCAGGATGGCGCGCAAAAATTCCGGCAGGGGCTCGAACCGGTATGTTTCGCCCCGCGTCTGGTTGGAGATGGTGCCTGCGGCCAGGTCGATGGCAATCGAATCGCCGTCGTCGATTCCGTCAACGGCCGCCGGGCAGACGAGGGGGGCGACGCCGTTGTTGATGGCGTTGCGGTAGTAGATGCGGGCGAAGCTGCGCGCGATGACGGTGCGGACGCCGGAGTGGAGGAGGCAGGCGACGGCTTGTTCGCGCGAGCTGCCGCAGCCAAAGTTGCGTCCCCCCACCAGGACGTCGCCGTCCTTGACGCGTTCGCGGAACGTCGGGTCGAGGTCCTCGAGAGCGTACTTGCGCATGCCGGCCGCGTCGGCGACGAAGAGATAGCGCCCCGGGAAGAGACGGTCGGTATCGACGTCGTCGCCGTAGACGAACGCACGACCCATCAGGCATCCCTCGGGTCGGTGATGACTCCGTAGAGCGCCGTCGCGGCGGCCGTGGCCGGCGAACCGAGATACACCTTCGAGTCGCGGTGGCCCATGCGGCCCTGGAAGTTGCGGTTCGTCGTCGAGAAGCAGACTTCGCCCTTGCCGAGGAGGCCCTGGTGCGCGCCGAGACAGGGGCCGCAGCCGGCGGTCTGGAACGACACGCCGGCTTCCGTCAACGCCTGCACGGTGCCGTCCTGGAGCGCTTGCAGGAACACTTTGCGGCTGGCGGGCACGGCCATGACGCGCACGTTGGCGGCGACTTGTTCGCCGCGCAGAATCTCGGCGGCTTGCTGGAAGTCCTCGAGGCGTCCGTTCGTGCAAGTGCCGATGAAGACCTGGTCAACCTTGGTTCCTGCGACTTCGCGGACCGCCTTGACGTTGTCCACGGCGTTGGGGCAGGCCACTTGCGGTTCCAGCGCGGACACGTCAACAGTGAGACGGCGTTCGTAGTGGGCGTCGGGGTCCGCCGCGATGGGCTCCAGGGGGCCCGGCGTCGTCCGCTCCAGCCATGAGAGGACGGCTTCGTCGGTCGGGCAAAAGGCGTTCTTGGCGCCCATCTCCATCGCGAGGTTCGCCATCGTCATGCGCGAATCGACCGTCAGGGAGTCGAAGAGCGAGCCGGTGAACTCCACGGTGCGGTAATCGAAGCCGTCGAGGCCGTTCTCGCCGATGAGGTGGAGGATGAGGTCCTTTGTGTAGACGCGGCGTTGCAGGCGGCCGGTGAGCTCAAGGCGCACCGATTCCGGCACGCGGAACCACAGGCGACCCGTCGCCCAGACGCCGGCCATCTCGGTGGCGCCGATGCCGAGGCTGAACGCTCCGAACGCACCGTGCGTCGTGGTGTGGCTGTCCGTGCCGACGAGGACCATGCCGGGACGCACGAGACCTTCTTCGGGCAGCACCTGGTGGCAGATGCCGTAGCCGACGTCGTAGAACTTGGTGATGCCCTGTGTCTTGAGGAACTCGCGGACCTCGCGGTGGCCGTCGGCGATCTCAATGGTGGCGGCGGGACCACGGTGGTCGAAGGTCACGACGCACTTGCTTGGATCCCAGACGCGCGGCAATCCAATCTGCTTGAACTGCCGACTCACCAGCAACGAGTTGTCGTGCGAGAGGGCGAGGTCGACGGCGGCGTCGACAATCTGGCCGGGGCGGACCTTGGCCTGCCCGGAGTTGCGGGCAAGGATTTGTTCCGACAGGGTTGCGCCAGGCATCGCGGTGCTAGCGGGCAGCCCAGCGAAGGGATAAGGCTTGCCGCGAACAGCGCAGCATTTCCACATAATTCGTAGCAATCGTGATATACAACACGCATCTGCGCGACCAAGCTGACGAAAGGCGCACAATGCGCCACGAAATCCGCATGGTGCCTCATGGCCGACCGCCCGACCCGTCCCCAACTCCTCGACTCGACCCTGCGCGAGGGCGAGCAGACGCCCGGCGTGCGCTACCGCCTCGAGGACAAGGTCGCCATCGCCCGCGAACTCGACGCCTTCGGCGTGGACTACCTCGAAGTCGGACACCCCGCCGTCAGCGACGACGTGTTTCGCGCCAGCAAGGCCGTCGCCAACGCCGGCTTGAGCACGCAGACCTTGGCGCACGCGCGCGGCATCCGCGAGGACATCGACCGCGCCCGCCAGTGCGACGTCGAATGGGTCGGCATCTTCTACAGTGTCCGCAACGAGGCTCTCGAGCAACGCTTCCGCCGCGACCTCGACTCCGTCATCGCCACCGTGCAGGACGTCGTCGGCTACGCCAAGGAGCACGGTCTGAAGGTCCGCTACACGCCGGAGGACACCGTGCGCTCCTCGTGGACCAACGTGCGCAAGGTCGCGCAGGCAGCCGTCGCGGCCGGCGCCGACCGCATCAGCATCGCCGACACCACCGGCTGCATGACGCCAAGCCGCATGGCCGCGTTCGTCGAGCGGCTCGGCGCCGTCGTCGATGTGCCGCTCCACGTCCACTGCCACAACGACCTCGGCCTGGCGGTCGCCAACTCCATGGCAGCCTTCGACGCTGGCGCCCAGGTGGCCGACGTCACCGTCAACGGCATCGGTGAACGTTGCGGCATCACCGACCTTGCCAGCCTCTCCACCGCACTGCGTGTGGTCGAACAGATTGACGCACCGTGGGACCTGACTCGCCTCCCAGCGTTGGCGCAGATGGTGGAGACCGCCTCCGGCCTCCCCGTCGCCTGGCAAGCGCCCGTGGTCGGCCGCTACGCCTTCCGCCACAACGCCGGCCTGCACGTGGCGGCCGTATTCCACGACCCCGGCCACTACGAGTCCATCCCGGCCCACCTCGTCGGGCGCAGTCGCAGCATCACCGTCGGTCGCTTCGCCGGCCTCGTGACGCTGCAGTACAAGTGCCGCGAACTCGGCCTCATCGTCGACGACGCGACCTTGGCCCGGGTGCTGCGCCGCATCAAGGAACTCGAAGTCGGCGACCTGCCGGACGCGGACCTGTTGGCCATGCTGCGTGAGGAAGGCGTCGGCGTGCCGCAAGTCGTGGCGCTCGCGTAGACCCGACGCCCGAACAGGGATTTCGGGGAAAACGAGGACTCTGTTTCCCCGGTCTCCCCGTAATCCCTGTTTCGTGGGCCGGAGGTACGGGTCGCTCCTTTGCCCGGAACCGTCGAGGTTTTCACCACCGGCACCGACTGGGTCCCATGGCTCCGACCGTCACGCGCATCATCTCCGCCCAACGAACCCCCGAGGGCGACGGCATGGTCGTGCAACGCGCCTTCCCCAACCAGTCCATCGCCCGCATCGACCCGTTCCTGATGCTCGACGAGATGGGCCCCATCACCTTCGAACCCGGCGCGCGCAGCGGCTTCCCCGACCACCCGCATCGCGGCTTCGAGACCGTGACCATGCTGCTCGACGGCGAGTTCGAACACAAGGACTCGCACGGTAACCGCGGCCGCCTACGCCCTGGCGACGTGCAATGGATGACAGCCGGTGCCGGAGTCGTGCACTCCGAGATGCCCTCCGCCGATCTGCGCGCCAAGGGCGGCCGCCTGCACGGCTTCCAGCTCTGGGTCAATCTCCCGAAGGCCGACAAGATGATGCGGCCGCGCTACCAGGAGATCCCGGCCTCGAGCATCCCGGAAGCACAAGTGCCCGGCGGCGTCGTGCGCGTCGTGGCCGGCAAGTTCGGCTCCACCTCGGCGGCCATCGACACCCGCACCCCGATCCAGTACTTCCACGCCAAGCTCGAACCGGGCGCAACCGTCGGGTTGCCGATGCCGCAAGGCCACGAGGGATTCGCTTACGTCTTCGACGGCTCCGCCGAGATTGCAGGCAAGGCCGTTGGCGCGCACCAGCTGGCCGTGTTGTCCGGGAACGGCGAAGCGCACATCGTCGCCGGCACCAAGGGAGCGCAGTTGCTGTTCGTCACCGGGATTCCCCTGCGCGAACCCGTGTTCCAGTACGGCCCGTTCGTGATGACGACGCGCGACGAGATCGTGCAGGCCGTCGAGGATTTCCGCAACGGCAAGTTCGGCGAGATTGAAGCCACCCACTAGCCCCGCCGGCAGTTGCGCCACGTGACGCCAAGCCTTTTGACGGCGACCGTGGACCTCCGTGCGATGCGCCAGGCCTTCTCGATTGCCCTGCTTCTGTTCCTGGCCGGGTGCAGCGACGCGCCGGAACCAGCCGACCCAAGCCCGGTGTCTTCGAGTTCCACGTCGATGGCGCCAGTGGCTGCGCCCGAACCCGTCGTCGAGGCGGTTTCAATCAACTTCGACGGCATGCTGGGAACAAGCCTGCACGGCTGCGTTTTCCCGGCGGCCGCCTGTCAAACCGTTGATGTGACGGATGACGGAAGCGACGTCTATGTCGACCGGCCGGGCGTGAATTTCACGGGACTCGATTTGGAAGTCAGCTGGACCGCACAGACGCCGGCGACGGCCATGTTGACCGTTGGATTCATGGTGATGGCCAGTTGCGAGGGCTGCAACAGCACGACCTACCCGGAGGTGACCGGGACGTCTCCGCTGCGGGTGAGCCTCCAAGGCGTGTCCGTGCCGCTGACTCCGGACGAGCGCCTGCACATCTCCGTGTACAACCCGCAAGGTCTCGTTTACAACCCGGCAGTGCCAGGCTATGCATTCGTGTCCTCCGACCAGGCCTTCCACATCGAGGGCAACGTGACCCTTCTGGTTCCCCCAGGCGCTGCCTAGGCCTTGCGGCCATTGAGCTTGACAATCCAGCCCCAGTCATTGGACTTGACGGCCTGGTTGATGACCGCGAGGCCCATCCCCTCCACGTAGGGGGCCATGCTGGCGTCACCGACGTCCGCGACGCCCCAGCCGAAGTCCTTCAGGATTTTTGCGGCTTGCTCCTTGGCTTTGGCATCGTCGCCGCAGATGAGCTGGTCGCCGCCGCCGGGGGTCTTGGGATTGACCATGAGGTGGCCAGGCGTGCAGTTCCACGCCTTGACGAAGCGGGCCTTCGGGGCGGCGCGCTGCGCGACTTGCATGCAGGAATCCGGAATGGACTTGGGTTTGTGCGCCCCGTTGGCCCCGAACTCAAGCGGGTTCGAGGTGTCGAGAACGAGCTTGCCGGCGAGGTTGTCGGGCCCGGCGGTCTTGACGGCTTCGGCGACGTTCTGGCCGTGCACGGCCAACACGAGAATCTCACCATGTTTGGCGGCCTCCGCCATCGTGACGACCTTGGCCTTGGGATTGGCCTTCAGCCAAGCAGAGATGGGCGGCGTACCCATGGCGTCCGGGGCGGTCTTGGCCAGTGCCGCTTTGGGGTCGCGGGTCCCGATGACCACGTCGTGTCCCTTCGCCAGGAATCCTGCACCGAGGTTCTGCGCCACTCCGCCGCTGCCGATGATGCCGACGCGCATACCCACGCCAACGGGACGACTGGCTAAACGGCTTGTGCCTGATGCAGATTCAGGTGCCCGGCCTGACGGGCTCGAGGTCGTTCTCGGAGGCCCACTCGTGCAACGACTTGAAGACGCGCTTGAGCCCGTGCGCCTTGGCCGTCGCCTGGTAGTCGACGCGCGGAGGGATGGTGCTGTAGGGCGTGCGCGTCACAAGCCCCGCCTCGACCAAGGCCTTGAGCCGCGTGGAGAGCGTGTTGGGGCTCATCTTCAGGGTCTCCTGCAGCTCGACGAAGCGCACCGGTCCCTTCGATCGCCAGATGAGCAAGCCGAGAATCTGCATCATGTGCGTCTGCGACAGGAGGCCGAACAGCTCTCCTAGGCAGCCGTCGGCGGCGGGTCCGCACTGGCCTTCGGGGGGCGGGGACTGGATGGAGGGCGGCGACCGGACCTCCACGGCGACGGCTTTCGGCGTCATGCTACGAGGACAGGAGTGGCTTTCAAACCTATATCAATTGCCCACTCCCAGGGTGGGGAGCGGCTCCTTTGCTACGAACTGCGGAGCATATGACTACAGCTTGTGTAGCATTGTTATGGCCTCCAAAGCCCGCACCATCACCCTGTGGTCCCTCTCGGTCCTTCTTGCCCTCATGTTCCTCCTGTCCGGCTCCGGCAAGCTGCGCAACGCCGAAACCGCCGGCGGAATCACGTTCGACGAGCAGTTCGAGGAGTGGGGTCTCCCTGCCTGGGCCCGCTTCCCCGTCGGACTCGCTGAGGTCGCCGGCGCCATCGGTCTGCTGATTCCCCGCGCCCGATTCTACGCCGCGACCGGCCTCATCCTAGTCATGGGCGGCGCCGTCTTGACGCACCTGCGCATCGCGGAATATGGCATCGCCATCGTTCCGCTCGCCCTTGGTGCCCTCGCCGCCACGGTCGCCCTGCTGACCCGACCAGCCTGGGTGCAGCAGCGCTTCGGACGCAGCCCCACCCAGGTGGCCTGATGCCCGCGCAGAGTGCCCAATCGGCCTTCGCTCGCCAGCCCGAACACGATGTCCTTCCGCTCTTCGTCAATCGTTGGAGCCCGCGCGCCTTCCGCAGCGACCCCGTCCCGCGTTCCGTCCTCGACTCCATGGTTGAAGCGGCCCGTTGGGCGCCCAGCAGCATCAACGTGCAGCCGTGGCGGTTCTACATCAGCGCCAACCAGGACGCCACGCGCACGCAGTGGAACGAAGCCGTCAACGGATTCAACCGCTCCTGGAGCGACAAGGCCCCCGTCCTCGTCTGGGTCGCCGCCCGAACGGTCCACGGCCCCAACCCACTCGCGCCGCCGGAATCGCTGAATCGCCACGCCCGCTTCGACACCGGAGCCGCCACAGTGCAATTCGTCCTCGAAGGCGAGCGGCACGGCGTCAAGGCCCACTACATGGGCGGCGTCGACATCGAAAAGGCGCATGCTCTGCTCGGTCTTTCCCCCGAGGAGGAAATTCTGTGCGCTCTTGCGCTGGGCTACCCGGCCGACCCGGCTGGCCTCCCCGAGCACTACCGGGCCCGCGAGAGGCCAAGTCCGCGCAAACCTGCGCGCGAGATTGCCACGTTCCGCTAGCAAAGCCTTCACGACAGCCGTCCATCGGCGCCCGTGAATCCTGCGAATGCCCCCGCGTCCGGCGTGCAACCGGGCGGACCCGAGGACCGTCGGCGACTCTACCTGCTCTCCGGCGCCTCAGCCGTGGGTGGCGCCCTCGTCTGGCTGGCGGGCTGGCTCATGTTTCGCGCCGCCGGGAACGAGACCGGGACCTGGGACGCTCTTTGGGCGCTGGCCGGCGTGTCCTTCCTCAGCGGCATCACGGCGACCCTGCTCTTGGTGCTCAGCCGGTACCCGCTACTGGGCTTCTTCGGTTGCATCGGTGCCGCCGTCGGGAGCGCGGCGGGGGCATCCCTTCTGCTGGGCCTCGGGCACACCGGCCGCGAGATCTTGCGCCATCGGGCCACGAAGAGCCGTTGGTCCCGCCGGACCTTGGAGTGGAGTGTGCGACTCGCCAAACGATGGACATACGTGGGCATCACAGTGCTGCTGGTGCTGCAGTTCATCCCCAAGCTCGTCACGCTGTACGCCGCCGTGCTCGTCAACTTGCGTACCGTCCCCTTCCTGGTCGCCGTCCTCGTCGGCGTCTTCCTGCGCAACCTTGCCGTCCTCGGATTCTTCTCCCTGTTTTCGTGGTAGACAACCATTAGGAGGCGGCGCAGCGCTCGCCGGGCGTGTCAGAACGGAGCCAGCGATGGGCGGCGCCTCTCTTCCTCGCCATCGCGAGCCCCATCCTGGCCGAGGTGCTGACGGGCAATCTCCCTCCGACCCTGTTCTTCACGCCCGTCGTCTTGGTGCTGATGCTGGTGGCGTACGGCATCCCGGTCCTGCTCATCCGCGACGCCTGGGTCCGCCTCGGGCTCGGAGTCCCCGGCCTGTTCGTCCTCGGCCTAGCGTACGGGTTCGTCAATGAGGCGCTGTTTGCCAAGACGGTGTTCATGGACGTGGCTGTCCCCATCGACACGTTCGACGGCTACCGCCAATCCGGGGTCAACTGGGCGTGGGCGTCCTTCATCGTGCCGTGGCACGCGATGCACTCGGTGCTCTACCCAATCGCCTTTGCCTGGTGGTTGTTCCCCTCGCGCCGCGCCGAGCCGTGGCTGGGGCGCAAGACCAGCCTCGCCTTGTTCGCCGTGATGGTGGCAGTGGGCCTGCTGGTGCATTCCGGCCCTGACAACGTGCGCGGTACCCCAACGTCGTTCGTCTTGTCCCTGACTCTCATTGCAAGCCTTGTGCTGCTGGCGCTTGTCCTTCCCAAACGGCCCGTCCTGCTTGACGAAGGCGTGTCCGGTCGTGGCGCGGCCTGGCTGGGTGCCGCGATGGCTCCGCTGCTCCTGCTCATGGCAGCCTTGTCAGACCGGGGCCTTCCGACGCCCGTCCTCGTCGTGGCGGCGGGCGGGTTCTACGCCGTGGCGTTCCTGCTGCTGCGGCGACGGCGCGGGTTCCATGCGCCGGGCTTCCTGTTCTTCGCCCTCGGCAACGAGTTGGCGTTCGTCCTGATGAGTCTCGCGTTCGACGCGCAGCGCGGGGCCATCGAACTGCTGGTGGCACACATCGTCCTTGAGTTGCTCTTCATCGCGGCCCTGCTCCGTCTTCGCCGCGAGTCGCAGGTGGCTGTGCCGACGGAGCCGACTGCCGGCCCGTGAAGGACTCCGCTATCCTCTTGTGCACAGGACCGCCATCGCCAAGCGATGAAGCCGACCGCCGTGGTCCTGCTGGCCTTCGTCGCCTGTGCCGGCTGCCTGGGCGACGGAACCACGACGCCCAACACGACCGCCACCTCGGTCGACACTCCCTCCTGGATGCCGTGCGACTTCGAGGCATTCCTCCCCGCTCCAGCCCATGACGGATGGATGGACCGCCGCCCGCTCAACATCGCGCACCAAGGCGGCGAGAACGAAGTGCCATCGGCAACGATGTACGCTTTGAAGACCGCCATCCGCAAGGGCGCCGACATGCTGGAGCTCGACGTGCACGTCACCTCCGACGGCGAACTGGTCCTGCTGCACGACACCACCGTCGACCGCACGACCGAGGGGGCCGGGGCCGTCCAGGACATGACGCTGGCGGAGATCCAAGCCCTCGACGCCGCGTACTGGTTCGTGCCGGGACGCAACGCGGTCCACGATGCCGCGGCAGCGGACTACACATTGCGTGGCATCCGCACCGGAGACAAGGCGCCACCGCCCGGCTGCAAGGCGGACGACTTCCGCATCCCGACCTTGCGCCAAGCGTTGGAAACGTTCCCCGGTGTGATGATGAACATCGAGATCAAGAACGGCCCACCGCAAGGCACCGGTTACGAGCAAGCGCTCGCAAACCTGTTGGCGGAATTCGGGCGCAACGACGACACCATCATCGCTTCCTTCATCGACACCTGGACGGAGACCTTCCGCGTCTACAACATGGACGTCTCGACGTCGACGGGCACGGCGCAGACCGGCGCCTTCAAGGGCACGTCCTTGGCCGTCGCGCCCGGCACCCCGCCGCTGATGCACGAGGCGTTCCAGGTGCCCATTGAGTTCGAGGGGGTGCCCGTCGTGGATGCCGACTT
>JBAZXE010000038.1:0-20569 GCA_041659985.1 Thermoplasmatota archaeon | reverse complement strand
CCGCCGCGCTGCTGAATCTCGGACCGCATCCCGAGGTAGTTGCCGGCGGCCATGGAGACTCCATCGCCTACCAGGTTGGCGATGCCAAGGATGATGGCGACGCGTGCGCCAAGGTCCGCCCCAGAGGCGCCTGCCACGATGGCCAGCGTCGTGACGCCCCCGTCTAGGGCGCCGTACACGAGGTCGCGAAGGTAGTGGCCAATCCCGTTGGCGGGAAGCACGGGACGGGGACGGGGCTCCTCCTACATGGAGCCCTGACCCGTCCGTCGCCACCGGTTAGGGCGAGGGGACACTCCGCGACAGCCGCCTGAGGTGAAGACTGGTCAGGGCGGTCCAGCCCAGCATGGTTCCCATCATCAAACGCTCAAACAGACCGATGAGGACCAAGGGGCCCACGACGATTCCACCCACCAACAACGCGGCGTTGAGGTAGAACAAGCCAAGACCGCACCACGCAAGGGGCCGAAGATACCGGTTCGGGCCCTGCCAACGCGGATCGAGGCGGAACAGCTCGGTGTGGACAAGAAACGAGGTCCCCAGGCACAAGAAACCGAACCCGGCCAGGATCAAGTGGACTCGCCCCTCCATGGTTGAAGGAACGATCGTCGGGTCGGCCCTGAAGACGGCCAGCAGCAGGATGCAGACGCCACCCAGCGCCATGGGGGTGGTCGCGGCCCACCGGGGACCACCCCGCACGGTGCGTCGGAGCGCCGCAGCCAGCGCAATCAGGCCAAGGCCCGCCACGACGAACGTAACGCCGACGATTTGTCCCATGTGCCCCCGGGCCAGGTTGCTGACGGGGTCGTCCAACGGGTCGACGTGGGGCTTGAGGAGGTTGGCGACGCTGGTCGCAACGAGGACGAGGCTTGCGGCCCCCATGCCAATTGCGGCGTGGGCCCGCAACATGTTCCCGAGGCGGTCGGTCGGCACTGATTCGGGGAGGGCGGGGGCTGCGCATAGCCTTCTCGGCCCCTCGGCAAAGGTATGTCAACTCCAAGCGCCAACTAGTGTGCGGCCACGCCGCCACGAGGCCAAGCACCGACTGGGGTCACCCCCAGGGGCGCCTGGACCCGACCTGGTCCTCCCGCCACGGGAGACGCAGGGGACGGGTGGGAGGCTCCCACCGCAAACGGCCCGGCGGTGTGGCCACAACTTCGATTAGATGAATTCCTGTGGGTCGGCGGCTGGTTCCGACTGGCTGGCATTTCGCCGCCGCTCGATGTCCTTCAGGTGTTTCTCGAACCGCTCAGTCTCGCGGCGAAGGCGTGCCAGGGGCACGGGCAACCCGAGGAACTTCGCAAGGAACTCGACGAGACGGGATGCCGCGCGGACATCGGGTTCCAATCCGCCACCGACGGCGACGAGCGCGATGATGTCGATGTCGGTTTCCAGGCCCTGGTCCAGCAACGCACCGGTCAGGCCGCTGACGATGCCTTCCTTGGCCATGGCCAGTTTGGCGGCCGCCAGTTTCTTGTTGGTCGCGGCCCGGTTGGAGATGCCCCACAGTTGGACGAGCCGCGCGTCGTCGTCGGGGTTTCCGTCGAAGGCGGCGCTCTCCATCGAGATGATGGACTTGATTCCGTTCGACTGGCACCAGGCGAGGATGGCGGCGGCCGCGGGGCGGAGCGTCTCTTCATCCAACGGCACCTCGGAGAGGAATGCAACGAGAGGGTGAGTTTTCGTCTTCGTTCGCCGGTCCAACCCGAACAGGAGGCGAATCGGGTGCACGACCTCCCCTTGCTCGACGATGGCCACGGCGGGCAACGTGCTACAATCGAGTCGGCCGACCGGCCGCAGCTTCAGGGCCTCTGCAAGGTATCCCGTTGCGAGTGTCGCGGCCAAGCCTTGCCCTGGGAAAGCAACCAGGGCGACCCCGCCGTCGGCGCGGACCTCCTCGGCCTGGACGACGCAGGCGTCTGCCTCTGGTGGCGGGGGGCCTGCGGGCGGCCCACGCAAAGCGCGACTAGCCACCAATGAGCCTCGACCTCACACCAATCAAAGAACGAACCGCGGCCATTCCTCACACCTCTAGGGACCAGAGGGGCCAAACCCGAGCGTCTGCATCGAACCGCCGCCCTTTGCCGGCTTGAATCCGGCCGGAATCACGACCACCGGCCGGTCAGCCGCCTGCACGAGCGCCGACGAGGCTGAGCCAAGCCGCCGGCCCGTCTTGCGGCGACCCACAACGATGGCGGACGCTCCCAGGTGCTGCGCCAGGGCCAGGAGATGCGTTGGCGCATCGCCGATTCCGCAGCTTGTGGCGACGTCGACGTGGCGGCGGAACGGCTCGACCAGCTTCGTCAACTCGACGGCGGCTGCCTCCTCGTCCTCGGCCAACAGGTCGGGCGTGAAGGCGGCCCCCGCGTCGGGGAACCCCGGACCGATGAAGGGGATCCGGAGGGCATGGAAAGCGTGGACCTTCACGCCCAGGTCGGACGCCAATCCTGCCGCCGCCGCGAGGACGGCAGGGGCCGTGCCGTCGAAATCGATGGCCGCCAGCACGGGCCCGGCGCGCCGGCTGCCCTTGCGGTTGCGGCCGGGCAGAACCATGACCGGCACGGGGCTGTCGCGCAGGACGGCCTGCGCCACCGAACCGAGGAAGACCGCCCCAACCCCGCGGCGGCCGGACGTCCCAACCGCGATGAGGCCCGCCTTGACGCGCCTGGCCTGCGACAGAAGCGTTTGCGCCGCTTTCCCCTCGACGGCGACGGTCTCCACCAGGAACCCGTGGCGGCGCAGGCGTTCGGCCAGCGTCGAGAGCTTGGCTGCTTCCTTCGTTTCCGCTCGCGCGATGGCGGACTTCACCCGGCGCAGCTCGGCTCCGGACAGCTTGGGCTTGCCCGGAGGAAACGAATGCACAAGCCTGAGTCGGGCCGGCGCACCGCGCGCCAGGAACGAGATGGCCTGGACGGCCCGCCGGCTGCCTTCCGAGAAGTCGGTGCCGATCACGATGGTTGGCGCGGCCATGGCGTAGGAGTGACTGGCGCCGGGAAAAGCCTGCTGTCGGATGGCCCCCGGCACCTTCATCGCCAAAGCATTCGATGGCGTCGTGTCGCCATGGTCTCCGCGCGTTCCTTTGTTTGCCCGATGGATCCGGATGTGCGTGCCGACCAACCGGGCGCCTGTTCGAAGTGCGGCATGGCGTTGGAACCAAAGACCCCCGGTCCTGCAACAACGGTCTGGACCTGCCCGATGCATCCGGAGGTTGTCCGTGACGCGCCGGGCTCCTGCCCGAAGTGCGGCATGGCCCTGGAAGCCAGCGCCGGGGGCGAAGAGGAGAATCCTGAACTGCTCAACATGACGCGCCGGTTCTGGGTTAGTGCACTCCTTTCGCTGCCCCTCGTCGTGGTCGGAATGGCGGAGTTCCTCCCGAACAATCCCTTCATGGCCATCATGCACGCGGGGTGGTTCAACTGGGCCGAGCTGGTTCTTGCGACGCCCGTCGTCGTATGGGGGGGTTGGCCGTTCTTCCAACGGTTCTGGGTCTCCATTCGGACGTGGAACCTCAACATGTTCACGCTCATCGGCCTCGGCATCGCCGTCGCCTACGCGTACAGCCTGGTGGCCACGGCGGCCCCGGGACTCTTTCCTGAATCGTTCCGGGAAGACGGCAACGTCTTGGTGTACTATGAGGCGGCCGCCATCATCACCACGCTGGTCCTGCTTGGTCAGGTCATGGAGTTGCGGGCGCGCAGCCAGACGTCCGGCGCCATCAAGCAGCTGCTTGGGTTGGCCCCTACGACGGCGCGCCGCGTCGAGGACGACGGCTCGGAGAATGACGTCCCCCTGCAGCACATCCATCCGGGCGACCGTCTGCGCGTCCGTCCCGGTGAGAAGGTCCCCGTCGACGGCAAAGTCCTGGAAGGCCGCAGCAGCGTCGATGAGTCGATGATCACCGGAGAGCCGATCCCGGCTGAGAAGAACCCCGGCGACCGCGTGATTGGCGCCACCATCAACGCCACGGGATCCTTTGTCATGACGGCGGAGAAAGTCGGCGCCGATTCCCTGCTGTCGCGCATCGTGCACATGGTGGGCGAGGCGCAGCGTAGCCGGGCCCCCATCCAACGCCTGGCCGACGTCGTCTCCAGCTACTTCGTCCCCATTGTCGTCATCATCGCCATCATCACGTTCGGCGCCTGGGCGTGGCTGGGTCCTTCGCCTCGCTTCGCGCATGCCCTGATCAACGCCGTCGCGGTGCTCATCATCGCCTGCCCCTGCGCCCTCGGCTTGGCAACTCCGCTGTCGATCATGGTGGCCACCGGCAAGGGAGCCTCGGTGGGCGTCTTGTTCCGCGATGCGCAGACCATCGAGACCATGCGCCGCATCGATACACTCGTCGTCGACAAGACCGGGACCCTCACTCTCGGCAAGCCGAAGCTCGTGGACACCCATCTCTTCGGCACGCACCCAGACTCCGCCCTCCAGCTTGCCGCCGGACTCGAGGCCTCCAGCGAACATCCGCTGGCTGCCGCCGTGGTTGCCGCCGCCAAGGAACGCGGCCTCAAGCCAGCTCCCATCACGGCGTTCGAGTCCGTGCCTGGCAAGGGTGTGCATGGGCTGGCGCACAAACACGTCGTGGCCATCGGCAACGATGCATTCCTGGCCTCACGTGGCGTGGATGTCCTGCCGGGGGCCGCCACCGCCCAGGCCTGGCGCGACCTGGGACGTACCGTCCTGTTCCTCGCCATCGACGGGCGGCTTGCCGCACTCTTCGCCGTGGAAGACCCGGTGAAAGAGAGCACTCCCGCTGCGCTCACTGCCCTGCGGGCGGAGGGAATCCACCTCGTCATGCTCACGGGCGATAACGAAGTGACCGCCAGGGCCGTCGCCAAGAGGCTCGGCATCGACGAGGTCGTGGCCGGGGTCCTGCCGGACCAGAAGGCGCAGCACATCAAGCGCCTCCAGGCCGAGGGCCGGTTCGTGGCCATGGCCGGCGATGGCATCAACGATGCGCCGGCCCTAGCCCAAGCCCAGGTCGGCATCGCCATGGGCACGGGCACCGATATCGCGATGGAATCCGCCGGCGTCACGCTCGTCAAAGGGGACCTGCGGGGCATCGTGCGCGCCCGGCGGCTGAGCCGTGCCACGCTGCGCAACATCAAGCAGAACCTCGTCTTCGCGCTGGGCTACAACGCGCTCGGTGTCCCCATTGCGGCCGGCTTGCTGTATCCGTTCTTCGGCTTGCTGTTGAGCCCGATCATCGCGGCCGCGGCCATGAGTTTCAGCAGCGTGAGCGGTGTCGGCAACGCGCTTCGCCTGCGCCGGGCGACAATCTGACTGCATCTCCCGGCTAGGGACCAAACCAGGCCGTCAACCGGCTGGCTTCGAACTGTTCCTTCTCCCGCAGCCCTTGCGACGATGCGGGCCGGAACGTGAACGTCGGGGTCGGCGTGGCGAAGAAGTCGCCTTCCGCAGGCAGGGCCTGGCCGGCTCCGAGCTCGATGAAGCAGGTCCCCTTGCCGTCGAAGGCCGCAGGATTGCTCAAGCCCGTCAACTCCCTTGCAAGGTGCGCGGCGGCGGTTCGGCCCTGCGCCTCGGCGAGAACGCCGGCTTTGGGCATCGGTTTGCCGTTCGGGAGCGGGACGGACGCCACATCGCCCACAGCGTAGATGCCCGCCGCCTTCGTCGCCATGGTCCTCGCGTCGACGGGAATGAATCCAGTTGGGCCTGCGAGGCCTGACGCTGCGACGACCTGCGGGGCCTGATGCACGGGGACTGCTGCAGCCAAGTCGAACGCCAGGCCACCGCCGGTCTCCCATTCGACGGCACCCGGCGTGAACCCAACCGGCTTGCAGCCGGGATGGTAGTGAATGCCCGCGTCTTTCAGGATGGGAAGAAGCCGCCCGCCGACTTCCGGTGGCGCCACGGGCAACGGATGCGGTTCCGGCGTCGCGAGGTGAATTTCGGCCTTGACGCCGCGCTGTTTGAGGACGTCTGCTGCGATGAGGGCCGCCTCGTAGGGCGCGGGCGGGCACTTGAACGGCATGGCGCACATCTGGACCAGGACCCGTCCTCCACGGAACTCCTGCAATGCTTTGCCGAATGCCGCAGCACCGGACTCCTCGTACAGGTTGTGCACCGCGGAGAACCCCGGTGTTGCCTCGGGCGCCAACCGGGCCCCCAGCGCGATGACGATCCCATCCGAGGGCAAAATTTCTCCGCCGACCGTAGCGGTACGGGAGGCCGCATCAATCGCGTCAACGCGTCCTTGCTTGACGTGGATTCCCTTGGCCTGCAAGGCCGCGAGCGGGCGTTGGCCTTCGCCGGGTTCTCGCCGTCCATCCAGCAGCCAAAGGTTGGCGAGGCCCATGCGGAACGATGCGCCCTCATCCACAAGGACGACCTCGTGCTGAGGGCCGAGAAGACGGTGGAGCTCCAAGGCGGCGGTGATGCCGCCGAAGCCTGCGCCAAGGACCAAGGCTCGCGCCACGTCGAGGGATTCGAGGACGCGACGTAAAGGTTGGCGAGTGCCCCTCCCACGCCAATCCTCAAGCCCGTCGACGGAATCGTTCAGCCGTGAAGCTGGGCATCGTCATCCACTCCAACGAACCAGAGACCGCCTGGAACGCCGTCCGCCTCGGCAACTACGCGCGCAAGGCCGGCGACGACGTCAAGATGTTTCTCGTCGGCCCTGGTGTCGAAATTGAAGGCAAAAGCACGGACAAGTTCCCCATCCAACGCGACCTGCAGGCGTTCGCGGACGCCGGGGGCCACATCCTCGCTTGCGGCACCTGCCTCAAATCGCGCGGCTCGCACGGCACGGACCTTTGCCCCCTGTCGACCCTCAAGGACCTCTACGAGATTGTGCGCGACTCAGACAAAGTCATCTCGTTCTGATGGCAACCCCGGTTGCGGCTGACGGCCTCCCGTCCGGCGGCGGCCACTCGCGGATTCATATCCTGGCTCCGGGGTGGGTGCCCAACCCCGCTGGTGCCCCATGCGACTCCTTTTGACTTTCGCGACAATTTCAGCCCTCTTCCTTGCTGGGTGCTCGAACGGCGCCACTTCCGATTCCGACGGCCACGACCTGGGGGACATGCCGGCGGGCCACGACCATGTGGACGGCATGGACCATTCCAACATGACGGGCTCCAGTCAGGCCCTGCCCACCCAAGCCGGCCAAGACGCCTTTGCCGCCATCCAGGAACTCGTGCAACTCCTCGAAGCCGACCCCGACACCAACTGGAGCCAGGTCGACTTGCAGGCCGTCCGCGAGCACCTCGTCGACATGTCCCGCGCCACCCTCGATGCCATCGTGGCCCAGGACGACCTCACCAATGGCGTCTCGATTACCGTCACCGGCGGCCCCGACGCCGTGGCTTCGCTTCGCCGCATGGTTCCGGAGCATGTGGCCATGACGCAAGGCCACCTGGACTGGGTCATCACGTGGCACGATGACGACGCAGGCGGCGTCCTCTCCATCACGGCGCCCAGTCCAGAAGTCGCCCATGTGCAGGCGCTCGGATTCTTCGGATGGCTGGCCACCGGAGCCCACCACCAGGAGCATCACCTGGCGCTCGCCACGGGTCAGCCCATGCATTGAGACCATGGCAACTGGCCGGGGACCTATGGGCGAGGCCCTCCGCCACCGAAACGCAGTGCTCACGGGACCGAGCCGTGGGCTGGCTTGCCATGACGGGCAGCCCGCAGGTTTCCGCCGCTATGCAAGCCAGCCCGGGATGGCCGCGGCCTGACGGATCCAGGTCGCCAATTGTTTCTCGTCGAACTCATCCTCGTGCAGGTCAATCCAGCGCGCGTCCTTGCCCGTGCCTCCGCCGGGAACGGGTCGCAGCGACGTGCCTTGGAAGAAGGTCACTTTGACGTAGCGGGTGAAGACGTGGAACGACAGGAACCAGCCCTGGCCCGCGACGCCATAGAATGGCGAGTTCCACTTCACGGCCTTTTGGACGCCGGGGACGGTGCGCACGATGAGGGCGTCGAGGCGGCGTCCGACCTCGCGCTTCCAGCCCGGGATTGCCGCTAGGTAGGCCTGCACGGGGGCATCGCCGTCGCCCTTCGCGATTTGCGGGTTCCCGCCTGAGAGGAGGGCCGGCTTGCGGGTCGGCGCTTTCGTGGATTTGGTCGACGACGGCCTCTTCGCGGCCGGTTTCTTGGTCGGCCTCGTGGTGGCTTTGGAGGGTTTCGCGGGCATCGTTTCAGTCTCGCCTGGAGTTCGTCTTCTTGGGCGGCGTTGAGCCTCCCGAATTGAGTGCGACCGCTTCGCGCACAAGTGCCTTGAACGCCTTCTCATCGATCTTGTCGCCCTCATGGATGTCGATGGCGCGCCTCGTGGCCCCCGTGTCGGCGGCGTTGAAGAGTCCGGCTGGGTCGTCGAGAGTGGCGCCCTTGGCGAACGTGACCTTCACCTTGTCCTTGTAGGTCTCGCCGGTGCACAGGATTCCATCGTGGGACCACACCGGGACCCCTTTCATCGCGTTCGATGGCTTCCTCCATTTGACCTCCTCGACCACGTCGGGGTCGGCCTTCTGGATAAGCCCTCGAATCCGGGCCAGCACCTCGGCCCTCCAGTCGGGCCGTTCCTTGGTTGCCGCGTCGACCATTAGCGCACCGCCAACCAAACCCCGAGCCCGTTGAAGAGCGTCGTCTCGATGGTCTCACGACGAGTCCAGGCAGAGCCCGCTTCCATACCCGCACCAAGCGGCGCTACCCACAAAACGGTGCCGCGTCGTTGCCATTGGACCCGCTTCTCGCCATGGCATTGAGCCCCCACCCGTTTTTCCTCCAGCAAGTTTCTCCGGTTGACGGTCATCAAATCGTCCTCGAAACCGCCGAAGCGGGATATTCATCTGGCAGGCATTCCTTGCGGGATTGTGCCCGTGCTGCTACCACCGGTCTGCGGCCTAGGCGAGGTTCAGACCGCCTCAAATCGATCGGCTTCCATGACTTTGCTCCACGCGGCGACAAAATCCTGCACGAACTTCTTGTTCGCGTCGCGGGCCGCATAGACTTCGGCAAGGGCGCGCAGTTGCGCATTGGAGCCAAACACCAGGTCCACGCGGGTACCCGTCCACTTTGGCTTGCCTGTGGCGCGGTCGCGGCCCTCGAAGGTCTGCGCATCTGCAGACGTCGGCTTCCATTCGGTCCGCATGTCGAGCAGGTTCACGAAGAACTCGTTCGTCAGGACGCCGGGCTGTGTCGTGAAGACCCCGTGCTTGGCTTGCCCATGGTTGGCGCCCAGGACCCGCAAGCCGCCGACGAGCACCGTCATTTCAGGCGCCGTGAGGCCAAGCAACTGGGCCTTGTCCACCAGCAGCTCCTCGGCGGGCACCGTGTAGCGTTGCTTGAGGTAGTTCCGGAAGCCGTCAGCTTGGGGTTCCAAGGCTGCGAAAGCCTCGACGTCCGTTTGCTTCTGGGTTGCATCCGCACGGCCAGGCGTAAACGGCACCTGCAGCGGATGCCCGGCATCTTTGGCGGCCTTCTCCACGCCGGCACAGCCGCCCAAGACGATGAGATCTGCGAGCGACACTTTCTTTCCGCCCTTTTGTGCGGCGTTGAAGGTCTTCTGGATGCCCTGCAGTGTGGCGAGCACCCGGGCCAGGCGAGCGGGCTCATTGACTGACCAATCCTTCTGGGGTGCAAGCCGGATGCGAGCTCCATTGGCTCCTCCTCGTTTGTCGGAGCCGCGGAACGTCGAAGCCGAGGCCCACGCCGTCCACACCAGGTCCGCCACGGAGGTGCCGGAGGCCAGGATCTTCACCTTCAACGCCGCGATGTCCTTGGCCCCGATCAGGGGATGGTCCACGACGGGAAGCGGATCTTGCCAGATCAGGTCGGCCTTGGGGACTTCCGGGCCCAGGTAGCGGGCCTTGGGCCCCATGTCGCGATGGGTGAGCTTGAACCACGCCCGTGCGAAAGCATCGGCGAACGCCTTGGGGTCCTTGTGGAAGCGCCTCGAAATCGCCTCGTATTCGGGGTCGAAGCGCAGGGAGAGGTCGGTGGTCAACATGGCGGGAGCGTGCCGTTTCGAGGCCTCGTGCGCGTCCGGAACGGTTCCCTTGCCCGCGCTCCCCTTGGGCTTCCATTGCTTGAAGCCCGCCGGGCTCTTGGTCAGCTCCCATTCGTAGCCAAACAAGTGCTCGAAGAAGTCCTGGTTCCACTTCGTCGGCGTCGTGGTCCACGTTACTTCGGGACCGCCGCCGATGGTGTCCTTGCCCTTGCCACTGCGGAACCGGCTGAACCAACCAAGCCCCTGCGCCTCGAGGCCAGCCGCCGCAGGTTCCGGTCCCACCAAGGCAGGATCGCCGGCGCCATGGGCCTTGCCGAACGAGTGGCCGCCAGCAATCAGGGCCACGGTTTCCTCGTCGTTCATCGCCATGCGCTTGAACGTCTCGCGAATGTCTCGGGCCGCGGCCAAAGGATCCGGGTTGCCGTTGGGCCCTTCCGGGTTCACGTAGATGAGGCCCATTTGCACCGCCGCCAAGGGATCCTCCAATTCGCGGTCGCCGGAGTAGCGTCTGTCCTCCAGCCACGTCGTCTCCTTCCCCCAGTAAATGTCCATGGGGGGCTCCCAGACATCCACGCGACCGCCGCCGAAGCCGAACGTCTTGAACCCCATCGACTCAAGGGCACAGTTTCCGGCAAGGATCATGAGGTCCGCCCACGAGATCCTACGGCCATACTTCTGCTTGATCGGCCACAAGAGCCGCCGCGCCTTGTCGAGATTCACATTGTCTGGCCAGCTGTCCAGTGGCGTGAAGCGTTGCGCCCCCGAGCTGCCGCCGCCGCGGCCGTCGCCCGTGCGATATGTTCCTGCGCTGTGCCAAGCCATGCGGATGAAGAACGGGCCATAGTGACCGAAGTCCGCCGGCCACCACGGCTGGGAATCCGTCATGAGGGCATACAGGTCCTTCTTGAGGGCCTCATAGTCGAGTTTGCTGAACTCCTTCACGTAATCGAACTGCGCGTCCATCGGGTCACACAGATTCGAGTTTTGCCGCAAGATGGCGAGATTCAATTGATTCGGCCACCAGTCACGGTCCGAGCGCATGCCTACGTGCGTGATTCCGTGCGCCACGGGACACTGACCTGGTTGCGCTGGTTTCGGTGACATGCGACCCCCGATGACACGCCGACGAATGCCGACGATGCAGAATCGGAAGGACCACGCCTCATTTCAAGGTTGAAGGTGCCAAGGGCTTGTGACCAGTATCGGACCAAATGGACCCCCAGATGGGCGCCAATTTGGGGTTCGGAACCGGGGAGCGATTGGCTAGAGCCGTAACCCGAAATCGTCCATCAGGTCCGAGACCGATGCAAGCGATTGACGGACCGTCCGGCCCTCGTTGGTCAGCATCCACGCCTTTCGGTCGGCTCCGGGCACCGGCTCGATCCAGGCCTTGGCTTGCAACTCGTCCAGAAGCCCCTGCAGCCGGGCGTAAGACAGGTTGGCAATCAGAAGGATCCGATTGGTGTGGGCCTCGCCTTCGGCCTCGATGGTCCTCAGGACGTCGAAAAGGAGGCGGGTGCGTGTCCGGTATTCCTTGGCCATTCAGGGGACGCCCCGCGGCAACGCGAAGACCAAAGCCAAGGCGCCGAAGAGGGCAAGGAGCTGGCTGGCCGCGATGAGGTGGAAGGCCGCGTACGAGGTCACGGTCGCTAGGGGGACGAGCATCAAATGGCCAAGGGCGAGCAGGGAGAAGCCGATGGCGATGTGCCGGCTACGTCGGGTGTGCCGGCCGTGTTGGTTGGCGATTGTGATGACGGCGGGAATGGCGGCAAGAATCGCCTCGAGGAGAGGCAGGCTCACCGCCGCAACCGCCAGAAGGCCGGCTGCGAGGCCGCGTGCCCCTCGCAAGTATTGGGCGCCCACGACGCCCAAGGCGGCCAGGAGCAGGATGTGCGTGACAAAGAAATGGAAGGCCAATGGGCCGCTGCCCGGAAGCGCTACGGGATCCGCCAACTGAACGGCGTCAGATTGGCCGGCCGCGATTGCGACCACGGTGAACCCAAACCGGATGACGGACGCGATGCCATAGAGCAGGAAAAAGCGGCCCAACGATTGCAGCCCTGCATTCTGGAGGTAAGGCTGGAGCCGCCGGGTGCGAACGTAGCCCAGGAAGAGGAAGGGCGTCGCAAGAAGCAGGACGGAGAGCTCCAGGGCCTCGAGGTGGCCGAACGCCATGCCGTCCCATGCCGGCAGGGGAGTCTTGGCGCTTGCGGACCCATGGTCCTTCCCCTTCATTCCCACCGGTTACCTTGTGAACACGCATAGGAGAGGCAAGGCGCATTCATGCCAACCCCATCCCGGCCAGCAAGATCCCCACTGCCCAATCTCGACCTGCACGGCCTGCGGCGTGTGTTGGACCAGATGCCTGCCCAGCGGGCGTCTGCGGTTCGACCTTCAACCCTCCGGCCGCAAGCCAGTCGCGCATCGTCAGTGGCACCGGCCGCCATCGATGTGCGCGGCCTGACCAAGCGCTACAACGAGGCCTTGGCCGTCGATGACCTGAGTTTCGTCGTGCCCCAGGGCAGCATCACTGGCTTCATCGGACCCAATGGTTCAGGCAAGACGACCACCATCCGGATGCTCATGCATCTGGCCAAACCGGACGCCGGACAGGCTCGCGTTCTAGGCGTCCCGATTGAGCGCCCGCAAGACTTCCTGCCTTTGGTCGGTGCCCTCATCGAGTCGCCGGCATTCGAGCCGAACCTATCTGGTAGCCGCAACCTGCTTGCCCTGGCTTACCTCGGCCGCACGAACCCGGCTCGCATCCCCCCACTGCTCGACCTCGTCGGCCTGGGCTCCGCCGGTAAGAAGCCGTACAAGGCGTACTCGCTCGGCATGAAACAGCGCCTCGGCATAGCCGCTGCAATGTTGTCCGACCCGAAACTGCTCATCCTCGACGAGCCCACGAACGGCCTCGACCCCAACGGAATCCGCGAGGTCCGCGACCTCTTGCAGCGCTTGGCCAAATCGGGGAAGACCATTTTCGTATCCAGCCACCTCTTGGGCGAGTTGCAGCGCATCTGCAGCCACCTCGTCATCATCGACAAGGGCCGCCTGCGCTACCAGGGAACAGTCGATGGTCTGATGGGGCGCAGCCGCAGTAGCGACTTGGAAGAAACGGTGATGGACCTCATCGGGGGCGCCTGATGCTGAACGTCATCCGCTCCGAATGGGCCAAGCTGATGCGACCCGGAATGATTCTCGGAGGCGCCGGCGCCCTCATCGGCCTCGGTGTCGCAGGCACGCTCATGGTGTTCAGCCTGGCCCAGCATGGCCCCGCGGGACCCGGACCCGTACAGGGCGCGGAAATGCTCGAACTCACCGACGGCTTCGTGCGCTCCTTCGTCTTCTCCAGCCAGATCCTCGGCGCCACCAGTCTGGTGCTGTTCGCGAGAATCGTCACCGCCGACTACGCGCAAGGGACACTCAAGGTCCTGCTGGCCCGCGAGCCGAACCGCACCCGGTTGCTGGCGGGTAAGTACGTCACCATGGCAGCCTTCGTTGCAACGGTTCTCTTGCTTGCTGTCGCCGCGATGCTGGTTGTGGCGACGGTGACGGCGCTCAACCGAGGCCTCGACATCAGTGCATGGTGGACCCCGCAGGGTTGGGGCGAGATGGCGCTTGGTGTCCTACGGCTCGAAGCTGGCACGCTGGTGTGGGGTCTGTTTGGCTTCGCGATTGGTGCCATCGTGCGCAACGGCGCCGCAGCCAACGGCATCGGCATCGGTGCCATCGCCATCGGCGGCCACCTCACCGAAATGTTCTGGGACGACGCAGGCAAGTGGCTGCCTGACCTCGTGCTGGGCGCCTTCGCGATGGGTGGCAACGGCGATATCAGCCTGGCCAACGCCGGCGGGGTCGTCGCGCTCTATGCAGCAATCTTGGGTACCTTGGCTTGGTTTGCCTACAACCGGGGAGACGTGACGGCATGATGGCAGCCCAGGGCAAGAAATGGCTCAAGGTCGTGCTCTGGACCCTCGGCATCGCGCTGCTTCTGGTTGGGCTTTACTTCCACCTGATGCAGGGTGGCGGGCCCGCTCGGCACGTTTAATTCGCCCCTGATGGCCCTCGGATAGCGGGGAGTCGTCTAAGTCCTGAAAACGCTCCAACTGGGGTGGAACGTTGGCTTCCATTTGGGACCCAACTTCGCGCAAAACGTTGTGTGCAACTTGCTGCACCATGTGGGCCTCAACGTCGGAGCCTGTGGGTCTAAGAACCGATGCCGGTCGCAAGAGCATGGACCGCTCCGCGAATCCTCCCGCCATCCCACAGACCGACGCCTTTGCGATCGCCGACCGCCCCCACGTCTTGTCCGACGCGGACGCCGCGCTCGTGGCCGAATTCATCGCCAAGCACCACAACAACGGGCCCCGCTGGAGCGAGCTGCACCGCGTTAGGATCGCCGACATCCAGTTCGAGCCGGAGACCGGCGCGGCCACAGTCCCGGCCCTCGCCCCTTTGTTCGCGGAGGCCTAGCGATGGGCTTCGGTCTCCCCGCCCCGCTCGTCCAGCGCGCCACCGAGACCTTCCTGCTCGGCGAGACCCTGCCGCCCGAGTGGGTCGCCCTGCGCGCCGACCTGCACTTGACGGGCGGCCGCGCGCGCAAGGACGTCGTCCCGCTGCAGGACGGCCCCTCCACAGCCCTCACCACGTTCCGCCAGCGCTACTGCCTGCCCAAGCACGGGAACTCGCCCCACGACATCGTGTCGTGCATCCAGACCGCCTACTACGAGCGCCACCAGCGCGACGTCGCCCGCCTGGCCGCCATGGCGGCCAGGCGTGGACAGAAAGGAGTGATGTGATTCGTCCAAGGACGAAATTTCTCGACGAAGTGGACTCTCTTTCACTTTTCCCATGAACGAAGCCCCCGCGGTCTCGGCTCTCTGCTTGCGCCGAGGCCCGCCGGGCACCCCCACACACCCCCAAAAACAAACCAAGGAGACCATGACCATGCCCAACAAGAACGACCTGCAAGACCCCATCGTCAAGGACACCATCACGGCGGCCACCTGCGAAGCCGACAACCCCCACCGGGTGTACCTCATCAACCGTATCAGCAAGATTCGCGCTGCGGCCCTGCGCAACCTCGTGGCCGCGTACGCCGTCATGCTCATCACGATCGAAAAGCTCGCGGTGGCGACCGCTTACCTGCGCGTGCACGGGCTCGTCCGCTTCGTCAACAGCACCGGCATCACCGACATCGACCAGGCCACCAAAGCAGTCTTCAATAGCCACTTCCGCGCCCTCATCAACGAAGTCGGCAGCCAAACCTGGTACGAGCATCAGCGCCACGTCCTCGACTTCATGACGTTCGCCCTCAAGGACGAGGAAGAGGCTCGCCGCCGCGTCCCGGCCGCCAAACCGAAGAAAGACTGGTACCCCAACACCGTCCCCTGGTACGAATGGAGCTACCTGCGCTGCATCTGGATGCGCCTCAACCTCCAGGAACGTGTCCAGTTCTGCATCCTCGCCAGCACCTGCGTGCGCGCCTCCGTCCTACTCCGGCTCCGCGTCACGGCCGCCTACTTCGAACGCGACGGACTCTGCATGCTCACCCTGCCCAGCCTACCAAGGACCGGTGAGCGGTACGCCGCCTTGCACTTCGGCGAAAAAAGCGTGGCCGCCCTCATCCGGCTGAGCAAGGACGCCACCCGCACCATCCAGTGGTTCTTCCCCGACCCCAAGGACCCGACCAAGCACATGAGCTACGAGCAACTAGGCTACCTCCTCAACACCTGGGCCCACCGCGCTGGTCTCGATGAGCTCAGCCCCCGCAAATTGCAGGACACCATGGCCTGCTACCTCCTCGGCCGCGATGTCTCCCCGCAACTGATTGCCTACCTCATGGGCACCACCACGACAAAGCGCCTGAACCGCATGCACGGCCGCGTCAAGCTCGCCCAGGAAAATGGCCACCTTGCCGCCCAGCCCAGCTTCACCACCGAGTCCCGCATCGCCGGACTCGTTGTCTGCGAGGCGTGCGGCCGCAACGATAACGGCGCCGACGCCGCCTTCTGCGCAGGCTGCGGCTCCGACCTGAAGGAAGACGCCTCTGACGAGGAGTCGCAGATCCGCGCCGAAATGATCCGCCGCTTCCAGAAGCTCCTGGACCTCGCCGGCGAGACCGCCGTCGAGCGCGTCACCGCCGCCATCAACAGCACCGGCACCAGTGCCGCGGCCGCCGCCGAGGTGGGCGCATGACGCTCACCCTGGACCAGCTCTCCAACGAAGTCAAGGCATGGACGGACACGCTCGGACAGCCGTGGGCCCCACGCATGCGCACCTCCTTGTGCCGCTCCTCGACGCCCCAGCACGCCGACCAGATGATGGGCTTCATGGACAGCCGACTCCTGCAAGTGCCCAACCTAGCCAGGCACGCCCAGCACCAGACCTACCTGACGCGCCTGTCCGGACAGTTGGGCCCCCGCGACTACCTGGCCGCAACGCCGCAGGACATTGAGGCCGTCATCAACGCGCCGGAGTACCGCAAGTACCACCAAGGCACCACCGATTTCAGCGTCCGCACCATCAAGAACAACGCCTACCTGCAGGAACATCAGCTCGCTTCCTTCACGCTGTTCTTCCAGTACCTCTACATGGAGCAAGGCAAGGAAGCGCACGAGGCCCGCAAGGACGCCAAGACGTTCCTCGCAAAGGCCAACATCCAGTGGCTCGGCCCCGCCCCGATGTTGAAGCAGTACAAGGTGACGCCCGAGCAGGTGGCCGACCTCCAACGTGCCCTCCCCGCGACGCCCGTCGGTGCGAAGGCGTTCATCCAGTTGACCCTCTGGTTCAACCTCCTGATTGTGCACGGCGACCGCGCCACCGGCCTGCTGCGCAGCACGATTGGATGCATCCAATGGAGCGACGGGAAGGCCGTCATCGCCGTGCCGGCCGGCTACAACAACAAGCACACCAAGCCGGTCTTCTGCGATGCCGCCCTCACTGCCATGCTCAAGGCCTGGCTTGCGCACCACCCTGACGTCAAGAACGCCAAGGCGCCGCTCTTCTACGACGCCGCCCTGCTCGACAAAGGCATCATTAAGGCCCTGGACCCGACGGGCTTGGCCAGACTAATCACCAAGTTGGGGCGGGCCTCCAACTTCCCCGGCCGCCTCGGCGTCAGGTGCTTCCGCAAGTTCGTCGCCACCGAAGCCGTCGTCCAGGGCGCCAGCGACGCCACCCTGCAATCCAAGCTCAGCCACAGCGGCGGCCGCAGCACGCACCGCTACCCCGTCATCGGACCATCCGAAGTGGCCCAGAGCGCCCGCGCCACCCGCAGCGGCCGCCGCCCCGGCCGCTACAGCACCTGCTGCGGCTACAAGTTCCGCGCAGGGGACATCGCGTGCGGCAGCTGCGGCCGCGCCACCGACATCGCCGGCGACGACATCGACCCCGCCCAGGCCCGCCGCGACCTCGCCGGCCAATTCGGCCTCGACTGCATCGACGACCTCGAGGCCGCCCATGCCTCGTGACACCAGCGCCAAGGGCACCGCCATCGAGCGCCTCGTCATCATGATCCTGATGGCCGCCGGGTACACGGTGCACCGCTGCGTGAAGACCGTCGTGCGCACCCCCATCGGACACCGCACCATCGCCCAAGACATCTTCGGCTGCATCGACCTCGTCTGCAAGAAGGGCGACGAACCCACGCTCTGGATCCAGGTTACCTCCGAGACCGCCGTCACGAAGAAGGTCGAGGCGCTGGCCGCCGTGCCCTGGAGCACCCAGCACGACCGCGTCGAAATCTGGCGCTGGGTCGGCGGCCGCCCCACGCGCCGCAAGAACGGCACCCTCCGACCCGCCCGCTTCTTCCAACTTTACCGCCGCAACGCCAGCTTCGAATTCGACGAACTCGACCGCATCTTCCTCCTCTAGGGGGGCCCCAGCGCGGCTACAGAAAGCCCCCGCGGGCAATCTCGTCAGTAACTTCGCCAATGATCGGGCCACGGGTGCCTGCGCTTTTCCTGCGCCCGTCGCGCTTCCTCGGCGTCAATTGTACCTGGCCCTCCAGCACCGGCGAGGTGTAGCCGTAACGCGTGCCGGCGCCGGCGGGCAAGTTCCCGTACCGCTTCCCGTGCTGCGGCGCGCGCCGACGCCGAGAGCTCTGCGTCGATGGTCGCGACCGTCCTTGCCCCGGCTAGGACGTCTTCCAGCCAGATGCTGACACTCAACGCGTCAAGCTCCCGGGGCACACGTGGCACGACTGGGCGACGTCGGCCGACTTCGAGTGTATCCACGGTCGAGGAACTGAGCGGAGTACAAAACCCGGAACGAACACTCGTTGGCTTTCGACGGCCGCCCTCCTCTGGTGAGCGCCCGGCGCGGGTCGTGTGCCTTTTAGGGGTGCAAGCGAGTGAACCGGCCGTGAACCGGCCCGCCGCCACGCGACGCAACAGCCGACAACCACATTCGCTTACCCTTCCGACAGCGGCTTATCTGCCCACCGGGACCGTGACGCCATGAGCGACCACAGTCACATCGAGTGGACGAACGCGACGTGGAATCCCGTGACGGGCTGCACGAAGGTCAGCGACGGCTGCAAGAACTGCTACGCTGAGCGCTTCGCTGAGCGCTGGAGGGGAACCCCCGGCCACCCCTACGAGCAAGGCTTCGACCTCAAGCTCTGGCCCGACCGCCTCAACGTCCCGCTGCGCTGGGAGGAGCCGCGCATGATTTTCGTCAACAGCATGAGTGATCTCTTCCACAAGGACGTCCCGCTCAGCCACATCCAGGACGTCTTCCAGGTCATGAAGGACGCTCACTGGCACACGTTCCAGATCTTGACCAAGCGCAGCGAGCGCCTGCTCGAACTTGCCGACGAACTCGAATGGCCCGACAACGTGTGGATGGGCGTCAGTGTCGAGAACATGAAGGTCGCCAAACGCGTCGACCACCTCCGCGAGGTCCCCGCTGCCATCCGCTTCCTCAGCTGCGAACCCCTCTTGGCCAGCCTCAAGGACCTCAGCCTGGCCGGCATGCAGTGGGTCATCGTGGGGGGCGAATCCGGACCCGGCGCCCGCGAGATGAAGGAGGAATGGGTCCGCGAACTCAAGGGTAAGTGCCGCAGCGCGCGCATCCCGTTCTTCTTCAAGCAGTGGGGCGGAGTCATCAAGAGTCGGACGGGCCGGGAACTCGATGGCGAAACCTACGATGAGTTCCCGCCTCGAATCACAGCATGACCCCACCCAAGTACGGCTTCCCGGCTTACGTGCCTTACCCAAAGTCGGCAGGGACGAAGATTCCCCGTGAGACCGTCCTGGACTACCTCAAGCTCCTCGACTACCTGGGACGGCTCATTGAGAAGGCAGCCGGTAAGTCCACGCAAGACCTCGCGGACGAAGAATATCGGCCCCACGACGTCACCTACCTCAAGCTGCTCCTGCTCTGGAGCTACACGCTCAGGTTCTTCCAGTTCGGCAAACGTGCCACGCGCTGGTACTACATCGACCTCCTCAGCGCCTCTGGACTTTCGTACACCAAAAGCTTCCCTGACGACCCCGTTCCGGGTTCGTGCTTCATGGTGCCTCTTGCGGACCAGCGCTTCTACGACCCGGACAAACCCTTGGCCAACGGCTTCGCCAAGGTCTTCTGCCTCGACCAAGACAACGCGGCCCTGGCCCGCATCGCCGAACGCAGAACCGCCCTGGAGAAGGCGTACGGCCTGCAATTCCCCGAGTACTCCTATCACGGCGACGACGCCAACACGTCCATCGCCAAAGTGCTGGAGGAAATCGAGGCCGAGGCCGCCAAACCCATCCCGAAAGGCGCCCTGGGTCCGCTCACCTTGGTCTTCGTAGACAACTTGGGCCTCAACATCCACATGAGGACCATCCGGGAAATCCAACAACGCATCCGCGCCGACCTTGTCGTGCATCTGCCCACGCACGCCATCTGGCGTTGCATCGAGGCTTACCGCAAAGCCGGAAACGAGTACCAAGCGCTGAACGACTTCTTCGGTTGCGACGAATGGAAGAACGTCACGGACGCCTCGCAGATTCCGACGCTGTACCACAAGTTGGTGCAGGAGGCGACGGGCCACGTGTTCCAGGATTTCACGCCCGTCCCGATTCACGGAGAGAAGAGCCGGTTCCACTTGTGCATCTACGTGCGCCACACGCAGGGAACAGACGGGAAGGACGGTTGGCTTGCGATCATCCGCAAACTCGCTGAGGAATGCGGCACCATCACGTACGAGACCATCCACAGCGTCCGCGCCGTCTCGTCGGGCAAGCAGAAGACCCTGTTCTAGTTCTCAAGTTCGGCGACCAGGGCTTCCCTGAGGAAGTCAATCGCCATGGCCAGGGGATCCACTTGATGGACCGGAGGCTTGCTGCCCGGCCCGCCTTTGTCGAGCCACACGTGCGCGAAGACGTCCGTCTCCTTGACGACGACGTGGCGAAGGTGCGGCTTGCCGGGTCCGTGCAGGCGAACCCAGTCGTGGGTGCCTCGCTTGCTCACATGCAGCCCAATGCCAACTGAAATCCGGAGCGCTTCCATCACGAAGGGCGGATGCTGCGAGAACCAGAAGACGTACCGGACCTCACGTTTCGGGAGCTGCAACCCTACGGTGAAGAACCATTGGTCGCCAAGATCGGAAGA
>JBAZXE010000037.1:0-20892 GCA_041659985.1 Thermoplasmatota archaeon | reverse complement strand
TCCGATCTCCCATTGCGTCCTTGCCCTGTTCGGCGCCGATGCCGGACTTCTTCCAGCCCGTGAACGGAGTCTGCGGGAACGTCACCGGGTACTCGTTGACGGAGACCATGCCACATTCCAGGTCGCGGGCGAGGCGGTGCGCGTTGGAGAGGTCCTTCGTCCACACGCCGTTCAAGAGGCCGAAGTCGGAATCATTGGCGAGCTTGAGGGCCTCGTCCGTCGTTGAGAACGGCATGACCGAGAGCACGGGGCCGAAAATCTCCTCGCGCCACACGGGGCTGCCGGATTCAACGCCGGTGAGAATCGTGGGCTCGACGAACGCGCCGTCGGCCAGTTTCCCGTCGGTGGGGGCCTTTCCGCCAAGGGTCGCCTTGGCGCCCTTGTCGAGGCCTTTCTGAACCATGCCCAGCACGGACTTGCGTTGGCCTTGGCTCACCATGGAACCGATGCGGACGCCGTCTTCGATGCCGGGGCCCAGCTTCCAGCCCTTCGCTTCCGCCGCGACGGCCTCGACGAGTTGGTCATGGATGGAGTCGTGGACGAGGAGGCGCGAGCCGGCCCAGCACATCTGGCCAGCGTTCATGAAGATCCCGAAGCAGACCCCTTTCGCAGTGCGCTTGAGATCAGCATCCGGAAGCACGATGTGCGCTCCCTTGCCACCCAACTCGAGCGTGACGGGCGTCACGTTGTCGGCGGCGGCCTTCATGACCTGGACCCCGGTGGCGACGGAGCCGGTCAAGGTGACGCCATCGACGTCAGGGTGGGCGGCGAGACGGCCGCCGACCTCGGCGCCGGGGCCGGTAATGACCTGCAGGACGCCCTTGGGCAATCCCGCTTCTTCGGCGAGCTTCGCCCACTGCAGCAGCGACAGGGGAGTGAGGCTGGCCGGCTTGGCGACGACGGTGCAGCCGGCGGCCAGGGCGGGCGCAATGGAGCGGACGGCGAGCTGCAGCGGGAAGTTCCACGGCACGATGTGCCCGGTGACGCCGAGCGGTTGGCGCAGCGTGTAGCCCAGGCGGTCGCCGGGCACCGGGATGGTGGAGCCCTCGACCTTGTCGGACCAACCCGCGAAGTACTCGAGCGTCCAGGCGGCAAAGCGCACGTCGCCAGTCGCCTCCTTGATGGTTTTCCCGTTGTTGCGCGATTCGGTGAGGGCGAGGTCCTTGGCGTGCTGGTATGTGAGCGCCGCGAGCTTGGTGAGGATGCGGCCACGCTGGGCGGGATCCATGCCGCGCCATTCCTTGGATTCGAAGGCGGCGCGCGAGGCGGCCACGGCCGTGTCGACGTCGTCGCGCGTGCCGCGAGGAACGTGGGCGAGGACTTGGCCCGTGGCGGGGTCGTGTACCGCGTCGCTGGTGGCCGTGGTGCGCCACTCGCCGGCGAGGAGCATGGGTTGGACGGCGGCCTGGGCTTGCATGCGTTGGCCAGGAAACGACTGGAGAAAAGCATGGGGGGTTGCCGGGCCCCGTTCGGTTCCGGCCTCCAGGTTGAACCTCGTTCCGCCGTCGGCGTCGTCGGCGTGGGCGCCGTCGTCCCCATCGAACCTGGTTGCTGCCTTTTGCCCGCCCGACGAAGCGCAGATTCCGCAGAACCCGGCCAATCATCGGGCCAAGTCAATCTGTGGAATGGCCTCGCCGCGGCGCCATGCCGCAGATGGTGTCTCTCGCTTGGCCGCAGGGTTATGCGAAATCTGTGTCCTGCCTGCTTGCCGAGGCGACCTTCGTGAAGCTCGCGCGGCGGCCAGGTCGCCGGCGGAAGGCGCTGTTCTGGCGTGAAGCAGGAGCGGCTGTGCAGACACGCATTGGAGAACTGACTTCGCGATTCAGGGCCACGCCACGGCCATGCGGCGGCCCTTGTTCTTGCCGCGCTCCAGCTCGTCGACCAGGGCCACCGCGTAGTCCTCGGCGGAAATCTGGCTCTGGCCGGAGGAGTCCACAAGGAGCTCGTCGTTTCCCGCCTGGTACTTGCCGGTGCGCTTGCCCGGGAAGACCATCGCCGCAGGAGACACGAACGTCCAGTCGACGCCCTGGCCTTCGGCGCGCAGGACGTGCAGGGCGTCGATGTGCTCACGCGCCTCCGGCTTGTACTCGCCGGGGAATTGCGGCGAATCGATGAGCATCGTCGCGGGGCCGACACTCAGCGAGCCCGCCCCGCCGACGACGACGAGGCGCTTGACGCCGGCCTTGCGGCTGCCCGCCAGGAGAGCCTTGGCCGCGCGGCGCAGAGTGTCCGCGCCCGGCGGATCGCGGGGGCTGACGGCGGAGACAACCGCATCGGCGCCCTTGGCCAGCGCGGCGACGGAGGCCGGGTCCGTGGCGTCACCCGACACCGTCAGGATGTGGCGGCCGTCCAGGTCGAGACCGCCGGGGTTGCGTTGCACGGCCACGAGGTGGTGGCCGCGCGAGACGGCCTCCTTGGCGATGCGGGAGCCGACCATGCCGCCCGCGCCGAAGAGCACGACGCGCAACTTCTTCCCGGCCTTCGCCGCGGGCGCCGGGCGTTTGGTGACTGGCCGAGCGGCGGCCTGGCGCGGCGCCGACTTGGCGGACCGGGTCGCGGCCTTGCGCGGCTTGGCGGCCTTGCGCACCGGCGCCTTCGCCTTGCGTTGCGGCTTGGAGGTGCGGGCCGGACGGCGCGCTCCGCGCGAGGCGGGTTTGGCGCGCTTGGCGGCGCGCTTGGGTCGCTTGGAAACTTTGCGGGACGATTTGCGGGGGGAAGCCATGGACATCACGGACCTGGGCGGTCAAGGCCGAACGCAGGGCACCAGCCATAAGGACGACTGTGGCGGTCAGGACCGATGCGACCGCTGGGCCCCCGGCAAGGCAAACGGTTGTCTACTGGAGGCACCCAACTGGTGGCACCACGCACCGGCCCCAAGCCTTCGGGGGCTCGCCCCCCACAGATGGTCGCCGGCCCCGCGCCCCGAAACCCTCCTGCCGTTGTGAGACTGGACAGGTCCGTTCGAGGCATGATATCGCGGGCATCCGCAACCCCATCACCCTTGCCCGGGCCGGTGTCGTGGCCTTCGGCCCCGTGCCCGGCGGCTTCGCCGGCGCGCATGCTCCCTTTTATCGGGTCCTTCCGTGGCCGGCTCCGTCATGCCTGCCACCCAGGTCGCGAAGTCCAAGGACTTCATGGAATGGTACAACGAGGTCGTCGAGCTCGCCGAGCTCACCGACAAACGGTACCCAATCAAGGGCATGAACATCTGGCGTCCGTACGGCCAGAAGATCATGAGCCGCATCGACTCGTTCACCCGCGACGAGATGGAGCGCACGCACCACGACGAGGTGTCGTTCCCGCTCATGATCCCCGAGAAGCTCTTCATGAAGGAGGCCGACCAGATCAAGGGCTTCGGCGCTGAGGTCTTCTGGGTCACCCACGCCGGCGAGAACGCGTTGCCGGACGGCGAACGCTGGGTCGTCCGCCCCACGTCGGAGTGCGCCATGTACGAGATCTTCCCGTTGTGGATCCGTTCGCACTCGGACCTCCCGCTCCAGACATACCAGATCTGCAACGTCTTCCGCTACGAGACGAAGCAGACGCGGGCGTTCATGCGGGTGCGCGAGATCCACTTCTTCGAGGACCACTCCGTCTTCGCCGACGAGGCCACGGCGCGCGAGCACGTCGAGCTTGACCTGCAGATCGTCAAGAACGTCTACGACCGCCTCGCCTTGCCGGCCCTCTACTCGAAGCGCCCCGACTGGGACAAGTTCCCCGGCGCCGTCGACTCCACGGGCGCCGACGTCATCATGCCGTCCGGCCGCACGCTGCAGTGCGCCACGGTGCACTACTACGGCACCAACTTCGCCAAGGCGTACAGCATGACCTACGAGGCCGACGGCGGCAAACACGAGCTTTGCCACCAGACAACCTACGGCATGAGCGAACGCCTGGTCGGCGCCGTCGTTGGTTGCCACGGCGACGACAACGGCCTCATCCTCGCCCCCGAAATTGCGCCCATCCAGGTCGTCATCGTCCCGGTCCTGTTCAAGGGAACCGACGAAGCCGTTCTCGCAGCCTGCCGCGAGGTTGCCACGCGCCTGCGCGCCGCCGGTCTCAAAGTGGAGCTCGACGAGCGCAACAAGTCGAGCGGCGAGAAGTACTTCCACTGGGACCTCCGCGGCGTCCCCCTCCGCCTCGAGGTCGGCCCGAAGGACGTCGAGAAGAAATCCGTCTTCGCCGCCCGCCGCGACGTCCCCGGCCGCGACGGCAAGAAGCCCATCGCGATGGCCGACTTGGAATCCGGCGTCAAGGCCCTCTTGGTCGACATCCAGCGCGCGCTCTTTGCCCGCCAGGCCTTGTTCGTCACGACCCGCGTCAAGCATCCCAAGACGTTCACGGAGGCCCAGGCCTTCGACCGCGAGGGGCAGGAGTCGGGCGTCGGCTACGTGCTGACCATGGCCATCTGCTCGGACATCTGCGCCGCCGGCGTCGAGAAGGGTCTCGACATCAAGACCCTCGGCGTCCCGGCCGGTGTGGACCGCAATCAGAACGTCGGCGGCACCTGCGCCGTCTGCGGCAAGCACGCCAAGGACACGCTGCGCTTCGCCCGCACCTACTGATTGGACGGATCGCCCACGATTCGCGGATTGGGCAATCCCGCAAATCGGGGCCGAATCCCGCGAATCCGCGCGGGCGTTGACGGTCGCACCACCCAACTTAACTACCGTGCAGGACCCGTTTCACAGCATGCGAGCCCTCCTCGCCTCCGCCCTCCTCCTTGCCACGCTCGCCGGCTGCTCCGAGGCCCCGGCCGACTCGTCCCTGGCGACTGATTCGCCCGCCTCCGACGACTCGGACTCGCAGGCCGCCATGTCGATGCCGATGGGTGGCGCGCAGGCCGCCGCAGCCCCGCCCGAGCCCATTGAGCTCACCGGGAGCATCAGTCAGACGGTGGCGGGGTGCACTCCCCCCGGCGACCTCGCCAACCTCGTCCCGGCCCTCATGGCCAGCGCGGTGGATGTGCCGTCGGCGGCGTGGAACCGCATCTACACCGGACCTGGCACCGGCGACGCGACCGTGAACGTCGGCGAAATGTGCGTCGTTTGGGTGGTCGATGGCGGGGACGATGTCTACGGCGGCACCAAGGTGCCGGAGAACGCCGTCAAGGCGGTCGTTGTCGGCGACGGCCAAGCCCAAGGCTCCTGGAGCATTACCATCGTCTAGACCGCGCCTGCACCGAAGCAGCCAGAGAGCGGCCGTCCTGGGGCGGCTACTTGCCCTTCGTTCCGGCGTCCTTCTTCTCGACGCCGACGGGTTTGGCCTGCTTGGCCAACTCCTTGAGAAGGGCAATTTTGGCGGCCATCGCCTTGTCGTCCTCGGCGCGCTTGACATCGATCTTCTCGGGACCGGCCATGCGGGGCAACCCTGGACGCGGCTCATGGGCTTTTCGGAGCGTTGCGGTGGCGGACGCATGCGAAGAACCGGTTCGAGGCAGCATGGGCACAAAGTGACCACAACGCTGAAGGCCCCGGCGCAAAGGTCGGACGCGTGGCGGACCAGCGCGGCAGCGGCATCGACTCCGTCGTCGCCAACCTTGCCGCAGCCGGAGGGGCGGGCCTGACGCTCGGTCTGGGAGGCCTGTTCCTCCCGCTGGGTGGCTTCGGCGTCATTGTCTGCTCGACCGGGTTCGTGGCGGGCCTGCTGGTCTCGGCGCTTGCCGCCCTGCGCTTGAGCGCAACTCGCGGCGGACGTCGGAAGGCGAACCCCAGCCGCCGGGCCCCGGGCCCACGGGACGCGGGCTAGAAAGGCTAAATCCCGGAGCCCTGACTGGCCCGCCATGCTTCGCTTCCTGGGCATCGCTGCCGCAGCCCTGGCGCTGGTCCTCCCCGGCTGCCTCTCCGACTTGACTGACCGGGATTCCCCTGCCTTCGCCGGAGCGGACCTCGCGCCGTTCGTCAACCCCATCGACTTGGAGCACGAGCACGGCGACCTGTCGCTCCACCAGGCCTCCAACAACATCGAACTCGTCGGACACACGCCGATGGGAGAGAACGGGCCGCCTGGCGGTCTGGGCGAGATCGACACGGCGGGAGACTACGCCTACGTGGCCGTCTTCAACCACGGATTTGCCATCCTCGACTTGACGGACCCGACGAATCCGGAGATGGTGAGCCTGACCGACATCCCTACGCCCGAGATGCCGTTGTACGGCAAGTACACGGCGGATCTCAAGGTTGACGCCAGCGGCGACTGGGTCTTCCTTGCGATGGAGGTCTCCAGCACTCCGGGCGTGCTCATCTACGACGCCCGCGACCGCGCCAACCCGCAGCTGGCCGGCTTTTGGCCCCAGCCTGGACTCCTTGCTGGTTGCCACATGATCGAGTACGCGGTCATCGCCGAGCAGGAGTACCTGTTTTGCGCCCCGCTCGACAACGCCGTCTACGTCGGCCTCATCCTGCCCCCGGCTGGCGACACCCGCGAGATTGCCACCGTGGCGCGGTGGGTGCCCAACTCGCCCGGCTACGTCCAAAGCGAGATTGGCCACGCGACGACGGACCCGCAGGGCTTCCCGTCGCGCTACGTCCTGTCCGGCCACCAGGACATGACCTACCAGCCCGACCCCCTTACCGGCGCCCCGACACTTTTCGTCTCGTTCTGGAACCTCGGCCTGCGCATCGTCGATGTCTCCATCCCCGCCGCTCCCTTGGAGATCGGCTTCTGGGACGGCGTCGGCGCTGAGGGGTACCGCGGCAATTTCCACACCGCCATGGCGTTCGAGTCCGAGGGGCGCCGCATCGCCGTCGCCATTCCCGAGGGCCCCGACCCGCCGGCCATCTTCATCCTCGATGCCACCGACCTTGCCAACCCGGTCGTGCTGTCCGAGTGGAGCGCGCTGCCGTCCTTCACGGACGCCGAGGGCAACAACCAGGCCGGTTCGTTCAGCCTCCACAACTTCCAGGTTGTGGACGGCAAGATCTACATCGCCATGGGCCACGGCGGCATCTGGGTCATCGACGTCTCGACGCCCGAGAAGCAGGCGGCCCCCGAGGCGATTGGTTCGTACTACCCGCATGAGCCGCGCGCCGACGGCGAGGACTACAGCATCTACCCCTGGGATGTCAACGTCTACAAGGGCTACATGCTCAACGGCGAAGGCAACGGTGGATTCTACGTCCTGCACTTCGCCGGCGACCCGGCGGGCGATGAGACGTACGGTTCGTTCGCCTAGCACGAACGGGCTCAGCCCTCTCCTCTCGCTGCGCTCGATGCATCGGGCCGCCCCATCGGGCCGCCCGCTCGGGCCGCTCCGGCGGCCCTCGGCGGGCGGTTGAACGTCGACAGGCGAGGCGGCAAGCTTCGTTCGGCTCATCTAGCGCCTCTGACGTCGTCGTCTCGTGGCTGACGTCCTGCTTCTCGCCAAGCTGGTCGCCACGCCCATCATCATCACGCTCGTCTACGTCATTGAGAGGCGTTTCGGCCACGCCGTCGCCGGCCTCGTCTTCGGATTCCCGCTGACGTCCGCGCTGGCCACCGCGTTCCTCGCCGCCGAGGAGGGCCCACTCTTCGCCCGGGACACGGTGCCCGGCATGATGGCGGGCATCACGACGCTCGGCGTTTTCCTGTTGGTTTTCGGTCACACGGCCTCGCGACGGCCCTCGTGGCCCGTGGCGTTGGGCGCGGCGTTCCTCGCGTACGTCCCCACGGCCCTTCTCCTGGGGTGGCTCGGCCTCGGCTTCGCCGCTTCGACCCTCCTGGCCGTCGCGGTCTTGGCGGTCGCGGTGGCGGGCATGCCGCGCCGTCTCGGTGCGGTCTCGGCTCGTCCGCACGGCCGCTGGGAGTTGCCGTTGCGCGCCGCCATCGGGACGACCCTGGTCGCCGTGCTCACCGAAGCCGCGCGCGACCTTGGGCCGGTCGGCACCGGCCTTCTCCTGCTCTTCCCCGCCGTCACCTCGACGCTTGCAGGTTTCGTCCTGGCGCGGGCGGGGCCGGGCGCCGTGGTGCGCATGCTGCGTGCGATGGCGTGGGGCTGCTTCTCCTTCGTCGCGTTCTTCGTCGTCGTCGGCGCGGCGTTGGGCACGATGGGGACGGTGACGGCCTTCGTGCTGGCCGGTTTGGCCGCCGTCGGCGCGAGTGGCGTCACCTGGCGGCTTGGCGTGTCGCGCATCCCCTGAGCAAGCCCAGCGGTTTCGACTAGATCTTGTAGCGCAGGATGGCGACGACGCCGCCGAAGGCGTTCATGAGGACGCCGCCTTCCTCGCTGGCGGGGCTCACGATGTGGACCTCGCTGCCGGATTCCTCCGCCATGTCGGAGAGCTCCTCGATGAGGTCCTTCTTCACGACCTCCGTCTGGTTGCCGCCCCACTTCTTCGTCATCTCGTTCACGGTCTCGTCCAGCTGCAGCAGGGGCACGGTCTTGACGACGACCTCGCCGCTGGAGCGGTTGGTGAAGGTGAGGCGCCATTTGCGCAGGTTCTCGGAGAGGAGGAGATGTTGCGTGGCCCCGGCGACGAGGGCCTTGCGGACCTCGACCTCGCCGTACGTGGCAAGACCGCCGTCGGGGCGGGCGACCTCGCGCAGGAACTGCTGCATGAGCTTGCGGTCCTGCAGGCGGCCAATCTCCTCGATGGCGGCGCCGGCGTTCTGCACCATTTCCTTGAGGCCCTGGTCCTCGTCGGTGTAGCCGGTGTCGAAGAACTGCGGGTAGAGCTTCTTGCCCAGCTCGTGGTGCAGGTAGCCTTCGCGCGCGAAGAACTCCTTCGTCGGCCCGGGGCCGCCCAGGAGGAGGGCCTTGATGTCCGCGTGCAGGAAAATCTCCGTCGCCTTCTCGGCGCACTGCGTGAACCACTCGTGCGCGGCGATCTCGATGAGGCGTTCGAAGCGCTGCGCCGACTGGCCGCCGCGACCGTGCTTGGACGGGACGAGGGAGCCGCGGTTGTAGACGGGGACGAGGGATTTGCCCTTGAGGAAGCCCATCGAGCACTCCTTGCGGTCGAGGATGATGAGGCCGTACGAGTTCTCGACGGCGCCCATGTTCTTCAGGGGCTCGAGGATGAAGGTGGAATCGCAGCGGTACTGGCCGGTGTTGACTGGGACCGGCGGCTCAATGAAGTGCGCCACCGAGGAGGTCTTGCCGGCGCCGACGTTGACGTCACCGACGAAGATGGCCAAACCGTTGGGCGGCGTCTGCTTGTAGTTCTTCAGGCGCGCCAGGATGGAGGTGAGCGCCGACACGACGGCGTCCTGCGTCTGCTTCGACTTGATGTTCGAGGCCTGGCCGACCTCGTTGCGCACCATGGCGGCGACGTCGGAGAGCTGGCGCGACGGGGGCACGTACAGGGTCACCAGCGTCGTCCCGACGCCGCGGCACTGCTCCAGCTCCTCCAGGTTCCGCTTGAAGACGTAGCGCTGCCGCTCCGTCCACTCCGGCTCCTTGGGCGGCGCTGCCACGTCGCGGCCCAGGAAGGTCGCATATTTGAGGGTCAAGGATGGGCGCGGCCGGCAACGCAGGCCTCAAAGCCGCCCCCGGCGTGCAACGGATGAATGGAACGCGTGGCAATGGTCATCGGCGGCAGCATCCTGGCCCCGGCCGAGCCCGATCCGGCCTTCCTCGGCCTGGTGGCCGACCGCTTGGCGACTTGGGGCAAGAAGGTGCAACTCTTTGTCGTCGTCGGCGGAGGCGCCCCGGCCCGCCGCGCCATCGAGGCGGCCCGTGCCTGCGGAGTCGCCGAAGGCGACCTTGACCGCATCGGCATCCAGGCCACGCGCCTCAACGCGCAGGGCTTGGCCTGCATCCTGCGCAAGAAGGGCGCCAACGCCAACCTCGAGATCCCGGTCACCACGGCGCAGGCCCTGCGGCTGGCAACGCAACATGAGGTCGTCGTCATGGGCGGCACTGCGCCCGGCCACTCCACCGACTACGTGGCCGTGGAACTCGCCGTCGAGGGCAAGTGCGAGCGCTTCGTCAACGCGACGAACGTCGACGGCGTCTACACCAGCGACCCCAACAAGCACAAGGATGCCAAATTCAAGCCCGAGCTCACCTTCGAGGACCTCTTGGGTATCATCGAGGAACGCGAATGGTCCACGGCGGGCGCAGCCGGCGTCCTCGACGGACCGAGCACTGTGCTCGTGGCCTCGAAGGGCGTCCCGACCTGCATCGTCAACGGACGCGACCTCGACAACCTCGGCAAGGCCGTCCGCGGCGAACCCTTCCACGGCACGCGCATCAGCGGCAAGGCCGTCAAACTGGTCGGGGTGCGCTAATGGTCGCCGGAGTCGCCATCCACGCGCACTGCGAGATGTGTGGCACGCCCGTCGAGGTCGGCACGCGCCGCTGCGGCAGCGAGGCCTGCGAGGCGAAGTTCCAGGACGCCCTCAAGGCCAAGAAGCGCGGCATGTGGATGTTCATCGGCGTCATCTTCGTCGTCCTCGTCCTCAGCATGTCCGGACGGCTCGGCTTCGGCTTCTGAGCCTCTCGACGGCCTTTTGACCAACGCCCCGGTCGGACGCGTGGTGGCCCCCGAGCTCTCCCTGGCCGAGAAGCGCCTTCTGCTGGCGTTGCCGAAGGACGGAACGGCGCTTGCTGCCAAGGATGTGCCTGGTTTCCAGAGTGAGGGGGAAGTCCTACTGGCAGCGGATGGAATGGTGAGGCAGGGTCTTACCACGATTTCGGAAACCAAGACCGTGGGGGCCGCCGTAAGCGACGAAGGTCGTCAGTATCAACGACATGGTCTGCCCGAGCGCCGGATTCTTCGGGCCCTGCTCACGGCTGGTGGCGAAGCCCCGGTCGAACGACTGGCTAAAGAGGCAGGGATTCCGCCTGCGTTGGTTACGGCAACAATTGGTCATCTGAAGAAGGCGAATTGGGCCAACCCAAAGCGGACGAGCGAGGGTCTGGCTTTGACAACCTCGCTCAAAGAAGAGCCAAAACCGACGAGCGAGGAGCTCCTGTTGAATCAGGCACCAGCAGAAATGTCGTTCAACGAACCGGTGGGAACGCCGGCCATGAATACCCTCATTGAGCGCGGGCTCGTTCAACTGACCGCAAAGACCTGGCGCACACTTTCATTGACGGATAGTGGCCGAATGGTCGCCAAGACCCTCAAACCCGAGGACGTCGCCGGCAGCGAGGTCAACCAACTCACCCCAGAACTCGTCGCCGCTTGGGCCACGATGACGCCCCAACAGAAGGCGCAGCAACGTCTCCGCCCCTTCGACTTCAACGTCGACGTCGCGGTCCCGGCCCCTGGCAAAGCGCATCCTCTCACGCACATCATCCAGGAGATCCGCGACATCTTCGTGGCGCTGGGTTTCCAGGAGATCGCCGGCGACTACGTCGAACCCGCGTTCTGGAACATGGATGCTCTGTTCATCCCGCAGGACCACCCGGCCCGCGAGATGCAGGACACCTTCTACGTCAAGGAGCCCGCGCGACTGCCCGTCGACGGCAAGCTCTTCGAGACCGTGAAGAGCGTCCAACTCACCGGCGGCGGCACCGGCTCGACCGGCTGGGGCGGTTCCTTCAAGCGCGAGGAGTCCGAGCGCGCCCTCCTGCGCACACACACGACGGTGACGACGATCCGCCACCTCGCTGCGCACCCGAAGGGTCCGACGCGCGTCTTCGGCATTGGGCGCGTCTTCCGCAACGAGGCGATGGATGCGACGCACCTCCCCGAGTTCCACCAGGTCGAGGGCATCGTCGTCGAAGACGGGGCGACGCTGGCCATGCTGATGGGCATCCTGCGCGAGTTCTACAAGCGCATGGGCTTCCCGGAAGTCAAGTTCCGCCCGTCCTTCTACCCGTACACGGAGCCAAGCCTCGATGTCGCCGTGAAGTGGAACGGCCGCTGGCTCGAGCTCGGCGGCGCCGGCATCTTCCGACCCGAAGTGACTCACCCGCTCGGTGTCAAGTCCCCCGTCCTGGCTTGGGGCCTGGGCCTGGAACGCCTGGCCATGCTGCGCCTTGGCCTCAAGGACATCCGGCAACTGTACCTGAGCGACGTCGACTGGCTGCGCACATCGCCTCTGCGATGATTTGACGGATGATGGGGCGGGGATTTGCCGGATTGCATCATCCGTCGAATCCAAGTGAATCCGTCAAATCCGCTGGCGTGAAAGGGCAACTCGACCACGCCGTCTTCTACGTGCGCGACCTCAAGGCAAGCCTGCGTTTCTGGCGCGACCTCTTGGGCTTCAAGGAAGTCGGTGCAGCCTTCGGTGGAAAGGCCGCAGCGCTCACCTCTGGACGTACGCATCACGAACTCCTCTTGATCCAGGTCGGCGACCTGCCCGGCCCCGCCCCCCGCCGCCGCGGCCTCTACCACGTCGGCGTCAAGGTCGGAAATTCGAAGGAAGAGTTGCGCCAGGCCGTCAAGGAACTCCAGGCCGCCGGCGTGGCCATCGACGGCACCTCGGACCACACGGTGTCATGGAGCCTCTACGTCCGCGACCCGGATGGCAACGAGGTCGAGGTGTTCTGCGACAACCCCGACGTCGACTGGCGCAAGGACCCGGCGCTGGCGATGGCGCCCATCAAGCCGTTGCGGCTCTGACGGCCTGTTTCAGTGCTTGTGGCCTGCGCGATCGTAGTCGTCGGCGAGGCGCACGATGTCGTCCTCGCGGCAGTCGCCCATCTGCAGCTCCACGATGACCAACGGTTCGGGCCCCGTGTTGGCGATGCGGTGGGTCGCGCCAACCTGGACGACATGCGTATGGCCGGGAAGGAGGGGAGTCGGAGGAGTCGTACCTTGGTCCTCACCGCGGCCGGAGATGGTGCGCCAGACCTCCTGGCGGTGGCCGTGCTTCTGCAGGCTCATGCGGGCGCCCGGCTTGATGACCATGCATTTCAGGGTCGCCTCGGGGGTGCGGTACCAGTCGGCCCAGACACCCCATGGGCGTTCCTGCACGACATCGGACTCGAACAGCCCCATCGCCTTGAGCGCGTTGACCAACTGTTCCTTAATCACGCAACCGCCCAATGACACCCGCTATTTTGCCCCTCTGGCATCGCTCCAGCCATCGCAACAGGGAAAAGCGAGGGGAAGGTGGGCGCCGCCGTGCCCGCAAAGAAGACGCGCCAGCCCCCGGCGGGACGCGGCCGCAAGTCCGCCGCCAAGTCGCCCGTCGCCTTCCAATCGTGGCTGGTCACGGGGGGTTCCGGCTTCCTCGGGCAGGCCTTGGTCAAGCGCCTCCTTGGCATGGGCTGCAAGGTCCGCGTCTTCGACACGGCGCCCATGCCCGTCCAGTGGCAAGGCAAGGTCGAGTTCATGCAAGGCGACATCCGCGACGCCTTGGCGGTCGGGCGCGCCGTCGCCGGCGTCGAGGCGGTGTGCCACGCCGCAGCCGCCCTCCCAATCCACCGCAACGCTCGCCTCATCCATGAGGTCAACGTCGATGGGACCCGCAACGTGCTCGAGGCGGCGGTGCAGCACGGCGTGAAGGCCGTCGTGCACATCTCCAGCACGGCGGTCTACGGGCTGCACAAGGAGCATCCCATCCTCGAATCGAACAAGCTCATCCCGGTTGGGCCGTACGGCGAGTCCAAAGTCCTGGCGGAATCCGTTTGCGAGGAGTTCCGCGGCCGCCTCCACGTGCCGGTCATCCGGCCCAAGACGTTCCTTGGCCAGGGCCGCCTCGGCGTCTTCGAGATCCTCTTCGACTGGATCCACGACGGGAAACGGATCCCGATGATTGGCAAGGGGCACAACAAGTACCAACTCCTTGACGTCGAGGACCTCGTGGACGCCATCCTCCTCACCGCCTCCCACCCCCGGGGCAACGACACGTTCAACGTCGCCGCTTCCGAGTTCGGCACGCTGCGTGAAGACCTCACGCCTCTGTTTGAGGCGGCAGGGCATCCGCCGCGTTTCCTGCCGACGCCACGCCGCACCACCATCGCTGCCCTCTTCGTCCTCGACAAGCTTCGCCTCAGTCCGCTCTCGAAGTGGCACTACGGCACCATGTCGTCCGACTCCTACGTCGAGACCACCAAGGCGAAGGAGATTCTGGGCTGGACCCCGACGCGCAGCAACCAGGACACCCTCCTGGCCGCCTACACGTGGTACCACGCGCACCGCGATGAGGTCAAGTCGACGGTCGGCACCACGCACACCGTGCCGTGGAACCAGAAGATCCTTCGCGTTTTCAAGAAACTCGCCTAGCACGAAACGGCCTTCGCTCTTGCTGCAATTCGCGGGTCTGCGGACCCGCTTAGCGCCCCGAACCCGGTCGCGGGTTCGGGGCTCTCGACCGCGGCCACCCAAGCCGACTTCGGTTGCAACTGGCGAATTGGTGCGCTACTCGGGCACCGTGCACTCCATCGGCGCATCCGGTGCCGCGAAGGCCGGCATGAGCGCCCGCAGCGTCACCGCCAGGCATTGCGCGTTGACTGCGTCGTAGGCGCCGCCCCACGGTTGCACCAGCGGATCCGTCGCCACCCACGGCTTGAGGGAGGTCGCGGCGCGGAACCCTGCCTCGCAGGTCTGGCCCACGTCGTAGGTCACGCCATCGCGCGTCAGGCTCAGGGTTCCCGCCGCGCCGTCGATGCGATCGCCCGCCTGCAACGTCTTGGGGTCGGGGACATCGGCGAGACCGTTCAAACAGGGGTCGCCCAGGGCACCGCCAAGCGATTGGGCCAGGTCAGGACCGAACACCACCCTCGGAGTGGTTCCAGACCAGGCCTGCAGCCGCGAGTACACGGCCGACGATGCGCCGAACTGGCCCCGTCCGCCTTCGACCAAGACCAGATTAGGTCGGGCGCTATCGGCCAACCGGGGCGACAAGGCGTCGACGGCCGTGAGACGGGCATCGGGGACAACGCGGGCCGCCGACGAGAGGAGGTCGAGGCCCCAGAAATGGCTGAGGTCGGTCTCGGAGTAGTCCACGCTGGTCCGGCTGGACCGTTCATGGACGATGACCGTGACCTCACGGCTGGGAGCCAATGCCGATTCGAACAGGCCGCGCTGCGTGGCGGTGTCGCGCAGGAATTGGTCGCCGTATTGCGTGCTGGGCTCGATGCTGGAACCCTCGAAGAACTCGTTGAACGTCGCCACGGCGGGCAGACTCAAGCCTTGCCGCGTCACCGATACCCAGGAGCGGTCGTAGAACGTCCCGTCCCCCGGCGGGAAGGCATCGATGCGGAACCCGGCCTTGCGGTTGACGGTGTCGTCGTAGGCGGGGGCCACGCCCGTGGAGCTCACGGCGCCTTGGCTGCGCGCGAACGACGTGAGCCAGAGGTTGCGGTCCTCCCACACCGAGAAGGTGTCGTTGAATGGCGCCGTCGGCTGGTTGCCCCACGTGAACGACGGGCTGTAGATGAACGACCCGTCGAACGATTCGAGCCCGACCAGGGCCTTGACGGTGCTGGCCTCGAAGCCGGCGCGCTCGTTCATGGCGTCGCCGCTCACCAAGAACAGCGGCCCGGTCTTCGCTTCCAATTCGGCGCGCAATGCGTCCCAGAAACGCACGTGGTCGGCGAGATGGGCGCGGCGCCACAAAGCGGCCGACCCTTGATCGTAGAAACCGGAGGCGAGAGTCGGGTAGTGTTGCAGCAGGGCAGCCGGGCCATCGATGGCGGGGTCGTTGAACGCGGCGCGCAGTTCGGCGGCGGGCACGGTGTCCCACAGCACTTGCGCGAGGCTGCGTTTGTCCTCGTCGTGGAAGCTGAAGGACGAGACGTAGGAGTCGTAGAACATCACGACGGGGCGCCCGTCAAGACGCAGCGTGGACGGGAGCTCCAGTTGCGAGGCAAGGTCGATGACGAACTGCCCCATGGCGTCTCGCGTCCCGTTGTCAAGGCGATACGCCGCATACGTGATGGGCTTGCCGTTCTTGTCGACGGCGTGGTGCAGCGGTGCGCCGGTCTCGTCGATGGGGTGGTGGATTGTTTGGTCGTAGACCTGGTTGAGCTCGATGAGGGGGGCGACACGGAGCCCTTGCGCCTGCGCCTCCTCTTGGAACACTCTGTAGCGTTCCAGCTCGCCGTGGTGGTAGCTCACGATGGCGGTGTCGATGCCGTTCTCGACCATCATGCGCACGTGCTCCCGCGCCACGCCTCGCGTGTTCGTGTAGAACCCCATTTCGGGGTCCTGGCTGACCGGGCCCCAGTTGCCGTAGCGGACGTCGGGGTCATGCGACGGGTTCTGCCACCACAGATAGTAGAACGCCGCGACCTTCGGTTCTTCGAACGCCGGCTCGAACGTCGGTTCCTGCGCCGCGTGCGAGGGTTGCACCAGCGGGACGATTCCCAGCACAAGCAAGAGGAAGCAGGCGACCAACGTCGGCGCCAAGTGGGCTCGGGCCTTCGGATCGTCGGCGTGAGACCGCACCCATGACGAACGCATCAGGTCGATGGCCAGCACGCCGAGCGCGGCCAAGGTGAGGGGGACCGCGACCTCGAAGAACCGCGTCAGCACCATCCAGAACGTCGGCCACAGGGTGCGCAGGACGAAAGCGGCGTAGTCGACCGGGGCGGGGAGGACAAGGTTCGCCACGTCGGGCGGCATGAACGTCAGGAAATGGAAGCCGAGGAAGACAATCGTGAGCGCGAAGAGGGTCGGCGTCCACCGCGTCAACAGGTGCCCGAAACGGTCGAGCCGGTGCGCCACGTCGAGGATGAGCATCGGCGCCACGACGAGGATGAGGTACTGCTCGTTGACGACGCGGTTGAACACCAGGACGGCGGCGCCGGCGGCCATGGTGAGCACCAGGCTGGTGCCGCGTCCGCGCAGTCGGGTGGCGGCGACGCCGACGGCCAGCAGAGCCAGGGCCATGAGCGCTAGGCTGAGGCCGGAAATCGCGTTGGCTGGAAGCAGGTCGAACGGCCACAGCGACCAGATGGTGAGCCCTTGCGGGTCGCGCGCAAGGTGGGCGCCGACGGCCTGCCGCCAGTAGCCGTGCGCCCCGGTCAAGAGGAAGGGCAGCGACACCAGGATTCCAGTCGCGGTGCCGGTGGCGGCGAAGCGGAAGAACGGCTTGCGGCCGTCGCGCACCAGGAGATACGGTGCGATGGCCAGCAGAAGCAGGAGCGGGAACGGCTTGACCAGGACCGAGAGGGCGACGAGGACGCCCGCCTTGCCGGGCTTGCCTTGCGCGTAGGTCAGGAGTCCCCCCATGTAGAGGGCCATGAGCAACGTGTCCGTCATGCCCCACACCGGGCCGACGAGGATCAGGAACGGGTTGGCGAGGAAGCGGACCTGAATCTTGCGCTGCTGGGCTTCGTCGGCGTCGAGGCGCCTGGCCCATTGTCCTGCGACGTAGGCGAGGGCGAGGGTCCCGAAGATTGCGGGGAGTTTGATGAGGATGCGGCCGACGAAGGGCGGCAGGTCGAGGAACACGGCGGGGGCGTAGCTCAAGGCCATCGCCAGGAGCGGCAGCGGCGGGTAGGCGTACCACTGCACATTGCGGTCGGTGGGATTGAGGAACCCGTACCACGGATCGGTCTCGGCGACCTGGTAAGGGGTGCGGCCCTCCCACAGCTGACGCGCCGACGTGCGGAACACGTAGCCGTCCCAGTCGTGGATGAACAGCGCAGCCAGGACCAGATAACCGGCCAGGGCGTACCAGTAGGCGCGGGGAAGACCCGCCAGCCATGCGCGAGCACCACGCCACGCCGCCTGGACCGGCACGCAAACGGCCACGCCCGACCCCTATATGGCGAACATGGGTGAGTCGCCAATGCATCGACCCGCGTCGGGTGCGGGCCAGAAGCCTTGAAGCCGGAGCGCAGACTGGACGGGCGATGGCGTCCCGATCGCGCTTTGGCCCCTGGCTCTCGGCGGCCAGTGCCGTGGCGGTCCTCGCGGCGCTGTTGTGGTTCGGCGACCTAGGGGCGGTGGCGGATGCTCTGGCTGGCCTCTCGTTGGGTCGCGTGGCCTTTGCCCTGGGCCTGGTCACGTTGGCCTACGCCTTGCGGTTCGGCAAGTGGCACCTCCTCGTCCGCCGCCTCGGGTTGTCGGTCGGGCCGCGCCGTAGCCTGCAGGTGTTCCTGGCCGGCCTCATGATGGCCGTCACCCCTGCCAAATTGGGTGAGCTGTGGAAATCGGTGCTCATGGCCCAGGATGGCATCCCCGTCGCCAGGTCGCTGCCGGCCGTCGCCGTGGAACGCCTGGTCGATTTTGCCGCCATTGCCCTGCTTGCATCGCTCGGGTTGGCGCTGGTGTGGGGCTTGTGGTGGCTCGTCCCGGTCACCGTGGCGGGCGTCGTCGCAGTCCTCATCCTGCTGCGTTGGAGGTCGCTGTGGACGCGGCTCCTCGCCTGGTTTGGCCGCCACCCCCGTCTCACGCGCCCGGCGCGGTTCCTCGAGCTCGTTGCGGAAGGCGCCCACGTCATCCTTGGTCCCCTCACAATTCTCCCGGCCCTGGCCCTCGGGCTCACTGCCTGGGGTCTGGAGGGCGTCGCCTTGTGGGCCATCCTCGACGGCCTGGGCGCGGACGCCTCATGGCCACTAGCCATCGCAGCCTTCTGCGCGGGAACCTTGGCGGGCGTCATCAGTCTCTTGCCGGGCGGCTTGGGCACCACGGAAGCCGGCATGGTCGGACTTCTTGCGGCGCGCGGTGTTGCCCATGACGTCGCCGTCGCGGCCACCCTGCTCGGCCGCGCCTGCACGCTAGGCTACGGGGCCTTGGTCGGTGCCCTTAGCAGCTTGCTGTGGCCCTCCGCCGCGCAGGACCGCAGCGTAGTGGATGCCCAGCGGGCCGGCGACGCGCTCGAGGCTGCGCTCGACGGGCCGCAGCGCGGGCAGTAGCCAGCGCGGCGTGAAATCCGGCACGAACGTCGAGTACGCCACGCTCTCGACGGCCGCGGGCGCCATGCGACGGAAAGCCCGCGGGGTGAGGAACTCCTCGTCGCCGCGGTCGATGCGCCGTGTGCGCGGGAAAACGACGCGCATGTAGAAGCGGAAGAGCGGGTTGAGGACGTTGATCTCGAAGACCACGAGCGGCGCGCCCGGCTTGAGCACCCGCAACGCCTCGGCCAGCGCGGCCCGTTGCTCGCCGCGCTTGAGGTGGTGCACCATGTTGATGGTGTACGCGAAGTCGAACGTGGCATCAGCGAAGGGCAGCCTCTGTGCATCGGCCGCCGCGAAGCCGACACCTTGGTGGCCGCGTCGGTGGGCCACGGCGGCGGCGGGGCGCGACGCATCGACGGCCACCATGGCGCAACCCAGCGCCGCAGCCACGGCGCGCGCATAGTCGCCGACCCCGCAGCCCAGGTCAAGGCCAATCCGCGGGGCGCGCCCGGCGAGGGCCTCGCGCAGCACGGCGACCTTGCGGTCGAGGTAGTGCTGGACGAGGTGCGGCGGAATCTCGCTGGCGTAGTCTTCTGCCAGGGCATCGAAGTGGCCGAGCGACAAGGCGGGACCGCGCCGGTAGGCCAAGATGGCGCCGTGGCGGGCGCGCACCGGCTCGAAGCGGCGGCCGCCGCGCGGGGCCCCGCCTTCGAAGTAGGGTCGCAGCCGGCGAGCGGTTGTTCGCGGTCGCCGCGGTGCGAGGACGGCTAGCAACCCACCCGGAGCGAGGAGCCGTTGCAAGTCCGCCGGCGCCAGATTGCGTTCGCGCACGTCATCGAGGACGACGGCGTCGAAGGGGCCGTCGCCGTCCCACAACTTGGCGAAGCCGGGCGGCACCGGCGCCGCCGATTGCCACAGCACGCGGCCATGCGGACCTGCAGGCAGGACCGATGGGTTCGGACGCCGTTTCATGGCATGGCCCCGAGCCAGGCGAAGAACTCCTGGGGGGCGCCGGCTTGGACGATGAGGAGGGTAGCGATCCAAAGGGCGGTGTTGACTTGCAGGGCGCGGTCGCGCCACATCGCCTCCGCCTCGTCGGCCACGCGGCCCTGCTGCACGAGCCAACTGTGGCGGAAGACGCCGTAGAAGGCGAAGGGCAGCGTGAACATGAGCCACTTGTCCGGCCCGAAGAAGGTGTACATCGTGTAAGCGGCCAACAGGAGAGTCGCGCTCGTCTGCATGGTTTGGTCGACGAAGGCCGGGTTGTATGCGGCGAGGGCCGGCCGATGGGTTTGCGCAGTTCCGGGTTCGGCGTGCAGGAGTTCAGCCCGCCGTTTGGCCAAGGCCAAATAGAGTGCGAAGAGGAACGTGCACACGATGAGCCACTCCGTCGGCGGACCCAATTCGAGGGCCGTCGTCCCCGCCAAGGCGCGCAGCACGAAGCCGAAGGCCACGGCGATGGCGTCCCACAAGAGGAGGCGCTTGAGAGCGCCGTTGTAGGCGCACTGCAGCAGGAGGTAGGCGACGCCCATGGCGAACGTCAGGGCGTTGACCCAGGCAAGCGCCGCGAGTCCCGCGGCAGCCAGGACCAAGGCAAGAAGGATTGCGACCGTGGGGGACACGACTCCGGAAGCGACCGGCCGATGCATCTTGCGCGGGTGCGTCCGGTCGCGCGCGGCGTCGACCACGTCATTGGAGGCGTAGACCGCGCCGGAGAGGGCGCAGAAGGCGAGGAACGTCGCGCCGACGGCTGGCCAAAGGGCGGCATCGCCCACATGACCAGCGAACAGGATTGGCACCAGCACGAGGAGGTTCTTGTACCACTGGCGCGGACGAAGGAGGGCCAGCAGCGGGGGCAGACGCGACTCGGCCACGGTCAACGACGGCGGAGACGGGGGCCGGCTTGAAGGCTATTGGGTCGAGTGAGGCGAGGTTCTCCTCGAACAACCAGCATACATGATCTGCAAAGGAAGCGGCGGTATCTCGACTAAATCCCCCCCCCCCCCCTTTCCCGTGTTACCCGCCGCACGGCGGGAGCGTGAATGCAAATGGAAACCAAAAAATTGAAAGTCTACATCACGACGGGATCTTTCGGACTCTACGCAATCGCCATCGCAATGGGCATCGGTGCTATCGCCCTGGTCCCGAATGCCAGCGCAAGCTGCGTCGTCAACCTCGCAAACGAGATTTCGGATTGCGATGGTGGCAATTGCATTGTGAAC
>JBAZXE010000036.1:0-21978 GCA_041659985.1 Thermoplasmatota archaeon | reverse complement strand
GAGGACGCAGTGGCGCGCCCGTTCCACCTCGCCGCCGACCTCACGTGGTACGGTTTCCGCGGCGGCGTGGATGGCCTGTCGGTGGACCGCATGGCCGAGGGCGGGCAGTTGACCCCGGTGTCCGACTTGGGCCGGTTCGAGGCGTGGCCGGAATTGCCGGCCGAAGTGCGGGTGGGCCTGTTTGCAGTCATGCAGCGCCTGGCGCCCCGGGACCTCTTGGCGGGGTCGATTTTCCACATGGTCGACGATACCGACTACGCCATCACCGTAGTCGACGCCGCAGAGGTGCGCTTCGCCGACATGGCAGCCAGCCTGGCGGTGCGGGCCGAGATCCTCCACCGCATGGGCATTGCGTGGGACCAGGTTCCGGCGGAGGCCGAGCGGTTCTACGATTCCGCGTTCCTGGACCATCCGACGATTGGCGGCTGGCTCTAGTCTTGTCCCTGAATTCCAGGTAGCGCCAAGTCGGACACAGCCGCCAAGGTTTTGACGCATGGCGTCCGAAGTTCCGGTGATGGCGTCCCTTCTCGCTCCACGCACGGATCGGGGGGACCTAGGATGAAACGCTGGACCACCGGCCTCCTGACGGTCCTGATGCTCCTGGTCGGGGCCGCCCCGGCCTTGACCCTCATGCCGAACCCTTCGCCTGGGTCGGCCTTGCAAAGTGGCGCTAAAGCTGTGGAACCGCAAATTGTGCCGGAGATTGTGCCGGAGATTCCCGCCAGTCCCATCCGCATCGATGACCGCGACGGGGAGGCCGACGAACACGACGAGGATGCCGATAGAGACGACCGGGACGAAGGGCGGAACCACGCCCGGAAATCGGGTGGCCACCACGGCAAGGGACGCGATTAAGGCCGGGCGGCTTCCCCATGACCGTTGTTTCCTGTATCCCATCTGCCGAATGAAAATTCAAGGCCCGACGCAATGGGGGCGGAATCCCATCGGCGGAACCGAAAGCCTTCAAGTGTGAGCCCCCTGGGCCGGGCGATGACAGGAACCCTGGCCGGCAAGCGCGCCCTGGTCTTCGGCGTCGCCTCCGAGGACTCCATCGCGTGGGCCATTGCCCAAGAACTGGCCAACCACGGCGCCAAGGTCACCATGGGGTACCAGAAGCGTTTCCTCAGCCGCGTCCTGCAGCTCTTCCAGGGCAAGCCGTGGATTGAGGCGTGGCACGAATGCGACGTCGGCCTCGAGGAATCCGTGCAGAAGTTCTTCCAGGAGGCGCACAGCAAGAACCCGGCGCCGTTCGACATGATGGTGCACTGCATCGGCTTCGCCCCCGCCTCGGCCCTGCAGGACGAAGTCGTCCGCACCACAGAAGCCGACTGGAACACGGCCCTCTCGGTCTCCGCCTACTCGTTGGTCCGCCTTACCCGCTTCGCCATGCCTGCAATGTCCAAGGACGGCGCCATCGTCTGCCTGACCTACCTTGGAGCCGACCGCTTCGTGCCAGGTTACCGCGTCATGTCCGCCGCCAAGGCCGCCTTGCAGGAACTCACCCGCGAGCTCTCCTTCACCTGCGGCCGCGAGAAAGGCGTGCGCGTCAACGCCATCTCCGCCGGCCCCATCAAGACCCTGGCCGCCTCCGGCGTGCCCGGCTTCGACATGATCCTCGACTGGATGAAGCACAGCGCTCCCTTGGGCCGCAACATCAACCAGCAGGACGTCGCCAAGGCCGCCTACTTCCTGCTGTCCGACCTCGGCTCCGGCGTCACGGGGCAGACTCTCTACGTCGATGGCGGCTACTCCATCATGGGCGTCCCGCCCGACCTCGACAAGATGGCCTTGCCCGGCCGCGCGCCCACGGCCCCGCCAACCCCCCCGGCTCCGGCCACGCCCGCGTCGCCCCCGAACTTCGGCGCGCGGCCGCTGGTGTTCGGGCAAAAGAAGCCCTGACGATGCGGACCTCGCCCTGGCCGGCCCTCATGTGCCTGGCCGTCGTGGCCTTGGCCTGGGCCGCAACGACGACGCCGGCAGGCCGGTCCTTCGACACCGCCGGGGTCCACGCCTTGCAGTCCTGGCCGGGCTCAGACCGCGCCTGGTCCGACGCGTCGTGGCCCGGCGTCTCCGCCGTGGCCCTCGTCCTGCTCGGTCTTTCTGCCTTGGTCTGCGTTGTCCTGCGCGAACGGCAGTTGTCCCTGGTGTGCCTCGCAGCCATGTTGATCATTCCGGCCGTGCAAGGATTGAAGGGACTTCTTGAGCGCGCCCGGCCGGAAGGGGCCCTCGCGCATGGCTGGGCCTTCCCCAGCGGTCATGCGGCGAACTCCATGGTCACCTTCGGTGTCATCGCCGTCCTCCTCGTTCCCCTGGCGGTTGCCCGCGGTGCCCCGCGCGGGCTTGCACCGGCCGCCATCGGCCTTTGGCTAGGCCTGACCGCAGCCGTCGGAATGGCCCGCATCGCCGCCGGGGTCCATTGGCCGACCGACGTGCTGGCGGGATGGGCTCTGGGTGGCGCCTTCGTCGCGGCCGCGGCGTGGGCCGCCGGTCGGGTTCAGGAAGCGGGAAGGCAACCGGACCCGTAGCGGAAGCCGGGGGTGGCCTCGCGCTCGCCTCTTATCAAGGCGTCCGGGCTGGCCGCCTTGTGCGCGTCGTGGGATTCACCGGCATGCCGGGATCGGGCAAGTCGGAGGCCATGGAAGTCGGGAAGGCGCGCGGCCACCCGGTCGTCCGCATGGGCGACCTCATCTGGGAGGAAGTCGAACGGCAAGGACTGCCGCGCGACGCAAAGCATGTCGGCCAGGTGGCCAACGCCATGCGCGAGTCGCACGGCAAGGACGTCTGGGCCCAGCGCACGGCCGAGCGCGTCCGTAAGGTCGCCGCCGGCCACAAGCTGGTCCTCATCGACGGGATCCGCAACATCGAGGAAGTGCACACCCTGCGTGCTGAACTCGGGCACGACTTCCTCCTGGTCGCCATCCACACCGATCCGACGCACCGGTTCGAGCGCATGATCCAACGCGGCCGTGCTGACGACGCCCGGGACGTCGACGGCCTCAGGGCGCGCGACGAGCGTGAGATGACGTGGGGCATTGCCCGGACCATCGCCTTGGCGGATGAAATGCTGGTCAACGACGCGACCCTCGAGGTGTTCCGTTCGCGCGTCACGGTCCTGCTCGACCGCATCTCGAAGCTTGCCTAGGCGAGCCTGCGAAGTCGAGTCCGTTTTCCTCGCCTAGCGTTTGTCGGCGGCGTCTTCGAGGGCCTTGCGTTTTTTCTCGGCCTTCTCTCGCGCCAGGCGTTTGATGAGCTCCTCGCGGCGCGGATCGTCGCGCAAGTCCCGCACGGGCGTGAGGCCGTCGCGGTCGGCGTGGGGTTCGTCCGCTGCCTCGGCGGCGGCCAGGTCCGCCTTCGTCACCGCAGGACGACCCGCCATGGGAAGTGGCTGGAGGGCGCTTCCCGGGCGGGGTTGCGCCGACAGCTCGCCGCGCTTCCATTTCTGCCGCAGGGCGGCCTGCGCCTGCTCAAACGTGTTCGGGTTGGCCAGCCGCGTCGCCTTCTTCTTGGTCGCATCCCACTTCCACAGCTCGACGCCGGAGGTGGTGAGAATGCCCGTCGCCAAGGGGTCAGGGTATTCCTCCTCGAAGACGACCCGCTTGATGCCGCAGTTGGCCACCATGCGGCTGCATTGCGTGCAGGGCTGCGTGGTGCAGTAGAGGTCGGCGCCGTCGATGGAGACGCCCGTCGTGGCAGCCTGGATGATGGCGTTCTGCTCGGCGTGCAGGCAGGGGCAGATGTCGGCCAGCATGCCGTGCGGGATCTGCAGCTCGTCGCGCAGGCAGCCGACGTCAATGGGGTGCGGGAAGTTGCGCGGCGCACCGTTGTAGCCCGTGGTGAGGACGCGCTTGCCCTTGACGATGACCGCCCCGACGCGGCGGCGCGGGCAGGTGCCGCGGACCTTGACCAGGTGGGTCATGTCCATGAAGTACTGCTCGACGCCGGGTCGGTCGCCATGGGCGCCGGGAGGCGAGTGGGCCACGACGGTTCCACCGAACTCGCGCGTATCAGCCTTCTTCTAGCCGGGCTCCTTGGCGTGGGCGTGGTCCGTGTCACGGTGGCGACCCCCATCCGTCCGACGGAGGACGCCACCAAGGTCGAGGCGGCCCTGCACCGGTTCTTCCCCGATGCGGACGTCCAGCGGGCGCCGGATGGACTGAAGGCCACCACCTCGGACCTGCTGCCATTCCGCTCCCGCGTCTGGGAGCTCTTCATCATCGACACCGTCCGCGGTCAGTTGCTGCACGGTATGGCCGCCGATGGCCTCAGCCTCTCCTTCCGTTTGTCCAAGCAAGCCGCAGCCGCCGGCAAGGTCAGCTTCCCACCGACGCCGCACCCGCTGGGCGACCTGGAAGTTCGCATCGAGGTCGAACCTGGAGACCCGTGGCCGGCCCTTGAGCCTCTGGTGTGGTGGATCTGCCCGGAGACCAAAGACGGCGCGATTGTCGGACCGATTTGACGGATTGGCCCCGATTCGACGGATTGGTCAATCCGGCAAATCGAGCAGGAATCCGGCCAATCAGCTCTGCCAGTTGTACCGGCACGTCCGGCACACGTAGCGATTGAGAAGGACGCGCATCTCGACGGCTCGCGAGTCACAGCGCGGGCAGCGGAAGTACACGAATGACTGCTTCTTCGGGTTGCCCTTGCGCGAATGCTTCGTCTCGCGCTGCAAGTGCTTCTGGCAGGCCGGGTTGATGCAGTAGAAGCGTTTCCCGTCGTCGGTGACGTAGCAGCCCAGGCTGGCGCAGACTGGCGGAAGCTTGGTTCCGAAGTACTTGTCGACGCGGACGCCGCCGAACCCCTTGGCCGGCGAACCGGGCGGAGCGTTGCGCGTTCGCGTGATGGCGTCTTGCAGGAGCTTGCGGGCGCGCGCCAGGCGGTCTTCGGAGTCCGCCGTCGGCGCGTCGGCGATGGCGTGCGCCAAGAGCGTCAAGGGTCCGGCCAAGGGTCGAACGCGCCGAACACGACGACCGGGGACGACAAGGGGCGCGGCGGCTTGGCGGTTCATGCCTTCACCAGCAGGGAATCGCCGCGGACCGGGACGTCGACAGCGAAGAAGTCGTCGGCGACCTCGACGTGCGGGAAGATGGCGCGGGCCTCGTCGAGGATGGGACGCGAATCCTTGTGGCGTGGGCTGATGTGCGTGAGGATGAGCTTGCGGGCTTTGGCCTTGGCGGCGATTCCGGCCGCCTCCGCCGCCGTCATGTGGCGGTTCTCGCGTGCTTTCTCCACGAGGTCCTGCGTGTACGTCGCCTCGCAGATGAAGAGGTCCGCGTCCACGGCGGCTTCGAGGACGCCGAGGCAGGGTTGCGTGTCGCCCGAGTAGACAAGACGACGCCCCGGGCGGGCCGGGCCAAGGATCTGGTCGGGGGTGAAGGTGCGGCCGTCTTTGGTGGTCACGGTCTCGCCGCGCTGCAGCCGACCGAAAAGCGGGCCTTCCGGGATGCCAAGAGCGAGAGCCTTGGGTTTGTCGAAGAAGCCTGGCCGGTCCGGCTCCTGCAACGCGAACGCGAGGTTGTCGATGCCGTGGTCGCCTTGGTAGACCTGGACCTTGTATCCATCCTTCTCGACGACGTCGCCGGGCTTGAGTTCCAAGACGTGGATAGGGAATTCACGGGGCCAGCCGCGCAATTCACGCCAAGCCGCGATGAGGCGAGACAAGCCACGCGGACCGTAGAGCCAAAGGGGGGTGGTGCGCTCGTTGAGGGCCATGGTCTTGAGCAGGCCGGGCACGCCGTAGCAGTGGTCACCGTGGTAGTGGGTGAGCCAGATTTGCGTGACCTGCTGGTAGCTGAGACCAGATTTCTGGATTTGGCGCTGCGTTCCTTCACCGCAATCCCACAACAGAATCTCGCCGCCGCGCTTGACGGCGATGGCGGAGGAGCCGCGCTCGGCGGTGGGCCAGGATGCGCCCGTTCCCAGGAAGGTGACCGAGAGGTTGCTGCTCAACCGGACCGTCGCAGGGGCTGCCTCGCCTTAAGCGCGTCCTCTGGACACGGCCGCATCTGGCTCACGTTCCGGTCCGGCGGGCGACCAGGAAGTGGCGCACGAGGGAGCGGTGGGCGCGTTCGTCATGGCGCTCCACAATCTGGAAACCGGCCGACGCGACGTCGGGGAGGGCGGCCGGGTCGCCATGACCGACCACGCAGTAAGCCCCCGCTGGCAGGAGCACGGCGAAGGCTTCGAACGCCCGGGCATAGAGGGAACGAATTTCTTCGCCGTCCGTGCCGCTCGAACGACCATACGGCAAGTCCGTCACGATGCCTTCGACACGCTCCATCAAAGCGGGTGTCGCGGCGATGTCGGCTTCGAAGATGACGCCGTCGAGGGGCTCGGCACCGCCATCCGCCAGTGTCTGCAACGTTCCCTGCACCATGAATGAATCCAAGTCGGAGCCCCACGTGTCGTAGCCTTCGAGGGCCGCCTCGAGGACGAGCCCGCCGGTGCCGCAAAACGGGTCATAGACTCGGCCACCGGGTGCGACCCGCGCCAAGTGCAGCAGGCTCGCGGCCCGGCGAGGATGCATCCCGACGGGGCTGAAGTGCGCGCGTTCATCAGAGATGCGCGCCTCGAAGCGCGACCGGTCCGGTTCACCGCGGCGCAGTCCGATGGCGATGCGGCCATCAACGAACCAGGCGAAGAGGACGACTTCTGGCGCCTTCAGGTCAATGGCGTGGCCGGCGCCCTTGAGCGCGGCGCCCAACGCCCGTTCGACGGCGACCCGGTCGAGCCCCTTGCCCTCGCCGCGCCGTTCGGTGGCCACGGCGGCCGCGCCGATACCCGTGGCCTTGGCACGGACGATGTCGGCCAGTTGCGCAAGGCCTGCCGGCGTCTCGGGAGCCTGCGCCCACAACTCGCCCCACTCGTGCGCGAGGGCCATGCGAGCCAAGGCGGCGTCGGTGGCCTCGGGGCGGCCGGGCTGAACGATGGCGACGAGCCCCATCGCGTTGCTGCTGGCGCTCGGGTCGTGCACGTCGAGAAGGGCGCGCAGCTCGGCGGCGGGCAACGTCGGATGCTCCCCCGACAAGAGCACCGCGCGCAGGGCCGGAGTCGAGGGCACGGGCTGCCGACCCCGGGGGCGCTTATGGGCTGGACGGTTGCCCCGGTTCCGTGCTCTCCTTGTTTCGTCGTCGTGGGGAGATTGGCCTGCCCATTGAGCGGATTCCTGCTCAGTCCAAAGTCCCCCGAAGGGGCTAGCTGGAATACTGGAAGCTCTCGTCCTTGAGCTCCGCGTGGACGGCGGGGCTGGACTCTGCGGCGAGCACGCGGCGCAGGGCCTCGCTCGTGGTGAGGAGGGTCTCCTTGCCGTGGCGGACTTTGTCGAGGACGCCGAGGTTGACGAGCTTCTTGACGTGGAAGCTCACCAGGGCGGGGCTGAGGTCGAGGGCTTCTGCCATCGACTTCTGTGAGGTCATGGGGTGGCTGGTGACGAAGCCGGCGATGTCGCCTGCGGTGTCGCCCTTAACGGCGCCCATGACGGCCATGTCCTGGCGCGAGACTTTGCCGCCGTTTTCGAAGAAGCACTTCTGGTTGTTCACCTTGCGAATCGCGACGAGGTGGCCCTTCTCCAGCTTCTCCAGGTGGTGCGTGATGGTGCCCCAGCCGGCGCCGACTTGGCGGGCCAGGCCGGACGCATGGATGCCGGGGTTGGTCTGGATGACCTGGAAGATCTGCGAGCGCAGCGGGTGCTCCAAGAGGTCGGAGTCGTCGATGCGGCTGAAGCCGGCGACGCCCGCACCGCCTGAAGCCAGCAAGCCCCATTTCTTGAGGGCAGCCCAGCCGGCCCAGGAGCCGATGCCAGCGGAGCCGGCGGCACCAGTCACGGCGACGGTGCCGAAGACCGCCATGGGCATCGCCTCCGGGCGAAGGCCAGAGATGAATCCGAGGTACGCGCCGACAGCATCCGCCACGAGGGCGCCGGCGAAGCCTAGGCCGCTTGCGACGGCCAGGCCGGTCAGCGCGGTGGCGGAGCCTGCCATCGAGCCGGCGACCGCGAGGGCATCGGCGGAGGCGGAGCCGACGCCAAGGACGGCTGCGGCCAAGCCGAGGCTGGCGACGAGGCCGAGGGCCGCCACGGCGCGCGTGGCGCCGACGCCGACGTCGCCGACGAAGCGGGCCGTGGCGGCAACGGCTTTGCCGACCGCCTTGGCGGCGGCCACGAAGGCGTCGCCGACCGCGTTGCCGGCGCGGCCGACGCCACGGCCGGTCTCCTCCGCGGCGTCGCCGACGCCTTGCGCGGCGTCGCCGATTCCGTCGAGGGTCTTGTCGACGAGGGATTTGGAGTCGTCCACGGTCTGGTTGACCGCCTGGCCAGGGTCGTCCTGGGCGGCGGCCGGGACGGCCAGGGCCACGAGGAGGGCCAGGACAAGGACGACCTTGCGTTCCATCAACCCAAGAGCGGTCTCCCGAGATACTTAACCCCTCTGGTGAAGTCCCTGGAGTCAACAGTGGAAAACGGCTGTGGCGGCGGCTTGGTTTCGGGGTCCACCCGCCAAGGACTTTGAACCGGCCCCTCCCTCTTCGGGCCTTGTGCCCGGCTCCATCGACCACTACATCAACAGCCAAGCCGACCACGTTCGACCCCTTCTCCAGGCGACGCGCAAGTTCCTGCACGACAGCGCGCCGGGGCTCACCGAGGCGATGAAGTGGCGCATGCCGACGTTCATGCAGGACAAGAACCGCTTCTTCCTCAACCCCGAGGCCGACCACGTGATCCTCGGCTTCACCGACGGCGCCAAGATGGAGGACCATCACGCCGTCTTCGACGCCGTCAAGGTCGAGGTGGCCCATGTGCGCATTCGCACCGTGGAGGACCTGCGGCGCCCCGGCTTGCGCGAGGCCGTGCGGGCGGCGGCGGGATTCCGGAACTGAACCCTCTCCGGTGTGGGCAAACGCAGATTGCGCAGAACCCCGATGGCCAACTTTCCTGGCGGTGGCTTCACCTTCTCCGTCGCGCTCGTAGCAGGCCATTTCGCAGATTTGGTGCTAGTTCGCCCGTCGGCAGAATCTTGGCGGGCATCAGAATCTGCGAAATGGCAATGCCAGCCACTGCGAGGGCCAAGGCGTAACTCGCCAAGGTGGCGGAGCCCAGATTGGTCTGCGTAATCTGCGTTCAGCCTGCTGCCGAGGGAGATCGACCGGTATTGGCCGGGACCATCTTGTCCTTGCCGACGTAGGGCTGCAGGACCTTCGGAATGGAGACCGAGCCGTCCGCGTTCTGGAAGTTCTCCAAGATGGCGACGAGGGTGCGCTGCACGGCGATGGCCGTCGAGTTGAGGGTGTGGACAATCTCGGTCGGGTCGCCGGGGTTGGCGCGGTGGCGCGTGTTGTAGCGGCGCGCCTGGAAGTCGGTGCAGTTGGAGCAGGAGACGACCTCGCGGTAGGCGCCCTGCACGGGCATCCACGCCTCGATGTCGTACTTCTTCGCCGCGATGGAGCCGAGGTCGCCGGTGCAGATGTTGACGACGCGGTACGGGATGCCGAGGTCGCGGAACAGCTCCTCCGCGTTGGCGATGAGCTGCTCGTGGAGGTCCCACGATTCTTCGGGTTTGCAGAAGACGAACTGCTCAACCTTGCTGAACTGGTGGACGCGGAAGATGCCCTTGGTGTCCTTGCCGTGCGAACCGGCCTCTTTGCGGAAACAGGGCGAGACGCCGGCGTACTTGAGCGGCAGCGCCTTGGAGTCGATGATCTCGCCCATGTGCAGCGCGGCGATGGGGTGCTCCGACGTCGCGATGAGGTAGAGCGGCGGCTCCTTCGCCTCGGCCTCGACCTTGTAGATGACGGACTCGAAGTCGGCGAGGTCGACGGCGCCCTCCATGGCTTCGCGGCGCAGCATGTATGGCGGTTCGATGGCGGTGAATCCCTTGGCGGCGAGGCGGGTGAGCGCGAAGAACTCCAAAGCGCGGCCGAGGAGGACGAGGTCGCCCTTGGTGTAGTAGAAGCGGGCCCCGGCGGCGCGGGCGGCGCGCTCCAGGTCCGCGACATCCAGCGACGTGAGCAGGTCGACGTGCGAGACGGCGGGGAAGTTGTGCGTCGGCTTGCCGCCCCAGGCGCGGACCTCCACGTTTTCGGTGTCATCCTTGCCGACGGGCACGGACGGGTGCATGAGGTTGGGGATGGAGCGCAACAACGTGTCCCGCGTCTTCTCGGCCTCGGGGACCGAGAGCTCCAACGCCTTGGATTCGGCGGCGACGATCGCCATGCGGTCCATCACCGGTTTGACGTCCTGGCCGGCTTTCTTGGCCTCGGAGATGAGCTTGCCCGACCGGTTGCGCTCGGCGCGCAGCTCCTCCATGCGCTTCAGGCCGTCACGCCACTGCGCATCGAGCCCGAGGACCTGGTCCACGACCGAGGGGTCCCTCCCGCGCTTGCGCAGGTCGGCCTTGACGACGTCGGGTGTCTCGCGCAGGAGCTTGATGTCCAGCATGGCGGCAGCCTTGCGACCCGGCTCCGCTACTTGACGACTGCGAGGCCAACCGACGCAACAAGGAGGGCACGGAAACGCACGGGACCCCGAGTTTCCTTGTTTCCGTGGGTTCCTTCGGTCGTCGGTCTACTCGGCGGCCGCCGGGGTGTGCTGGCTGTGGGCGTACATCAGCAGGATGAGGCCGAACAGCAAGGGGCTGAACACCAGGAAGCCGAGGGTGGCGATGACGGGGCGCTGCGGCGCCAGGATGATGGGGAACAGGTACACGGCGCTCACCAGGGCGAGGGCCAGCAGGGCAAAGCCGAGGCCTTGCAGGATGAAGAGCTGGGTGCGGCGCTTCTCCAGTTCCACGTTCGGCTTGCGCGGCTTGTCGAGGAAAACCGAAAACGGCGCGCAGACTGTGCAGGTCCCGTCCGGCATACGCCAGATGGGAAGGACGCGGGTGCAGCGGACGCAGTGCGTGCGTTCCTCGGTGGGGGCATGCAAGGGGTTCCACGCCGCGGTGAGTTTGACGCGGTCGGAGGCCGGTTCCGAGGTGGGCGCGGGCGGGGCCAGGATGGAGGCCTCGTCCTTGCCGGAGAGAAACGCCCACGACAAGGTGCCCACCAGCGCCAGGCCCAAGGCGGTGAAGGCGATCCAGAAGAACAGGCCGAGATCGCTGAAGGCGCCGTAGAGGACGAAGCCTTCGCTGTAGCGGGCCAGAAGAGCGATGACGATCCAGACGACTCCCAGCACGACGCCGGCGTACAGCATCATCATCTTGCGGGCGTCCCGAAGGTCCACGAACGGCCAGCCCCAGGACCCCGCATAAGGTTCCCGGTTCCGAACGGATTTGCCGACTACAGGTCAGGTTCCGCCGCCCGTAGGCAACCCAACACGTCGTCCACGGTGCGCAGGACCCCAAGGGCGGAGGAGGCCTCGGCTTCGATGACCAAAACGCCGCCGTCGACGCGCAACCGGGCATGGCCGGCGTCGTCGGCGGCCAAACTTCGCCGCAAACGGTCTGCCTCCCCGGAATCGCGGCACGTCAACCGCAGCACGGCGCGGGCCCTCGAAGCGGCCGTCATGCGGCCACCGCGACGCGACCGAGGAATCCCTGCTCCACGAGGGCATCGTCGAGTGCGGAAAGGAACGCGTCGACCTTCCCGGCTGATAGGACGGCGCCGGCTGCGATGGGGTGGCCTCCGCCTTCGCTGCCGACCGCAAAGGCCGCTGCGGCGCAGGCGCGACCGAGGTCCATCCCGGCGGCGACTTGCGGTTCGAGGCCGCGCGTCGAGGCCTGCACCTGGCCGTCGGGTCGCGGCGCCAGCATCGCAACAGGACGGCTCCGGTCGGGCAGGACATGCGTCATGCCGATGCCGGCGACCATGCCGGTGTAGGCGGGGTCCTCGGTCCAGGCGACCTGGACGGCGCGCAGGGATTTGGTGCCCTCGTCGCGCAGGCGACGGACGCCGAGGGCGAGGGCTTGCCGGTACTGCTGGAACAGGGCCATGGCGTCGGCACGGGCGGCCTTGTCGCCCATCAGGTAGGCGACGCCGGTGCCGGCCTGCCCCAGGCGGCCGCACGCGTCGACGACGCGGAAGCAGTGGCGCAGGCTGGTGCCCAGACGGACGCTGTGCTCGGTTGGCAAGACGAGACGGCCAATCCCGGTCCCGTCGTCGCCGGCCGCCAACAGGCGCAAGGTGCAGGCCGATACCAGGCGGGTCTGCTCCTCGGGCGACAGGTCCTCGACCTCCGCTTCCGTGTCGAGGTTGAGCGAGGCCAGGAACGCGGCCGCCGCGACCGCGTCGCCGTGCAGGCCCGGGATGGCCGGCTCGAAGCGCGCCAACGCCTCGGCGAGCGTGACGGCGATGAAGGCGGGCTGCACGACGGTCTTGACGTGCCCGCGGCTTTGGCTGGCCTCGAGGACGTGCAGGTTCCAGCCGGTCCAGCCGCCCATGTGCTGCCAGTCGCCGATGGCGCCCGACAGGCCCATCGGACCCCACGCGTAGGCGGAATCGCCGCACAGGGCCACCGCCAACGCGACGGCGGTGGTGGCCGCGCTGGCGTCGTGCGAGCCATCCAGGCCGGAGGCGCGCGGGTTGAGCAGGGCCATCGTCGGCGGCAGGGCCGGCATCTCCTCCGTCAGGTTGTGGTGGTCGACGACCAGGACCGGCCGTCCCGTGGCGCCTGCCACCGCGGCAAGCTGCTTGAGATGGCTCGTGCCCTTGTCGAGCACGACGTAGCCGTCGCAGTCCTCGTGCGCCAACGCCTGGTAGGCCACGGCAGTCTTGTCGCGGCTGGCTCGTACGGTGAAACGGTGACCCACCTTCAGCAGGGCCGCTGCGGTGACGGCGGCGGCGCACAGGCCGTCGGCGTCGGTGTCGCAGGCGAGGAACCAGCGCGTCCCGGCGGGCCGGCTTCGCACCAGGACCGCGGCGCGTGCGGCGGACTCCTGGAAGGCGTTCAGGGACACAGCAAGAAAGGAGAGGAGGAAGGGGAAGAAGGCGACGGTGGGGACGGCGGCGGCCTGGGGCCGCGCCGACGTTAGTCGACCAGGAGACGGGCGCCGGCGCGGGTGTAGGCCCACGTGTCCGGCAGGTCGCCGCGCGCGACGTAGTACTTGGCCAGGGCGCGCACACGGCTCTCCATGAGCTCGAGGCCGCGCAGGTTGTGCAAGTCGCGCGGGTTGGCGCCGAGGTGCTCCTGCAGGGCGATGGCGCGCTGGACGAGGTTCTGCAGGTCCTGCGGGAGCTTGCCGGCGAGGCCGGCGTCGCGCAGGATCTGCTGGACCTTCTTGCCGCAGACTTCCTGGACGGACGGGATGCCGAAGGAGTCGCGCAGGATGAGGCCGATGACGGCGGCCTGCTTGCCCTCCTTGGCGAGCTCGATGACCTTGCTCTCGACCTCGCGGGGGAGCATGGGCACCCAGTCGGGGGCGGATTCGCGGATGGGCTTGCTGCTGGCGTGGCGGCTCATGGAAGTTCCTCTTGGAATCTGGTCGCGCCCAGTGCCGTCCAAGGGACCGGCAGCAGACGTGGCCAAGTCGGCCGACAGGGAGGACGTATTTAATGAACACGGGCCGGCCGGCGGCCGCCGCCGGTTGGACGGCTGTTGGAGGGCCCATTCGGTTCCGGACGAGGTTTGAACCGCCTTCCGCCGTCGGCGTCGTGGGCGTGGGCGACGTCCACCATTTGGCCTCAATGGGAAAGGGCGGCGCGGAGGGCCGCCCCAAGAAAGGAGCAAGACGTACCCCTCTCTAAGCGCGCTTCGCGCGCCGATTCTCCATCGCATTGACTTTGCAGAGGTCGAAGTCGGCGGAGGAAGACGTTACTCTGCCTTGGGGCACGAACGGCAATCTGCCGTGGGGCACGAACGGCGCCGCTGCGGTTCAAAGAGCGCTAAGACGCCGATGGTCCGCCCATCAAGGATTCCCTACGCCAACCAAAGGAGCCCAGCGCACGTCAGCAATCCCGCCACCAGGTGCAGGCCGATGGTTCCCGCCGAAGCCTTGGCGAGACTCCGGTCGGCGTAGTGGCGCACGACCTTCGTCCCCGTCCACGCGGCAATCGGCGCCGCGAAAAGGACGAGAAGGCTCCCCATCGGCACAGCGCCGGCGAGGGCGAGCCCGACCGCGGCTCCGAAGGCGGCGACCAGCAAAGAGACGTAGCCCCAACGGGCGCGGGATGCCCCCATTGCGGCGACGAGGTGGACCTTGCCGGCGCGGATGTCGGCGGGCGTGTCGGGAATCTCGTTGACCCACAGGATGGCCGTGGTGAGCAGGCCCATCGGGATGCCGACGAGGAAATCCTCGGGGAGCAGGGTGCCGCGCAGGGCGTAAGCGGCGCCGGCCGTCATGAGCGGGCCGAAGTTGAGGCCGACGAACAGTTCGCCCAGTCCACGGCGGGCCGCAAGGCGCACCGGCGGGGCCGTGTAGAAGAAACCCGACAGGGCTCCGACGGCGCCGAAGGCCAGGACAAGCGGTCGGTCCAGGAGGGCCAGGGCGACGCCGCAGGCGGCGGCGGCCGCCAGGGCGACGGAGGCGACGACGAAGAGGCGGCGCGGCGTGATGAGGCCGAGCTCGATGGAGCGGCTGCCGCCCGAGAAGGGCAGGAAGTAGTCGTTGTTGCCTTCGTCCGTGCCGGAAGTCCAATCGAAGTAGTCGTTGAACGTGTTGGCGGCCAGGTGCAGCAGAGCGGCGCCGAGCATGACGAGGCCGAAGAGTCCCCAGGGGAACGCGGCCGGGGCAGCCGGACCGGCGGTCACCCATGCAGCCGCCAGCAGGGCCGGGATGAGGCTCGCGGTGAGGAAGGGCAGGCGGCCGATGACGACGCCCTTGAAGATGCGCGTCGCCGCCGAGGTGCGCGGCATGATGGCGTCGGGGTCGGCGTCGATGGCGCGGGTCATGCCGCAGTAGCCAATCTGTTGGCCGCTGGACTTGCCGCCATGGAAGGTCGGCGTGATGCGGATGTGGGCGGCGAAGCGCGACCCGTCCTTGCGCACGAAGACGGTGTCGGTCTCGAAGGCGCCGTCCTCGCGGGCCTTCTTCAACCAGGTCGGCACGTGGCCGAGGACGACTTCGCCGGGGCTGAAGAGGGACACGCGCTTCTTGCCGACGACCTCGTCCGCCTTGTAGCCGAAGAGGCGCTCGGCGCCCGGGCCGAAGGTCTCCAGGCGGCCCTCGAGGTCGCAGGTGATGATGCTGAGGTCTTCAGCGCTGGGCTTGCCAGGCTTGGCCTTCGGTTCTTTCTTCCGCGCGGGGGTCGGGCGCATGCTCTCAGGCGTTCCTCAAAGTGGCTGGCTGTTAAGGCAAGCCGACAGAAACAACTCGACAGGAGTTGCATAGCCCGGGAACTGGTTACTGCGCTGGGACCTGCAGCCGGATGCGCTTCATCGGGGTCGCGTTGTCCTGCCAGCCCTCGACGCGCTTGGCCGTGATCTTCGTGCCCAGGACGTTGGTGTCGAGGGTGTCCAGGTAGGCGTTGACCTGGTCGGCAATCTTGGTGGCGCTGCGGCGCTTGAGCTCGGCGATGCCGGCGATGCCGGCGCGCACCAGCGCCTCGGCGTACTGCGGGCCGATGCCGTTGACTTTGATGAGCTCGGCCATCTGCTTCCACTGCTCGACGGTGCGGCGGGGCAGCTGCATGCGCTCGGCAAGGGAAGCGACGTCTTCGTAGGCCAGGCGGGCGGTTGTCTGGACTCCGAGGGCGCGCAGCTTGTCGCCATAGACTTTGCCGATGCCCTCGATGTCCTCGATGTCGTGGGTGTCACCGGGGTAGACGTAGTAGACGTCCTGGCTGGCTGGCTCGGGCGCCGCGACGGCGGCTTCCTGCAGCACCAGTTTCTGGCGGCCGGTGCCGGCGGAGACGAGGGACTTGGCGGCGGTGCGGCCGGCGGGCTCGGACCGGATGCGCGAGCGCGGTTGGGACGTGTCGGCGAACGGCCCGTCGGGGCCGGCCATGAGGGTGCGCAGCTTGAGGGTCTTGCCGCGGCCAAGGTCGACGTAGTCGTTGACGTAGACGCCAGCCGCGACGCTGCTGGGGTAGTAGTAGGGGTGCTGGGCCCCGTCTTTCTCGGCGCCGGCCCATGCGCGCTGGGCGAGCGGCACCTTGGCCAGGTCGTAGACGACGACATCGCCGAGGAGCTCGAAGGTCGTGGTGGCGGAGGGCGCCGACGGGCGGGCTTCATCGGGGACGAAGAAGACTTCCCCGGATTCGGCGCGCTCAGCGCGGGCGTCCCAGCGGCGGATGAGCAGCATCAGCAGGAGGACGAAGACGATGACGCCGAGGACAATCGCGGCCACCAAGGCGGTGGCGGGGACCTCGTCGGTCAGGGGGACGGAGTCGTCGTTGGCCGCTTGCGCGTAGAGCACGAAGAGGAACCCGAGAGTGACCACGACCGCGATGACGAAAAGCAGGGTGCCGACTACACGCTTGGCTGAGGACCGCGCCATCGCTATCGCTTGTCCCAACCTGGCCCCGCTTTATGCTTTTGTGCTTTTTCCCAGGAACGCCAAGAAGGCCCGAACGGCCTGCCCGCGGTGGCCCAAGGCGGCCTTTTCGGCGGGGTCCATCTCCGCGAACGTCTGGTCATGGCCGCGGGGGACGAAAATGGGGTCGAACCCGAACCCTCCGGCCCCTGATGCGCGGTCGGCGATCCGCCCTGGGCAAGCCCCGGCAAAGCCGTGCAGCCGACCCGCGGGGTCGACGTAGAGGAGATGCGCCTGGAACGCCGCCGAGCGCATCTCGATCTCCACGTCCGCCATCAGTTTGAGCAGCCCCGCACAACCCACCGTTTCCAGGGTGTGGCGGGAGTAGACACCGGGAAAGCCGCGCAAGGCGGCGACGAAGAGTCCTGAGTCCTCGAGGAGGAACGGCGGTTTCAGGCCGCCGCCTAATAAATGGCGGGCTCCGGCTTCGGCGACCTCGGCGAGGGTATCGGCCTGGATCTCCGGGTACCCTCGCTTGTCCTGGACGACCGCGATTCCGAGGGGTTTGAGCTGCGCGGCCAACTCGCGGGCCTTGCCGGGATTCCCCGTCACGAAGGTGAGGCGCTTGGGCAGGCCCCGCCCAGGCTTGGCGCTCGTGCGCGTCGGCGCGGCCCTACCGGCCGCCTGGCGCCTGGCAGACGTCGCCTTGGAATTGGTTCCCGCGCGGCCGCGACTCAACGGTACCTCCCACGTTCGCGGATGGCTTCAAGCCGTCGCAGGGCCGCCTCGGCGCGCCCCCCGGAGCCGTAACCGAACAGGAAGGCCTCGAACAAGGCGCCGGCGCGCGCGTCGGTGGCCTCCAAGGCTTCCTCCAGCAGGTGCAGGTCGACGGCGCGGTCTTCCGCGTCCTCGGTGAAGGCGCCAAGGCCGAAATCGATGACGACGAGGCGCGCGGCGTCGGTGGGGTCGGGGACGAGGACGTTGCTGGTCGTCGGGTCGCCGTGCGTGAGTCCATGGTCGTGCAGGCGGCGCACGAGTTCGCCCAGCCGTTGCAGGCGGGCGGCCGCAAAGGCGGCGCCGTCGAGTTCCAACTGCTCGCGCAGCGTCCGGCCAGCAATGGGTTCCAGCAGGAGGGTTCCAGCGGCGCGGTCCGTGTCATAGACGACCGGGACGGAAACCCCGGCCGCGCGCGCCGCGACGAGGAGGTTGCCTTCGTCGCGCGTGCGGCCGTCGCGTAAGGCCGCGTCGAGGACGGGATGGCGATACGCCTTGGGCGCGCGCCGCTTGGCAAGGACCCGCCGTTCAAGGTACACCGCTGATTCAATGACGGCCTCGGCTCCGCGCTCCCCAAACAGGGACTTCAGGGAACCCGGGGATGAGGTTGCGGGCTTCCCCGGGATTCCCGTAATCCCTGTTCGGTCGTCGGCGGAAGTCATCGCCAGGTCACCTCAACCTGGTCGGTGCGCTGGTGCGGCAGGACGCCACTGGATTCGACGGGGATGGTGTCGCCCACGGAGAGCTTGCGCAGGCCGAGCCAGGCAATCATGGCGCCGTTGTCGACCAGCACGTCGCGCGGCGGGCAGAAATAGGCCGCGCCGCGCTCCTCGCACATCGAGCGGGCCATCGCCTGCAAGCGCGCATTGCACGCGACGCCGCCGCCGAGAACCAGTTCGGTTTTTCCCGTGTGCGCCAGCGCACGCTCGGAGACCTCGACGAGGGCTGCGAAGGCGTGCTCCTGGAAGGCGTGGCAGGCCTCGGCCAGCGGCGTTCCTTGCACAACGAGGCGCTGGGCGGCGGTGGCGAGGCCGGCGAAGCTCATGTCCATGCCTTTGACCGTGTAGGGCAACGAATGAAGAGGGCCCTTGTGAGCCGCGGCCGCCAAACGCTCGACCTCCGGTCCGCCGGGGAAGGGGATGTCGTTGTCGCGACCGAACTTGTCGAGGGCGTTGCCGAGGCCGACGTCGAGCGTCTCCCCGAAGACTCGGTAGCGGCCGCGGACGAAGGCGAGGACCTGGGTGTTGCCGCCCGAGGCGTAGAGGAGCATTGGGTCCTGAGCGTCGGTCAGGCCTCGACCAATCTCCAAGTGCGCCACGCAGTGGTTGACGCCGATGAGCGGCTTGCCGGTGCGAAGAGCAAGGGCTCGCGCCATCGTGGCCGCCACGCGCAGGCAAGGGGCAAGACCAGGACCTTGGCTGAACGCCACGCCGTCAATCTCGCCAGGGGACAGGTTCGCTTTTTCCAAGGCGGCCTGAAGGAGGCGCGGCCCGACCTCGGCATGGTGGTGGGCGGCCTCGCGCGGGATGATGCCGCCGGAGAGGGGTCGCAGCATGGCGCGCTCGTTGGCAAGGATCCGGGCGCGGCCCTTGCCGTCCTCATCGACGAGGCCGACGCCCAGCGTGTGGGCGGTTCCCTCGATGCCAAGGACGGGCATGGCATCTCCCCGTTGCGGGCTGGCTCTTTGGCGTTTTCCCTAGGCGGCGCCCTTGGGCAGCTTGGCCGCGGCGTCCTTCTTGGCGGCTTCCTGGATCTTCTTGCTGCGCTGCTTGGCGTCGTAGCCGGTGGCGCCCTCGAGGAAGTCGTTCCAGCGGCTCTGCGTGTCCTTGGCCAGCGCCATCGCGGAGTCGTCGCCCTTGGCCATGCGCACGGCGACGGTCTTGTCGGTGACGGTGTCGACGACGAACTCCTTCTTGCCCTCGTACTTCACCTTGATGTCCAGCAGGGTGCCGAACTTGCCGGTGAGCCAGCCGGCCTTCTCGGTGCAAGAGTCGAAGGCGGCCTCGAAGAGCATCTTGAGGTCGGTCTTGGCGGCGTGCCCGGGGCGCACGGGGTACGTTTGCATGGTGTCTGGACTGACGCCTGACGCTTGAGCCTTTTCGCGCTAGGGGCTGCGCTCCCTAGAACCCCACATCGGGGTCCGCTGCGGGGGACCCCCCCATATGTCGGCCGAATCACGTTTGGTTGCCCGGTTCGAGAGGGTCCCGATTCCGCGGGGCTCCGCGCAATCCGCGGTTCAGTCCGTCGGCCGGGAGCCCGTGGATTGGAACAACGACGCCAATTCGCCGGGCGTCCGCACGACGAGGTCCGCGTCCGCATGGGTTCGTCCCTCCGGGTCGACCCAGCAGGTCTGCATGCCCAGCGCCTTGGCGGGCGTGATGTCGAAGTCCTCGTTGTCGCCGACCATGAGCGCATCGGTCGGCTGGACGCCCAGGGAATCGAGGACGAGGCGGAAGGCCATCGCGTCAGGTTTCCACACGCCGAGCTCCCCCGTGATGCCGACGAAGTCGACTTCGGTGTGCAGTCCGAATGCGTAGATCTTCGGGCGCTGCACCTCGCTGCGGCCGTTGGTCAGGATGGCGCTCTTGCGCCCCGAGGCACGCACGCCGCGCAGGGCCGCCTCGGCGCCTTCGAGGAATTCCAGTTTCGTCGTCGCCTCGCGCGAGAACGTCGCCACCAGGTCCTCGACCTTGAGGCGGTCGTGCGTTGCGAGCCGCTCGTTGAGGATGCGCAGGCGCACGTCGATGTACATCCATTCGCGCTTGGTCTTCCAGGCCGCGAAGTTCTCCGCCATGACGGCGTTGTACACCTCGCGCACCCGGTCGGGGGCGACTCCGTGCACGGCGAAGTGGAGGGACGCCAGGCGCGCGATGGCAGCCTGCTCGGCTTGACGCCAGTTCAGCAGCGTGTCGTCCATGTCAAACACGACGGCCTTGATGCGCGGCAAGTCGAGGTGACCGTTGGGCACGAAGCCGGCCAGGCTCGCCCGGTTGAAAGCAGCGCTTGCGCCGCCACTGTGCCGCCGAACCGCTTTGTCCCTGCTCAGTTCGAAGGCTGCCCCAAGTTGGTCTTATACGGCAGGGAACGACGTGAGGCCATGCTTCTGCACCGCATCGCGGCTGGCCTTGTTTTTGCAACGGGTGCTGGGCTCTCACGTCTGGCCGTCACGGGCGAGAGTTTCGTGCTGTTGGCCTTGGGCCTTGGTGCGGCGTTCGGAGGGCTCTCCTGGTTCGCGGCGAGCGGCCCCTCTTCGACAACGTCCCTGCCGACCAGTCGCCGCCACGCGCCGAAGCCTATCCGACAATCGGCCGAGGAATGAACGTCAGAGCGAAGACCAAGAGGACGACGCCGGCGAGGATCTTGCGCTTGAGGTCAAGGCCGGTGCGGTCGTTGAGCGGCGGCGGGTGCTGCACGCCCATGAGGAGGATGAACACGGCCATGAGCATCCACGACTGGAAGCGCAGCGCCAGGTAGACGAGACCCGCCACGGCGACGTAGGCTGCCCACCGCATCTTGTCGCCAAGCACGGCGCGTGCGACGTGGCCGCCGTCGAGCTGGCTGGCGGGTAGAAGATTGACGCCGGTGATGAGGAGGCCGACCCAGCCGGCGAAGAACGTCGGGTGGGTGAGGAAGTCGTCGTTGTCGAAGACCGTGTCGAGGGCGACAACGAGGAGGGGGTCGCCGAAGCGGATGAGCCCGTCCTCCCAGGTGAACGTGATTGACGCCTCCTGCGTCCCGTTGGGCATCGCCAGAGTCCGCCGTTCCTGCCCCCCGGCCTGGAGCGTGCCGTCGATTTCCTGGGTGCGGTGGGAGCCGTCGGATTGCAGCAGGTCCGCCTTCGCCGTGTAGGCCCACTTGCCTTCCACGTCAGGCGGGGCCGCGACGACGAAACTCACGGTACCATTGGCGTCGAGGAGGTGCAGGACAGCCGTGCCGGACTCAGGGTGGACGAGGGTGAACGGCACGTCCGCCGTAAGCTCGGGGCGCCCAATGTCGGGCAGGGGTTCGGCCACCAGGCCGGTGAGCCAGGCGCCGAAGATGATGACGGGAAGGGCGATGAGGAACCCGGCGATGGGGCCGGAGGCTCCCACGTCGAAGAGCGCCTTGCGGTCCGGAAGCGGGTCCTTGAGGGAGATGAACGCGCCAAGAGTGCCGATGGGCATCAGCATCGGCGGCACCGGCAGGAAGAACGGCAACGTGGCGCGCAGGCCGTGGCGCCGCGCGGCGACGAAGTGGGCCGTCTCATGGACGCCCAGGATGAGCAAGAGCGGCAATGCGAAGGTGAGGAAGCCCCAGGCCAGGTGGGTCGGGCTCCACATCACGGACCAGTCCCATGCCTTGTCGGCGTCGTGGTAGCCGTGCCAGTAGATGGCGCCGGCCGTCACCGTGGTGGCCACCGTAAGCAGGAACAGGACGGCGTGGAGGGTGAGCTTGCGCGGGGCGACGGGCGGCCGCGCGGCCACGAAAAGGATGTCCTCGCCGCCTTCGCGGCGCACGAACGGGATGGCTTCGGCGTCGGCGGCCTTCAGCTCCTCACGGAAGGCTGCGAACTTGGCGTCGAACTCCTCGGGCTTGACGAGGATGCAGTAGAGCCGCGCCACGACTTCGCCGCGAGCCGACTCATCGCTGGCGTCATAGACGCGGAAGTGGCGCTCGACGAGGCGCCGGAGGTCCGCGGCGGGCATCATTCTGTCCGTCCGACGCGCGGGGCTTTGTTAAGCTGGTTGGAGCGGGTCGGCGGCCCGACGACGTTCCGGCTCCGCGACTTGAACCCGCCTCCGACGACGACTCCCAAACAAGGAAACCACGGAATTCACGGAAACGGAAACTTGTCGTTGTTCCGGGCGGTCCGTGGGTTCCTTGTTTA
>JBAZXE010000035.1:16762-22172 GCA_041659985.1 Thermoplasmatota archaeon | reverse complement strand
GGGGGGGGGGGGGGGGGTTAGATGGGCACGACGGCCTTCTGCGGCAAGGCCGTCCAGGCATTGTCCGTTGGCTGGCCTTCGTAGAGAGTAGCTTCGCCGGCCCCGTCGCGGAAGCGGCGCACGAGGACCGTCACGAGCGACACATCGCCTTGCGTGACGCGGACTTCCACGGTGCCGTCGTCCCGGTCAGGGTCGATGCTCCAAGGGTCGTACCGGAAGGTCTGGCATGCCGGGCCCAAAGGAATCTGGACGGACCACTCGGCGCGCTCGGCCCGTGTCGCCAAGACGAGGACGCGGCCCGTGCGGTTGCCTGTGGCGTTGCGCAGGTCAGGCACCGCCCCTTCGACGCTGGCCTGACCCGCCATCCAGTCCTCAGCCGACCGGCAGGAGTCAAGGTGTGAGAACGGGATTTCCACCACGGCCGAACCGTCGGACTCAATGGTGACGTCCATGACGCCGCTGTCCCCTTCCGGTTCGGGCGTGGGCTCCGGCGTCGGCGTGACGGTGGTTGGCCGATGCGTGTCGAACGTGCAGCCGGCGAGCAACACGCCAAGCAGCAACGCCGCGAGAGGGACGGAGTTCTGCATGGGCCGGCACAGGGCGTCGCTGGCTTAGACCTTCTCGGATGCTTGGGCGGCAGGCCATCAAAGACGCGGCGGCACGGCGAGCCCCGTCAGGCGCCCCGACATCCACTCCAAACCATCGATGCCCCGGAACGATTCTTCGCCGACGCGCAGAAACGGCACGTCGCATGCTTCGTCCCGAAGCGCTTGTTGCGTGTTGGCCTCGAGCCGTTCGTCGAGGCCGGGATCGGCCAATCGGCCCAGCCGTGGGACGCCGACGGAATTGGCGAGGGCCTGCACGGCCGCCGCGTCTGTCGGGTCCATTCCGTCTCGGCGCACGGCGAGGTGCATCGCCTCCATCCAGCGCGCCTCCCATGTTCCTCCCGCGTCCTGCGCCAAGAGGTGCACCTTGTGCGCCGTCTGATCCGTGGGCTCGCGGCGGTGCGGGGCTGCAAATGGGATGCCGTGCGCGCCCGCCCAACGCGCCGCGTCGGCGTACATGTACTTCAGCGCCAGCGGCGGCGAACCTCCCGCATCTGCGCCTTGCAGGGCCATGAGGCGCCGGTAGAGCACCGGCGTCCAACGCACGTTCAAGCCTGGAAATGCATCCGCGCGACGCGTCAACAGATGCCAGGCGAAGTAGGCCGCCGGCTGCGGGTACGTGAAGTAAAGCCGCACGGATTGGACGGATTCCTCGCGGGATTTGCCGGATTGAGTCGTCATGCGAGCGTTTCAAAATCCGGCCAATCCATGATGAATCCGGCGAATCAGAGGTGCTTGACTTGGTAGTCGACGATGCTTTCGAACACCGCGCGGCCGTCACCCACGTCGAAGCCGCGGCCAGCGTCGAGGCCGGTGCGGGTCCAGTCGGGGTGGCCGCGGCGCCAGAAGACGCGCTCCGGGTGCGGCATCATGCCGAAGACGGTGCCCTCGGGGTTGCAGACGCCGGCGATGGCGTGCGGCGCGCCGTTGGGCAGCCAGGGGTACTTCGGCGTAAGCGAGCCCTCCGGGTCGGTGTATTGGAACACAATCTGGTCCTGGTCGGCCAAGCGCTTGTAGTCCTTCGGCGACGGGAGCATGAATTTGCCCTCGGCGTGGCTGGTGATGACCGTGCGCACTTCGCCTGTCGGGATTCGGCTGGTGAACTTGCACGTGCCGGCGTTGACGTGCCGCAGCAGACTCGGTCGGCACTCGTAGTGGCCGGAATCGTTGAGGTGTAGCACCGAGGTCGGCACGTCCGTCATCGCGACGCCCTTGTCCATGTTGGGCAGGACGCCGAGTTCAACCATGATCTGGAAGCCGTTGCAGATGCCCAGCATCGGCTTGCCGGCGTTGATGAACTGCTTCAGCTCAGGCGCGAGTCGGCTCTTCATGCGGGCCGCCAAGATGGCCCCCGCGCGGATGTAGTCGCCCGCCGAGAAGCCGCCGGCAATCCACAGTCCGTCGTAGTCGGAGAGCTTGCGCCGCTCGGCCTTGGTGACGTCGTCGCCGGTGAGTTGCTTGAGGTGGACAATTTCCGCTTGGACGCCGACGTCGCGCATGCACTGCGCCGACTCGTCCTCGGAGTTGGTGCCCTCGATGCGCAAAACGGCCCACTTGATGTCCTGCTTCTTCATGCGAATCCCTCCAACGACGAAACCGCAGATCTCGCGGAAACCGCGGAAACGACGATTGGTTCCGCGAGTTCCGCGGTTCGGTGGGCCGTCATCGTCATCATGCAGAAACCCCCATCAGTTTGGGCATGGCTTCCGACCACGCCTTGCGGCAGGCCTCGGCGGACACGTCGAGGAGTTTGTCCTTGCCGGAGGTCGCCACGACGCGGCCGTCGCCGGTGACGGAGCCGATCTTGACGGCGACGCCGGCGAAGCCGGCCTGGCTGAAGACGAACTCGAAGTCGCGCTCGCGGCCCTTCGGGACCTCGGCGAGCCAGCGGGTGTTGCTCTCCGCGAAGAGGCGCAGGTCGTCGCGCAGGTCTTGCGACTCTTTGCCGTCCGCGAGCGGAAGCAAGGAGACGTCAACGGCGGCGCCGAGCTTGCCTGCGAAGGCCATCTCCGCGAGCGTGACGGCGAGGCCGCCCTCGGAGCAGTCGTGCGCGGCGCGGACGAAGCCCTTCTCGATGGCGGTGACCAAGGCGCCGGCCAGGCCCTGCAGGGTTTTGGCGTCGGTCTGCGGGACGCGCTCGCCCGTGGCCTTGCCCATGGATTCGAGGTAGAGGCTTCCGCCCAGGTCACGGCCGGTGCGGCCGACGATGTAGACGGCGTTGCCCACTTGCTTGAGGTCCATGGTGGTGGCGTGCTTGTAGTGGCTGAGGATGCCGCAACCCATGACGGTCGGCGTCGGCGGGATGGGTCCCGTCGGACCCTCGTTGTAGAGGCTGACGTTGCCGGAGGCGAACGGGATGTCGAGGGCGCGGCACATATCGCCGAGACCCTTGGCGGACTGCTCCAGCTCCCACATTCGCTCCGGTTTCTCCGGGTTGCCGAAATTCAGGTTGTCCAGGATGGAGCTGATGCGCGCGCCGACGGCGGCGAGGTTGCGCACCGACTCGTCGATGGCGGAGGCAGCGCCCCAGTACGGGTCGCGGAGCGTGTAGTTCGGGTTGACGCCCGAGCAGAGAGCGAGGCCTTTGTTGGAGTCCTTGACGGGCTTGAGCACCGCAGCATCGCCGGGACCTTCGTGGCCCATGACGCCCTGGAACGGCTTGAGCACGGTGTTGGCGCGCACTTCGTGGTCGTATTGGCGCACAACCCACTCCTTCGACATGACGTTCGGGTGGGCCAGCATCCACAGCAGGGTCTCGCCGAGCTTCTTGGCCTGCGGGAACTGCAACCAGTCGTCGCGCTTGACGGTCTTCTTCGCCATCGGGCGGTCGTAGACGGGGCCGCCGGTGCTGAACTTGAGGTCGAACTCCAGGACCTTCGTGCCGTGGTACAGCACGCGGTTCACCGGCTCCTTGATGACCTTCCCGACGATGGCAGCGGGGACGTCCCATTTCTTGGCAATCTCGAGGATGCGCTTGGCCTGCTCAGGGCGGGCCGTGACCATCATGCGCTCCTGCGACTCGGAGACCCAGATTTCCCACGGCGCCATGCCGGGGACCTTGGTGGGGACCTTGTCGAGCTGAATTTCGCAGCCGAAGCCGGCGTCGTAGGCCAACTCGCCGGCGACGCACGAAAGTCCGCCGCCGCCGAAGTCCTTGCAGCCGGTGACGAGGCCGTCGCGGATGACCTCAAGCGTGACGTGGATGAGCGGCTCCTTGAGGATGGCGTCGCCGACCTGCACCGCGGAACGTGAGGCTTCCTCGGAGGCTTCGCTGAGTTCTTCGCTGGCGAAGGCGACGCCGTGGATGCCGTCGCGGCCCGTCGGGTTGCCGAGATACACGAAGACGTCGCCAATGTTTCCAGCTCGGCTATGGGTGAGATTCGAGGTGTGGAGGATGCCGACGCAACCGACGTTGACGAGGCAGTTGCCCGTGTAGCCGGGGTGGAACGTGATGCCGCCGGCGACGGTGGGGATGCCGACGCGGTTGCCGTAGTCGCGGATGCCAGAGATGACTCCGGACAGCAGGAAGCTCGGGTGCTTGACGCCCGGCGCCAGGTCCTCGACCTTCGTGTCCAAGGGACCGAAGAAGAGGGGGTCGAGCAGGGCGACTGGTTGGGCGCCCATGCACAGGACGTCGCGGATGACGCCGCCGATGCCGGTGGCCGCGCCGCCGTAGGGTTCGATGGCGGACGGGTGGTTGTGCGACTCCAGCTTGGGAACGTAGCACCACTCGCCGTCGAAGGGCAGGACGCCGGCGTCCTCACGGCAGATGATCTTGTCCTCGGCGATGCCGTAGACGTGGCGCTTCAGGACGGGCTTGCTGGACTTGTAGCAGCAGTGCTCGGACCACGCTTGGCCAAGCGCTTCCATCTCGACGTCGGTCGGGTTGCGGCCCTTGGACTCGAAGTACTTGCGGGCGTCCTTCATCTCGGAAAGGCTGAGGCGGATGCCCAACGCCTTGGAGCAGGCGACGAGCTCGTCATCCGACATCGCGGCGAGATTGAACTCCTTAAGCGGGAATTTCGTGTTGCGCTTGTGGACGTGGGATTCCCACGAGGGCGCGCCGCCTCCGGACGACGACGACCCAATCCGGGATTTCGGGGAGCTCGGGGACGACTTGCTTGGCTTCCCCGAATTCCCCGTAATCCCTGCTTTCGTAGTCGGGGCTTTCGGGGTCGTCCGGGAGGGCTTGCGCACTCCGGCGCGCTGCCCCGGCAAGCGGTCCTTGCCCTTGAGGACGGCGCGTTTCAGGCCAGCCTGGTGGTCGCGCGAGGCGCGGCCGACGACCTTGGGGTTCTTGGTTCGGCGCATGGAAGCGGAGTGCATCTCAGTCGCTCCTGGTGCCGCCTACTCCCCGATGCGGATGGTGAAGTCGTGGATGACCGGGTTGGTCAGCAGGCGCTTGCACATCTTCTCGACGTCGGCCTTCGCCTTGGCCTTGTCCTTGGTCTTGAGCTCGATGTCCCACGTCTTGGTGGTGTGCACGCCGACGACGCCGTCAAAGCCCAACAGGTGCAGCGCCTTGACGGTGTTCTGCCCCTCGGGGTCGGAGATGCCAGGCTTGAGATGGACGATGACGTGGGCGGTGACCAAGGACGTTCCCCGAGTCCACGAGCCTCGTCGGCTATTTGGGGTTGGCTTCGCACATGTGCAAGACTCCAGAAGGGCCATGAAGTCCCGACTCCTTGCCGCGGGCGTGCCGAAGAAGGCGGACCTGCGGGAAGTCGTCTATCGCCTGACGCTCCCGCTCAAGGCCAAGGCTGTCCAGCTGAGCCTCCTGCTTTCCGAGGTCGCTCCGGGCGCCG
>JBAZXE010000035.1:0-16752 GCA_041659985.1 Thermoplasmatota archaeon | reverse complement strand
TCCCCTTCGTCATCGAGACGACGGTCACCCACCTTGACGACGAAGGGGATGTCTGGCGCACCTTGAGCGTGCACGGCAAGCCCGACGAAATCGGCGCCGTCAAGGTCGCCTTCGAAGCCTACCATCCTGCGTTCCTGGTCGAGAAGGAGATCCTTGGTGCCACCGCTCGACGGCTCATCCTGTGGTACAAGTATCGGCCGGAACTCGTGAAGGGCCTCAGCCACACGCGGCTGGCCTTCAAGCTCCTCGGTCGCGACACCGTGATCACCGATCGGGCGCAAGGCGGAGCGCTCACCATTCGGGTCTTGGCGCGCGGCGGCGCGGCCCTGCAGGAGTTCCTGCGCGAGATCAAGCGCTCCAGCGGCGAGTTGCGCTTCGAGCTCCTCTACTCGGGGCCGCCGCGCGAAGCTGCCTTCTCCCGGCTCAACCCGCAGGAGGAGGAGACTCTGCGCGCGGCCCGCGAACTCGGTTACTTCGAGGTGCCCGGCCGGGTCGGCATCCGTGAGGTCGCACACCATGTCGGCGTGAGCCCGAGCGCCGCGAGCTACCGCCTGCGCCGCGCCGAAGCGAAGCTTGTCGCCGCGTACCTCGACGCATCGTAGCCACCCGGTGCGCGCGGGGAGCGCCATTGCGCCATCTCAGGGTTTTTCTACCGAGGCCCTGCGTGCGCGTCATGCGCCTGTTTGCTGCCCTCGCCCTTCTCGCCCTTGCCCTGGCCGGCTGTTCCGGCGGCGAGCCCGATGCGGGGACGCCGGCCCCGACCTCGACCAGCAGCACGAGCACGGCCCCGCCTCCGCCTCCCCTTCCCACCTCCGACACCATGCATTTCCTGGCGGCCCCCGACATGGCGGCGGCCCTGCCTGCGGGCAGCTCCGAAGTCGCCACACCCGTCTCCCCGGACCGCTTCGGCGGGGGGGACGGCGGTGGCCAGGGCCAAGAGGACCTCGGTGCCGAATGGCGCCACGTGGTCGAGCACCCCACCAATGTGACCGCCGGGGAAATCCGAATCTGGATCAACATCAAGGAGACCCTGTACGAGTCGCCTGGGACCCCGCTCGACGCTCAGTGCACGTGGGCCTTGACCGTCGCCATCGGCGCCGACAACGACGAGATCGACCTGTGCCTCAACGACCCCGCGGGGCCCATCGCGGCCGGGGTTCGCGAACTCGTGTTCAGCCTGGTCCTGCCTTCGGCCATCAACCTCGAGGCCAACGAGACCATCACCGTCACGCTGGAGCGCTCCGCCTTCAGCCTGAGCGCCAACAACGCCGTCGACGCCCTGTCCGGCTCCGCCGACCACGATTCAATCCTCCGGCTGGCCGGCCTCAAGGAACCCATCCGGACCAAGTAGACGGCGGCCTGCTGGGGCGGCACCCCGCGCCTCAATCCTTGTAGCCTCAGCGCCTTCGTGCCGAAGTGTCGGACGTGCGCTCCAGTGCGGTGCGCGGTCTGGCCTGGAGCAGCCTTTCCTACGGGCTGCGCCAAACGGTTCTCTTCATCGTCGGCGTCCTCGTCGCCCGGCTGCTCTTGCCGCGCGACTTCGGCGTCTTCGCGCTCGCTTCGCTGGCCATTGCCGTTCTCGCCCTGCTGCACAATCTTGGCCTGGCCACGGCCCTTGTGCGCGACCCAAACCTGAGCGAAGCGAAACTTTCCACCACGTTTTGGACCAACGCGGCCATCGGGGCCCTCCTTGCCGCTGCCATCGCGGCAACGGCGCCGGTCATGGCCGACTGGTTCGGCGAGCCGCGCCTGAAACTGGCCTTGTGGTGGCTCGCTCCGACCTTCTTTTTTGACACACTCACGGCCGTCCATGACGCCCTGCTTGAACGCAAGCGCGACTACCGGCGCCGTGCGTTGCGCGACGCAGCGGCAACCTTGGTCGGTTGCGCGGTCGCCCTCGGCTTTGCCTGGGGCGGAGCCGGCTGGATGGCCCTCATCCTGCAACGCGTGACGGCGGGGGCTGCTTCGGTGGCCTTCCTCTGGACGGCGGTGTCGTGGCGCCCGCGCTGGCAATTCGACCGCACGGCACTCCTGGGGCTTCTCGCGTTCGGCCTGCCTCTGGCGGGCTGGACCGCTGTGACCTGGCTTTCGAACAACGTCGACAGCCTCCTTGTCGGCCGTCTCCTCGGCGCCACGGCGCTTGGCACGTATGCCCTGGCGTACTCAGTTGCGCGGGGACCGGGCCAACTCGTCCAGGCCATCCTTGGCAGCATCTTGTTCCCAGAACTGGCGCGCATCCAGCACGACCTGGGACAGGTCCGCGCCGTTTACCTAGCCAGCCTGCGCCACATCCTTGCTGTCATGCTCCTGCCGCTGGCGGCGATGGCGGCCCTTGCCCCGACGTTCATCCCGCTGGTGTATGGGCGGCAATGGACCGGCGCCGTCCCGCTCGTTCAGCTCTTCGCCGTCGTGGCCATCGTCCCCATCGCCGGGACGACGGCGGCCTGGCTCTACACGTCGCAGGGTCGCACCCGTCGCCTGCTGTGGACCAGCCTCCTCTACGCGGCGCTCTTGGTGTTGGCTTTTTTCGTCGGCCTGCGCGGCGGGCTCATCGGGTTGGCCATGGCGTACGCTGCGGTGAGCGTCCTTGTTGGAGTGCCCTACAGCCTGTTCGCCGCGCGAATGATTGGCTTGCCCGCCCTCGACGTGGGCCGTCGCGTCTCGGCACCCATCCTCGCATGGCTCGAAGCCCTGGCGCTTCTGGTTATCGTGCAAGCAGCCTGGCCGAACGGCGGATGGGGGCTCCTTGCCGTGGCAAGCCTGCTGGCAATGGGGGCCTACGGGCTCGTGCTCTGGCTCGTTGACCCGGATCTTGTGCGCTCACTGCGCCGTTTGCGTCATGACCTGCGACGCCGGCCTCCGACGCCTCCGCCCCCAGCCGCCGGGGTGGACCCCGCAGCCAATCGCGCCCTTCCCCCGGGAACGGACGCGTGGCGGGCCATCAACGTCTAAATACCCCTTCCCTGTCGGCCGTTCCAATCAAAGGTGCCCTGATGTCCCTCTGGCAAGGCCTCTCCACGCGCAAGTCCACCGGCGGCCGCCTCATCCGCGCCCGCAAGAAGCTCCGCTTCGAGGTCGCCCCCGAGGACGCCGAGACCAAGCTCGGCGAGCACTCGCAGAAGCTCATCCGCGCCCGCGGCGCCTCGCAGAAGGTCAAACTCCTGGCCACCGACTCCATCAACGTGACGGACGCCAAGACGGGCAAGACCTCGAAGGCCACCATCAAGACGGTAACCGAGAACCCGGCCAACATCCACTACGTCCGCCGCAACATCCTGACCAAGGGCGCGGTCGTCGACACGGACAAGGGCAAGGTCAAGGTCACCTCGCGCCCCGGCCAGTCCGGCAGCCTCTCCGGCATCCTGGTCCAGTAAATCTGGAGCAGACCCCATGGTCTCGAAGGGCCTGGACAAGTTCGTCCTGTGGCCCGCCTACTTCGATCGCGAACGCAGCCGCGCTGAAGGCCGCCGCGTCCCCGACTCCGTCGCGGTGCGTTCTCCCGACGCGCCGTGGATCGAGAATGCCGCGCGCAAGCTCGGCCTCGACCCGCAAATCGAGGAGAAGGCTACCCACCCGTCGATTCCGTACGAGAAAGTCGGCCGCGTCCTCGTCGCGAAGAAGGGCAGCAAGGAGCAGGTCCTGAAACTCGTCGCGCAGCGGATGCGCGAGAGCCAGGACGCCCGCGAAACCAGCCGGTGAGTCAGTCACGTCATCTAGCCAGGCTTCCCTCTTGCGAAGCAAGGTGGTTCGCACGACGCAACGCCGTTCCTGCTTCGCGGCCCTCCTGCGTTTTCCGACGGCGACTCCCGCCGCGTCGCCGAGCATGAAGACGAGAATCGGCGCGCGGAACGCGCCGGGCGGCGCTCCGCGCCGCCCCTTTGCATTGGCGTGAAAGTCAAACCCCAGACGAAGCGGACGCCACACGACGCCGACGGCGGAACAAGGTTGAGCCTCGCCCGGGGAGTCGAACGGAGGTCGGACGAGACAAACTCCATAACGAGTGCCAAAGTCGCCGACGCCATGCGCTCCCTCCTAGTAGCGACCGTCTTGGCGCTCACTGTCCTCGCTGGATGCTCCAGCAACGACGACGGGAACCAGACCAACGACCAGGGCCTGCCGGCCGGACTATCACCCGTCGTCCACCGCAGCGATGGCCGCATCGTGGCCGCCTCCCTGTACGGGGGCGACCTGCCGGTCTTTGCCGAGCGCTACGTCGCCGAGCGCGGCGGCGGCGAGCCCACCATCGCCATCGACCGCGACGGTGTCGCGATTTACCCGTCCATTGCCTTCGACCTGGACGCGGTGGCCACCAGCCTGGCCACGACGCGCGTCATGCGCAGCGAGGATGAAGGCCGCAACTGGACGGATGCCACGCCGACCTTGGGGAACCTCGACCCGCGTGCCCGCGCGGCGCCGACGAGCCTGGACCCGTACGTCTACGCGGACCCCGTCACGGGCCGCCTCTTCAACATCGACCTCAACCTCGCCGTGGGCGGCTTCCTCAGCTGGTCCGACGACGGCGCAAAGACCTGGACGAGCCAGCCGGGATGCTGCGGCCTTCCCGTCGATGACCACCAGACGCTCTTTGCCGGCCCCGCGACGACGCTGGTCGCCAACCCGCTTCTGTACCCCGGCCGCATCCTCTACTTCTGCGTCAACCAGATTGCCTCCTCGTCGTGCACGCACAGCATCGACGGCGGATACACGTGGAGCGTGCCGACGTCCGCCTTCCCCGGCTACGAGGCCAGCACCGACGGACAGCCCATCGACGGCCTGTGCGGCGGCCTGCATGGCCACGGCCACGCCTCCGAGGCGACCGGCACCGTGTTCCTGCCCAAAGGCCAGTGCGGCATCCCGACCGTGGCGCGCAGCGCCGACAACGGCCTGACCTGGGAAGTCGTGCGCCTCAGCTCCGAATACGGCATCGACGGCCACGAGGCCATCGTCTCCACCGACAAGGCGGGCAACGTGTACTACTTCTACCTCGACGGGGAGACGCTGCCCCGCCTCGCCATCAGCCGCGACGACGGCCGGACCTGGTCCGACCCCATCAACGTCACCGCCCCCGGGGTCACGACGGCGAAGTTCCCCAGCATCGTGGCAGGCGAGGACGGCCACATCGCCTTCCTCTACGTCGGCTCCACGACGCCCGTCGGCCGCCACCTCGACGAGCGCGAAGACTGCCCCGACACTCCGTGCCCGCTGAAGTACCCGTCCGAACGCGAGAACGCCACGTGGAGCACCTACGTCGGCATGAGCCTCGACTCCTTGGCCGAGGACCCGGTCTTCGCCACGGTGACGGCGCACCCCGCTAGCGACCCGGTGATGCGCGGTTCCTGCGCCGGGCGCTGCCAGGTCAACGGCGGCGGCATGTACGACTTCCTTGACATCGACGTGAACCCGCTCACCGGCCAGGTCTGGGTCGCCTACGTGGACAACTGCAACGACGACATGCCGTACCACTCGGCTCCCTGCAACGGGCCGGACGGCAAGTTCGACAGCTACATGCGCGCCCGCGCCGCGGTCGGCGTCCAAGTCGGCGGCACTCTGCTCGGAACGCGACTCCCGTAGGTTCGCCTCGCTCCCGCCGCTTCTTATCTGAGGCCGGCGTGGCAACGGCGTGGCGAGCTTCTGCCCGACCTGCCGCGGCCTTCTTCGGCCCCAGGGCGGAGCCCTCGTCTGCATCCGCTGCACGCAGCAAGGCCGGGCGCGCACCATCCTGTCGGGCGGCAAGCGCATCCACCTCGCGCAAGGCCAGCAGGGTCTGGGCACGCTGCAGCCGACGGCGGCCACGGGCGGCGTCGAACCGACCCTGCAACCCGTCGCGCCGAAATGGCGACCCGCGAACGCCGGGGCGGCTCCGCATCCGCAGCTGGCGCTCTTCCCGTACGACGAGATCCGCGACGGCCAGAAGCGCTTCACGCGCGACGTGACGATGGCCGTGCAGGGCGGCAAGCACCTCGTCGCACAGGCGCCCACCGGCATCGGCAAGACCGCCGCGGCCCTCGCGCCCGCCTTGCAGGCCGCGCTGGAGCAGAAGAAGACCGTGCTGTTTCTGACCAGCCGGCAGAGCCAGCACCGCATCGCCGTCGAGACGCTGCGCATCGTGGCCGACCGCCGCGGTGTGCGCTTCACCCTCGTCGACCTCGTCTCCAAGCGCGACATGTGCCTGCGCCCGGAGGCGTCGGACATGCACGCGGCGCGCTTCGGTGATTTCTGCGCCCAGGAGACCCGCACGAAGTCGTGCCAGTACCTCGGCGAAGTCGATCCCGACACTTTGTCCAAGGTGCGCGGCGGCGTCCTGCACGTCGAGGAACTCATGGCGGTCAGCAAGGCCGCACACCTCTGCCCCCACATGGTCGCCCTCGAGGCCGCCAAGGGCGCCCAAGTCGTCGTCGCCGACTACAACCACCTCTTCTCCGACCTGCGCGAGCAAAGCCTCGAACGCCTGGGCCTGACCTTGGCGGAATGCATCGTCATCGTCGACGAGGCGCACAACCTGCCCGACCGCATCCGCGGCAGCCACTCGCACCGCGTCACGCCTTACCTCTTGGACCAGGTCGACGGCGAGGCGCGTGGCCAACGCGCCAAAGGCGTCGAGGCCGACCTCGTGGCCCTCCGCCAGGCCTTGCAGGCGATGGCGGACAAGGCGCAGGCCGACGGCCGCGCCAAGGAAGACCGCATGGGCAGCGAGAAGCGGCTGCTGGCAACCCTCGACATCGAGGAGCTTCCCGCTGCATTCGAGGCCGCCCGCAACAAGGGATTCCTCAGCACGCACCGCACGCTGGCCGACGCCGTCGAGGAGTTGCAGGAATTATCCAAGCTCATCCGCAAGGGCACCGACACCGCAGTCCACGCCGAGGAGCTGATGGAGGCGCTGGAGGACTGGGGCCGCTTCCGCACCGGGGGCCTGCGTTACCTAGAATGGGACCCTGGCTCCGTGACCTTGCACGTCCGGCTTCTGGACCCGGCGTTGCCTGCGCGCACCGTGTTCCAGCGTGTGCACAGCGCCATCCTCATGTCCGGCACGCTGCGGCCGCCGGAGATGGTGCGTGACCTCCTGGGCCTGGATGCGGCGAGGACTGCGGTCCGGTCGTACCCAAGTCCCTTCCCGCCCGAGCACCGTCTGCTGGTCGTCGGCCAGGGCTATACGACCCGATATTCCGGCCGCGGTCCGGAGATGTGGACGCGCATGGCGGACTGCATCCGCGACGTGTGCCGCTCCGCCAAGGGCAACGTCGCCGTCTTCGCGCCGAGCTACGCCATCCTGCGCGATGTGCGCGCCTCCCTCGACTCAGTCCTCGTCGAGGACGACCGCAGCCACGCCCGCGAGGTCATCGTCGAGGAGCCAGGCTGGCTCAAGGCCGACCGCGACCGCGTTCTTGACACGCTGGAAGGGGCGCGCAAACGCGGCGGCGCTGTCCTCCTCGGCGTCCTCGGCGGCTCTTTCTCGGAAGGCGTGGACTTCAAGGACAACCTGCTGTCGGCCGTCATCATCATCGGCCTCCCGCTGGCGCCGCCGGATCTGGAAGTGGAGGCGGGCATCGCCTATCTCGAATCGCGTCATCCCGGCAAGGGCCGCGCCTACGGATACACGTATCCCGCCATGAGCAAGGTGCTGCAGGCGATGGGGCGCGGCATCCGCTCCTCCACGGACAAGTGCGTCGTCGTGCTGCTCGACGAGCGTTACATGCAGTCGCCCTACCGGCAGCTCCTGCCCGAAGAGGCGACCGTGGTGGCGAGCCGCGAGCCAGCGCTCACGGCCGCGGCGTTCCTGGCTCAGCACGGGCTCTGACGACGACGGCCCAACCAGGGATTACGGGGATTGCAGGGAAATTGGTTCCCCAGTTTCCCCGGAATCCCTGTTCGGTCGTGGGCGGAGCCGGACGACGAGCAGCCACGCCAGCGCGGCGCCTACCATCAACCACGGCGAGCCCGCGTGGAGGATTGCGTCGTCTGGGTGGAGGAAGGGCGCGGGGTGGAGCATCGGGCCCCAGTAATCGACGGCGATGTAGGCGGCCAAGGCGGCCGGAACCGCCAGCAAGGGCAGGATGGACCAGGGGTCTTTGCGCATGTCCTGCACCAGGACGAGCGCCTGCAGCGGCATCCCCATGTGCGCAAGGAACAGGATGGGGTTCGCGTTGCCGCGTTCCGCGATGGAGGCGTAGTCGAACGTCCCCATGCGGTCCGGGTAGGCGAGGAACAGGAACGTCGTCCAGCAGCCAACGTAGACGTTCAAGGTGAAGGCGAAGGCGTCGAGCCACTTGTTGCGCCAGCCCGTGAGCCGGTAGGCCAGCGCCGCGACGAAGAACAGCAGCACCGCGTTGGGCGAGTCGGCAACCAGCGGCCACGTCCACACCGGTTGGCAGAATTCATTGGCATCGGGGCCACACGTCAAGTGCCCGAAGTCGAATTGCCCGACCTCGGCATAGTAGTAGTAACCGAACACCAGGCCGGCCAGGTTCAGGGCCAGGAGTGGGGCCAGCAGGCGCCAGTCCGACTTGAAGCGGTGGAGACTGGACCAGAGGCCGGGCAACGGCCAAGGCAGAGAGGCGATGGCCTAAGGGTTTGCTGGATTGTTGCGCACTTCCGATCCGACGAATCAGGAAACCAGCGGATCACTTCGCGGCACCAGTGCCCCTCGGGAACGGCGCTTCGCGAGCCGCCCCTCGGGTCCGCTTGTCGCTGCGCTCCTCGCTGCATTGGATCCGACTCGCTCGCGCTCTGCTCCAACGCCCAGAACCCCTCGGAAGCGCCTCGCATTCGCTCTGCGTTCCTCGGGTCCGCTCGGCCTTCGGCCTCGCTGCATCGAAGACCGGCAACGGGGCTTGCTTCGCTCGCCGTTGGGGTCTTCGATGCGAGTGCGGGGAGTCGGATTCGGGCAGCGGACCTTCAGGTCCGCGCCGGCGAGGGCGCAGACCCGAGCCCAAATCCGATTCTGCACGAGCGCAGCGAGTGCGGGGAGTCGGATTCGAACCGACGAAACACGAAGTGCCCGATCTTAAGTCGGGGGCCGTTGGCCGCTTGGCTATCCCCGCGTGGTGCTCAAGGCGCGAAGGCCCATAAGCCACCCGAACCGTCGGCCCAACCGACCGCGCGCAGGAAGCCCAGGGTCCCCACGATGAGAAGCAGGGCCAGAACGGGCGGATGGACGTAGCGCAGCAGGGGACGCAGCAGGTCGCCCAACGGGTGCTTTGCCTCGCCGACGCGGAAGCCATCGAGGACCTCCGGACGGGCCCAGCCGACGTGGACCGAGACCAGCATGGCGGCCAGCGGCGTGAAGACCCACGCGAGGAACTGGCCCGTGTGCAGGACGAGGTCCGACCCGAATGAGAGCGGGATGGCCGCCAGCAGCGCCAGCAGGCCCGCCGCGACGAAGGAGCGTCCTTGGGTCCAGGACTCGAAGCGCTCGCTCAGCCACAGGGCGGGGACGTCGAGCAGGACCACGAGGGCCACGAGCGAGAAGAGGAGCAACGCGCCGAAGAACAGGCCGGTGAGCATGCCGCCTTCCCAGCCGCCGACGGAGGCGAACAGGGCAGGAACCTGCGTGAAGGCGTCGAGGCCGTCGCCGGCAGCCAAAGGCTCGCCTTCGGATGAGGCCAGGGTGGCGACGAAGAGCGTGACGGCGGCGACGGCCAGGGCCGCAAACATAGCGACCAAGGTGGCCTCGCGCGGCATGGTGCGGTCGTCCAGGCGGCCTGCCAGGGTGGCCGTCACACCGGTCGCCAACAAAGCTGGCAGGAGTCCCGCCAGAAGTCCAGCCGAGCCGAGCGACCAGTCGAAGGCATCGACATCAAGCGCGAACAAAGCGGTGCGGCCGGCGGCGGCGCCGTCCAGGGTGTTGGACCACAGGGCAAGGCCACCGACCAACAGGAGTCCGACCACGGAGGCGAAGGTGACGATGGATTGCAGGCCCGTGCGGGTGGTGCGCCAGGCAAGGGCGGTCGCCACGGCGAGGACCCCCAACGTGCCCACCATGGCGTCGGGGCCCGCCGAGAGGAGACGGAAATGGCGGCTCGGATCGTCGTACCAGGACTCCGAGAACGAGAGGACGATGTAGCGCGCCGACCAACCGGCCAGCACCGCCACGACCGCGGCCAGGACGAGGGCCGCGAGAGCGACGCCAAAGCCCAGACCACGCCATGCGCCGGGCCCGAAGGCGTCGACGGCGTTGCGGCGGCGGAACTGGCCCAGCGCGCCTTCGGCAAGGACGAGGGGAAGGCCGACGGCAAAGAGGCCGACCGCCGCCGCGCCGAGGAACCAAATGCCGTCCACGGCCGTCCCGAACGGGAACCGTAGCAGGGCAGCCGCGAGCCCGCCGCCCAGCAAGGCCAACACGAACGTCCGGCCGCTCACGCCACCCGCCATCACGCAAGCGACCTGGCCCACGTCGATAAGGGTTTCTTGATGGTGTCGGGCAACCGGTGCTGCCGTCGAAGGCATCCGAACCCAGAACCCACTTGTGTCGGGACCGAATCGGTCATATCCCCACCCCATCTCGCCGCGATTAGACCGTGCCGTCTTGGCGCAGCTGGTAGCGCATCGGACTGTTAATCCGACGGTCGCTGGTTCGAATCCGGCAGACGGCGTTCTAAGAGGGTCCAACCGGGTTTCGCGGCTGAATCCGAAGGGCCGACTCACACAAGGCTTCGGGTCGTTCCGACGACCTTGCCGTTCCACGTCGTGATGGGCGGGGAAAGAAACGACGCAAGAGCCGCCTCGGCTTCGGCGTCGAGCCAGCCTGAATCGCGGGCCAGATGCGCGGCGGCCTGGTCGCGCGCATCGCGCGCCCCCGAGGCCAACTTGCAGGCGAACGCTTCGCCAGTTTCGCGATTCAGGGCGACGTAGAGGCCGGCGGCACCGACCTTGCCGACCCAGCGCCCCTGGCCCGCCGCGAGGAACGCGGTGTCCCACATGCCCGTCCCGGCGATGGAGTGCGGATGGGCCGCCATGGCGTCGAAGATGCGGCGGCCGGCCGGCCGTTGGTGCAACCATTGGAACGCACGGGCCATCCCTTTGATGGTGGACCAGAAACAGGGCGCGCTGCAGCCGTCCGTGCCCCACACGACCGGTTCGCCCGTCGCTTCGCCGACAATCCGGCGGATGGAGAGCTGGAGGGGATGCTCGGGGTCGAGGTAACCCTTCGTCGGCCAGCCGTTGTGCTTCGCAGTGGCCAGCATCGCGGCGTGCTTGCCCGAGCAGTTGTTGTGAATGGCGGACCACCCGCCCAACGGCCTCGGCCCGCCGAGTGCCACGCCGCCCATGGGTTCGTGCGCGCCGCAGCCGAGGTCGGATTCCTTCAATCCAGCAGCCGACAGCAAACACCGCGCCGCTTCGACGTGGACGGGCTCGCCGTTGTGCGACGAGCAGGCGATGGCCAGGGCACCGGAATCAAGGCCTAGGGCATCGAAGGCGCCCGTCTCGACGAAGGGGAGGGCCTGCAAGGGTTTGGCAGCGCTGCGCCAGTAGGCGCCCTCGTCACCGTGGCCCCATTGGTGATTGATGGAACCGTCGGCGTCCAGGAGGACAGCGTGACCGGTGTGGACGGCCTGCGTGCGTCCGTCGCGGGTTTCTTCGAGGAGGGGGACGCCGGCGTCGGGGCGTTCTTCGCGCATGACTGCGCCAAGCCGGGGGCCGCTTAGAGGTTGACCAGACCGGCCCAGGCGTTTGCCCCGTTCAGGTGGTGCCTTTATCGTGGTCCTTGGGGATGCCCCGGCCGGTTCTCCCATGAGCGTGCAACCCGTCCTGAGCAATGCCGACCCGTTCGCCGACTTCAAGGCCAAGCAGCGTGCCTCGTGGTCGCGCTTTGCCGCTCTCGAGGCCACGACGACCCCTCCCGCCGCTCGTCTCGTCTCCTTCGCTGGCATCAAGCCCGGCGACAAGGTCCTCGACGTCGGGTGCGGCACCGGCGTGGCCGCCATCACGGCGCGCCGCGCCGGGGCCCGGGTCACCGGGCTCGACCTGACACCGGAGCTTCTAGAACGCGCCCGGACGAACGGCACAATCGCGGGCCTGGGAGACATCGATTGGCGCGAGGGCGATGCCGAGGCGATGCCGTTCAAGGACGGCGAGTTCGACGCCGTCATCAGCCAGTACGGCCACATCTTCGCGCCCCGCGCTGACGTGACCACCCGCGAAATGCTGCGTGTTCTGCGTCCTGGCGGGCGCATCGCGTTCTCCACGTGGCCCCCGGAGCTGGCCCTCGGCAGCCAGTTCAGGCTCACGGGGCGCTACCTGCCGCCGCCTCCTGGCATCACGCCGCCGTGGGCGTGGGGCGACCCGCTGTTCATCCGCGAGCGCCTAGGCGACGCCGTGCGCGACCTAGCCTTCGACCGCGGCACCATGCTGTTCCCGGCCCTCAGCCTAGCGCACTACCGCACGCTCATGGAGGAGACGGCGGGGCCGTTCATCCGCATCGTGCAGACATTGCAGGGCGATCCCGCCAAGCTTGCGACGTTCCGCGCCGAGGTTGAAGCAACGGCGGCCCCCTACTTCCGTGACAACATCCTCCACCAGGACTACCTGATGACGAGGGCGACCAAGGCCTAGGGACCCGCCTCCGGCTACCTCTGGCTACCTACTGCCCCAAAATGTGCCGGGCGATGACCATGCGCTGGATCTCGTTGGTGCCCTCGAAGATCTCGAAGATCTTGATGTCGCGCATGTAGCGCTCGACGTTGTAGTCCTTGGTGTAGCCGTTGCCGCCGTGGATCTGCACGCCGTCGATGGTTGCCTTCATCGCCATCTCGCTGCAGAACACCTTGGCGCGGCTGGCGGCGTGCGTGAAGGGCTGCTTCTGGTCCTTGAGCCAGGCGGCCTTGAGGTACAGGTTGCGGCCGGCCTCGATGGCGACGTCCATGTCGGCGAGCTTCCACTGGATGGCCTGGTTCGTCGCGATGGGCTTGCCGAACTGCTTGCGTTCCTTGGCGTACGCGAGGGAGTCCTCGAAGGCGGCGCGGGCGATGCCCGTGCTGCCGGCGGCGCACATGATGCGCCCCGTGTCCAACGTCGCCATCGCGACCTTGAATCCCTCGCCTTCCTTGCCCAGGCGGTTCTCGGCGGGCACCGACAGCCCCTCGAAGAAGAGCTGGTTGGTGTAGCTGGCGTTGAGCCCGAGCTTCTCCTCGTTGCGCCCCACCTTGAAGCCCTTGGACTTGGTGTCGACGATGAAGGCCGACACGCCGCGGGCGTCGGTCGACTTGGGCTCGGTGCGGGCAAAGACGATGCAGACATCCGCGACACCGCCGTTGGTGATGAACTGCTTCGCGCCATCGATGACGTAGTGGTCGCCCTCGCGCCGGGCCGTGGTGCGCAAGGAACCGGCATCCGAACCGGCCTCGGGTTCGGTCAGGGCATAGCAGCCCAGCAGCTTGCCGGAGGCCAGACCCGGCAGCCACGTCTGCTTCTGTGCGTCAGTGCCGAACGCCATGATGGGGCCGACCGACAGGCTGGCGTTGGCGCCGAAGATGACGGAGTGGCTCGCGTCGGCGCGGGCCAGCTCCTCGGCCACCAAGGCGAAGGAAACGTAATCCGCGCCGGGACCGCCGTATTCCTGCGGCACCGTGACGCCCAACAAACCCAATTCGCCCATGCGCCGCGTCGTGGCCATCGGGAACGAGTGTTCGCGGTCATGCTTAGCCGCCACCGGCTGGATTTCTTTGGCCGCGAACTCGCGCACCATGTCGCGGATGGCGCGTTGGTCCTCGGTCAAATCGAACAGCATGGGACATCGCACGCGGGCTCCGGGTCTTGAACGGTTCGTCCGGCCCTGGTACTCCAAATCAATCGCGGCGAAAGGAACCAAGTCGCGGCCGCCAAGGGCCGCTATATGAACTTGAACCTCCCGCCTTATGGAGGAGAAGGCGACGAAGGGGGGCAATGACGCAGGAGGACCGCCGCCGTGCGGACTGGACCCCGGGGGGAACCGTGGTGCGGTTGACGCTGCTGGTGCTGGCCTACTACGGGCTCGCCAAGCTGGGGCTCCTGTTTGCCCTCCCCGGCGGGGTGGCCAGCCCCATCTGGCCGCCGGCTGGCCTGGCCATCGCAGCCGTCGTCTTGTGGGGGCGCCGGGCTCTGCCGGCCATCTTCATTGCTGCCTTCGGGGTTGAATGGCAATTCACCGGCTCGCCGGGATTGGGGCTCGTCCTTGCCTTGGGCTCCACGGCCTCGGCGGCGCTCGGCGGGTGGCTCCTGCAACAGGCGGGCGGATTCCGGGTGTTCGAGTCGCTCACCGGTGTGGCGCGCTTTGCCGGGGCCATTGCCGCAGCCCCCCTGCTGGCGGCCACCGTGGGCGCGATGGCCTTGCTGGCCTTCGGTTCCATCGACGCGACGGCGCTGGTCAGCGTCTGGTGGACCTGGTACCTGGGTGACGCGGCCGGCGCCCTTGTCGTCACGCCCGTTGTCCTCCTGCTCCCGGCCCTGTGGTCCGGGCATGACGCGAAAGCCCGGCTCGCCGAGACCCTCGCCATCCTGACCCTGGTGGTGGCGTCGTCCGCGATGCTGCTGGGCCTCGTGCCCAGCGTGCCCGCCGGCCACCCGGCGCTCCTGACGCTCCTCATGCCGCCGGTGGTGTGGGCCGCCTTCCGCTTGGGGGCCGGCCCCGCCTCGTTGACGCTGGTGGCCCTCGACGCCATGGCCGTGCTGGTCACGCGCCTTGGCGAAGGCCCGTTCACGGCCGCCAATCCCACCGACGCCTACCTCGTGCTCCAGGCATTCATCTTCGCCGTCGGGCTCATGGCTTTCGGACTGGCGGCCCTGGCCACTGAACGCCGCATCGCGACGGCCGGACTCGAGCAGCACGTCCGGGACCGGACCGCCGACCTGGAGGACGTCAACTCCCGTCTGCGGCTCGAAGTCCAGGAACGCGCCCGCGCGCAGGCCGCCGTCGCCGAGGCGCAGCACATCGCCGAGGTCGGGTCGTGGCGCTGGGACGTCACGAAGCCGAACGCCGAGTGGTCCGCCGAGCTCTACCGCATCTATGCGCTCGACCCCAAGACGCACGTGCCGACCTACGCGGACTACCTGACGCGCGTCCATCCCGATGACGTTGAACGCGTCAAGGCCGCCACGGACGCGGTGTTCCGCGACCACAAAGCGTACTCGCACGACGAACGCATCCGCCGCCCGGACGGCTCCTGGCGCAACCTGCACACCTGGGCGCACGCCGTTCTGGACGACACGGGCAAGCTCACGCACCTTGTAGGCGTCTGCCAAGACGTCACGGTGCAGCGCAAGGCGGAAGCCGCCCTGCGCGAGAGCCTGGAACGCTTCCGCGCCCTGGCCGACGCCAGCCCCATCGGCATCGTGCACACCCGCGCCGACGGCGTCGTCGACTACACCAACCAGCGCTGGCGCCAGATCACCGGCGTCCTCGACCACACCGACACGGAGGCCCTGCGCCGGTCTGTCCATCCCGACGACCAGGCCGCCGCGGCCCAGCAATGGGATGCGTGCATCAAGGACGGGACGGAGTTCGCCTGCGACATTCGGTTCGTCCACGCCGACGGCGCCGTCCGCTTCACGCGCGCCCGCGCCGTGCCGGTCCGGTCCGTCTCCGGGGCGATCACGGGCTTCGTGAGTGCGTTGGCCGACATCACCGACCAGCGCGCCGCCGAGGCGAAAGACCGCGAGGTCCGCCTGCTGCGCGAGCAGGCCGAGTTCAAGACGAACTTCCTGCGCACGGCGGCGCACGAGCTGGGCACGCCGCTCACGCCCATCAAGATCCAGATGCACATCCTGCGCGGCCTCTTGGCTGGCGCAGGCCGCGACGAGGAACGCAAGGCGGCCGACATCCTCAACCGCAACATCTCGCGCCTGCAGGTGCTGGTGCAGGACATGCTGGAATCCGCTCGCCTGCAGTCTGGGCGCCTGCGTCTGGCCGTCCGCCCGACGGACTTGGCCCACCTCGTCCACGACGTCGTGGAGACGTTCCAGGAACCCGCCATCCGCAGCGGCATTTTCCTGGACACCAGCGGGCCGCACGAGCTGCCCATCGTCGCCGACCCGGACCGCATCAGCCAGGTGCTGTACAACCTGCTGTCCAACGCGATGAAGTTCACGCCCGCCAACGGGCACGTCAAGGTGCACGTCGCATCGGAGGGCGAGGACCAGGTTCGGGTCACCGTGACGGACACCGGCTCCGGGTTCGCCCCCGAAAAGGGCGTCAAACTGTTCCAGCCGTTCAGCCAACTGCACGAGAACTTGGAGGTGCCGCGCGGCGGCTCGGGCCTGGGGCTCTACATCAGCCGCGGCATCGTCGAGCAGCATGGCGGCACCATGACGGGCTCAAGCCAAGGCCCCGGCAAAGGCGCGACGTTCTCGTTCGTCCTTCCCCGTGCGACCCCCGCGCTTGCCCCCTCGGCGGCGGAGTCGCTCCTCGAGTCGCCTGCCCCCGCAGCCCGATAGGATTCGGTCAGGCCAGCGTCAGCGCGCCGACGACGCGTTGCGGCACGTTGTCCTGGCAGGGGGCTCCGCCCCCTGCGACCCCCGGGGCTGTCGCCTCGCGGCGACAGCCCTACGCAGGCTCAATCCCTTGCGCTTTGCCCAGCCAACGCGTCATGGCAACGTGAGGGCTCCGACGACGCGTTGCGGCACGTTGTCCTGATGCCAAAGCACCGCGCGCTCGCCGGGCAAGTGAACCAGGGCCTTGTCGAAGGTGCCGACCAAGTCGCCTTCGGCGCCGGGCGCCGGGGCGTCGGCGGTGAGGCGGAAGGGGTCGAACTGCATGCCCGCGCCGATTTGCACGACAGCCCC
>JBAZXE010000034.1:0-22246 GCA_041659985.1 Thermoplasmatota archaeon | reverse complement strand
CCGCGTTGTCCGCTTCACGCGGAGTGAGTTCAATCCACGACAATCCGGAGGCGGGCATCAAACGGTATTCGAGTTGCCCTGTTGCCCGGTGTGGAGGCCGGCTCGGGCGGGACGCGCTATTCATCGTGCAAGATGGCTTCATGGAAGCCACTCCTGGACCGGCGCTTGCAGGGCGTTGGTAGAAATGCAGGGGCGCGCGGCGAGGGTTTGGTGGTCGGGGGATGGATTGGGTGGCTGGATTCGGGGCCAGGCGCTCGGGCCGGTGGGCCCCTCCCCCACGCCGACCGTTGCGGCTTGCGCCTTGGCGGCCCCCGGTCCAGCCGAGGCCGATTCGCGGTAGCACGCGCTTCGGTGAGGCTTGGCAAAAGGCGTGGAGAGCAGGGAGTTCCAGGAGGGAGGCGCGGCATTGGCTCCAATGAGTCTTTCAAGGCGACGCTGAATTGGTTGCGTGCCTCGTGGGTGCCTGGTAGCACAGGTCCAGGGGGTTGCTTCGGCACGCCCTGGAAATTGCTGCATGACCAGCTATATTTACGGGCTTACTTAGGCGTTTTGGGAGGCCCCCCTCTGACCAAGATTGACCCTCCCATCACGAGCCGTCTGCGAATCCAGGTCTACCTGGATCCGGGCCTCAAGGCTTACGTCGAAGAGCACATGGGGCCCGGCCGTATCTTCACGACGTTTGGCCATGCCGCCGAGTTGGGCATCGGCCGGCTGCAAGACGAGATTGCGTTCCTGCAGGCCGCCTGCAAATCCAAGCGGACCCCCTTCGACCTTGAAGCTTTTTGGCACATCCACGCCGCCGAATTGGAGCAATCGGTGCCCAATCCGCGGGGCCGACCCGCACGTGATGCCAAGCCCGTCACGGAGCGGGCCATCCTCGCCCTTTTTCTCCACTCCGATTTCTTGGAGTGGATTCACGAGAACGCCCAACCTAAGGGGCCGTTCGTGGATGCCAGCCCTGTGCCGCACGCCGTCGAGACCGCCTTGCGGGTCCTTCGCGCCCTGGACAACGAGAGCGATGTTCGCTCATCGCGGTTCGAGTTCGACGGCGACGCGTTGTGGACAAGTTACAAACAGGCCCAGAAAGCAGCGGGCTAAGGCTGGAGCCAGAACGGAACGCTGCCCGCGTCTGGACGCGGCGACTCCAACATGCCAAGCAAGGGGGCGAGCGTTGGCACGTTGAGGATTTCGTCACGCATTCCGGGCTTGGCTTGCAGTGCCTGGCGCATCCAAAGCAATGCAACGGGCTCCGAGAGGAAGGAGGCGGCAGAATCGGCGGCTTGGAAGGCGTTCTCGGCCAGACGTTCCAAGTTGCCCGCCTTTTGCAGCAGGGTGTGTGCTGTGGTGCGATGGGCTTGTGCGTCGTCGAATTGGCGCAGTTGTTCAAGCGCGCGTGCCATGCTGACGTGGGCCTCTGGGTGGCGTGGCGCAACGTCGAGGACGCGAGACGCCAAGGCGCGCATCTCCGGAAACGCGCGCTTCTCAAACAGGCGATCGCAGACGTAGAGGAGGCCATCGACGCGGCGCCGGCGCATGGCGCGCAGGGGTGGCACCAAGGCCGCTGGCACGGCCACAAGGCCGAAAGCGCCCAAGAGGCCCCACAACATTGGTGCTGAGCCGGTGGGCGGGGAAACGGTGGTTGCGAGGATCACGGGGCGTCCGTCGACGTCGGCGGATTCCAATGCGCCGTGCAACTGCGATGCAATGTCCGCGTCGTCGCGCATCAAGACGGCATCCAATTCACCGCGCAGGACGACGTCTTGGCTCACCACGTCGAGGGGCCCGTCGGCGCCTTGCAGGCGACCGCTGGCCTCATGCAACGTGAATTGGGCCGCTTGAATGTGAGCGGAGTCGAGGAAAACGAGAGGCGGCCGCTGAACGTTGCCGCGCATGGTGAACGTTCCTTCTTTTGCAAAGAAGTAAAGCTGCTGCGCATTGCTCACGGTTACGCCGGCACCTGTTGTCCCCGTGGGGTCGGAAGTGCCTTGGGAGTTGGCCTTGCCCGACGTGAGCAAACCACTGCCTTGGCTGGCCGTCCAAGTCGCATCCCACTCCCATAACGCAACGACGAAGCAACCCGTGACGACCACATCGCTGCCGACCTCCGGGTTGACTCGGATGGCTGTGGAAACATCCCTGCGGAGGTCCTCGCGGTTGTCGAAATGCGAGGCGGCTTTCACTCCAGCGTCCGTCGAGGCTTCCCCAACAGCCTTGACGGCAATAACGGTTGCCTGGCAGTCGTCCAACGGCAGGACGTAGAGTGCGCGATCAGAACGACTAGCAGTGCCCAAAATCTCGGCGTCGGTGTACATCGCTTCCGTTCTATGGATTGCGGGAGATTCGATGGCTTGGATTCGTGGTGGAACCGCGGTAAAGATGGCCGGTGGAATCTCAGCATAGAGGTCTGCGGCCACGGTCTTGACAACTAGGTTCGCGCTCTGGATTGTGAAGAATGAATCTTCGACGGGGACTTGGTTCGTTGGCGCCAGCAGGTCGTTAACAGTAGGCAAGACATTCTGGAGGGCGACCAGGTTGCCCAAGGGTTCAGATTTTGCTTCGCTCCATTCAACGGATGCAGAATGGAACGAGCCCTGTGGTGATGCCTGCGCTCCTACACTCGGCAGTAGGGAAAGGGCGAGAAAGGCGGTGAAGAGGGGCCAGCGGGTCATGCAGTCACTTATGGAACGATTCCGTCCAGGCAGTCCTCGTTGATGCTGAAGAAGGGGACGTCGCCTCCGAGTCCGATGAGGGTGCACCAGTTGAGGAACAGGAACTTGATTTCGCCAACGGGGGATTCGCCGCTGCCTCCGTTGAGGGTCATGGCGCTGCTGGGGTTGGAGGGGAAACTGGGTCCGGCGTTGTTGACGGAGGTGACGCGGTACGTGGCATTCAGGCCCGCCGTGATTGCGGCGTCAAGGAATTCAGTGACGTTGGCGGCGACGGATCCGATTTGGGTCCACGTCGGGATTGTGGCGTCAGGGTCGAAGCGTTCAATTCGGTACTCCAGGACCGGATGCTCGGCGTCGTCTTGGATAGGCGGTAGCCACGATACTTCGACGCCGCCCGTGGTCCACGTCGCCGTGACGAGGCTGGGCGGCAATGGTTCGTTGCCGCTTCGGGCCTGGGCGGGTATGGCTAAGCAAAGGACTGCAAGCAGGACGAAGACCTTCATGGACAACCACCAGGGGAACAGGCCGGGAAGCCCACGCTACCAACGTGAGCCAAACGGGGCAACGCCCCGGCCAGAATCCCCATCAAGGAACCCCACTAGGTTTCCAGATAAGGGCCTCCTTGTCACTTCCTTGCCCAGCTACATAATGTCATTGGCTAATCGCGGGCCGAAAGCGGCCTTGCACCAAGATGGGGGGCTGCACCGAAATTGGAGTTGGCTGCACCGTAAAGCCGAGTTTCCCCGTTCACGCGGAACTCCCCCGTGGGGCCAACTGTACGCTCATAGGCGCCGTCTCCCGCTCCTGGGCAATGGCCCAAGACCCTGTTGGCGAAGTTCCACTTGATGTCCTGGGGTCTCCACGCCCCTCGGGCAAACAAACGGTTGAAAAGGCCGCTGACCGGTTGGTCCGCTTGGGAGAGGGTTTCGCCAGGCCAACAGCCCTCCAACGTCGCAATCTATCGGTCGCAATGGCCGAGGACGGGCGCGTCATCTACGGCGCCGCCTTTGACGTGGTCAAGGTTCCGCCCGGAACAGACCTAGACGACTTGGCCTCGATTCGGCGAGTCGTCAAGGTCCTGTGCTTCTACGAGGTCAAGTCAACAAGCAAACCAACCGTGAAGGCTGATTGGTCGGGCTACTTCTTCTCACTCTCTCGACCGCAGAACTTCTCTCGGCCCAGAGCCTTCGAGCTCAGTTCAAGTTCGCGTTCGTTAACACGCTAACCGGGGCCTTGGAAGGGCGAACTCTGGCAGAAGTTTATGCCCGGGCGAAGGCGGTTTATCCGGTATGGAGCATTCAGTTCTGAACGGCTGGTGCGCGGAACGCCTTCATAAGCGGCCGTAGCGTCGTAGGCAGAGGGGTACTTGTGCCGGTTCCGAAGCACGTTGCGGACGACGTCGTGCGAATCCTCCAAGCCGGCGAGGATCTGCCGGCTTCCCTAGTTCACACACTATTCCCGCCATCGCGCCGGGAGCACGAACTGGTCTATGCAAGCAAGAAGCGCGTAGAGGATGTCCTAGCCGACACGTTGGGCGTGCCATTGCAACCCATTCGTCAGTTTGGCATCGGCAAGCCGATTCTTCCTGACTGGCGAAATCGCCTGGTGTATGGGGACAACCTGCAAGCCATGAAGGCAATGCTTCAAGATCCTACGATTCGAGGGAAGGTCAAGCTAGTCTACATTGATCCACCCTTTGCCACAAAGGAAGACTTCCGTGGCAACAACAACGAACGGGCCTATGGCGATCGCGTTGCCGGTGCAGAATTCATCGAATTCATTCGGGAGAGGTTGGTGTTGTTGCGCGAGCTTCTTGCGCCAGACGGATCAATCTATCTCCATCTAGATTGGCGCAAGGCACACTACATCAAGGTCGTGATGGACGAGCTCTTCGGCGAACACCGTTTCCAGAGTGAGATCGTGTGGCAGCGACACGACCCGCACAACGATGCCGTCAATCGGTATGGCCGCGTTCACGACGTGATTTTCTGGTACTCGAAGGGCGAGAAGCCGATCTACAATTTCAAGGAAATCACAGACAAGCTCTCAGAGAAGGGCATTAAGGAATACTCTCTTGCCATGCTAAATGACACGGGCGAAGTCGTCGACTGGGAACCATCTCTGGACGGTAAGGCCCGCCGGTTCAAACTCGACGACTGCACCGTGAAGGGAAGGAACCCCAAGCGCCAATTTACCTGGCGCGGCGCAAAGACATCCCCTAAACGCGTTTGGCCAGCAGACTCAGCTGTCGAGATGGATCGACTCGTAAAGAGCCGCAAACTGGTCGACGGTGATCTATACCTCCGCAATCCGGAGAAGGGCGCCGCGCGTTGTCGCGTAAGCTTCCTCGATACCCGACAGGAGGTTGGCCAGCTTGCGCAAGACATCTGGTTGAACTTGGGCCGCATGAAGGGTGGCAGCTCCTATCCAACCGAAAAGCCCGAGCTATTGCTAGAACGCGTAATTAAAGCCTCGTCCAACGAGGGGGACCTCGTCATGGACTGTTTCTGCGGCTCGGGTACCACCCTGGCGGTTGCAGAAAAATTGGGACGCCGCTGGGTGGGCGTCGACTGTGGCAAGCTCGCCATTTACACGACTCAAAAGCGTCTCCTGAACCTGGTCGCGGGAAAGGCAAGAGTTGCGGCCAAGCCCTGGACCCTGTTCAACGCCGGCCTCTACGACTTCCAGCGGATGATTCGACTCCCGTGGGAAGACTATCGGAAGTTCGCTATCCAACTGTTTGGCATTACCGATGCGCCCCACACCGTCAGCGGCATCGCTATCGATGGAAGGAAGGGAACGCATTCCTGCCTGATCTTCAACTTCCAGAAACCTGGCTACGAGAAAGTCCGGCTCGACGAGGCCTACGTCGCCAACCTTGCCAAACAACTCGGCAAGAAAGTGGGCTCGTCCTTCTTCATCGTTGCACCCGCCTCGCGTGTCACGTTCCTTCAGGACTACCTGGACTACGGCGACACGCGATTCTACATCTTGCGCATCCCGTATTCCATCATTGATGAACTGCACAGGCGCGGTGAATCTGGGGAGGGGTACGAGAAGTTCAGGCAGCTCATTCAACCCGGTAGCGCCGACGACGTAAATCGGACCATGGAAGCGGTCGGCTTCGACTTCATGCAGCCTCCCAAAGTGGTTTGCGAATACTCGTCAACGGAACGGAGCGGGAAACTGCACGGGACTGCGACGGTTCACCTAAAGGTCTTCGAGACCGAGGCGATGCTCCGCGAAGGCCGCGAATACCAGAACTTGGAAACCCTCTCGATGGTGATGGTCGACTACGACTATCCCGAGTCGGGCGACGAAAGCAATCCGCCGTTCGAGGTCGATGACGTCCACTACGCGTCGCAGTTGCGCGATGCAGGATGGAAATTCAGTCTAAACCTCGATCGCGTCGGCGCTCGCCTCATGATCATCTACGTCGATATCTTCGGCAACGAGTTCCAGGAAGTCAAGAGTGCGGCGGACTTTGGCATTGTCGCCAAGAAGGTCGTTGCTGATGCAAAGACCGGCCGGAGAAAGTAGGATGCACGAAATCACCCAGTTCCGCAACTCCGACTTGCTCTTGCAAGTCCCGACATCGCTGGACCCGTCGGTCTTGGACCTAAGCAAGTACGAGCAATTCTTGGATGCACTCTGCGGAAACCGAGAATATCAGAAGGACGCCATCCGCACTCTCCTTCGGCTTTTCCTCGGCGGTCGCGTCAAGAGCCAGGAAGACCTGGCCCGACTTACTTGGAGTGCAAGCCCGATCTTGCGCGCCAAGTATCCCGCGTTCGATCGCCTTAGGGAATTGTTGCCATTTCCGCACCAACTTGCCGCAGACGTCGATCTGGCGACAGGCTCAGGCAAGAGCTTCGTCATGTACGGCGTGGCGCGCATCATGCTGTCTGCTGGCGCCGCCAAGCAGGTCTTGGTGCTCTGCCCATCCACCACGATTGAAGCGGGCCTGACCGACAAATTCCGGGCGCTAAGCGCAGATGCCGACCTTACCGCAACCCTGCCGGCTGATTCGGCGATTCTGGTTCCCCACATCATCAACGCGACAGAATCCGTGATCGAGGGTTCCATTTGCATTGAGAATATCCACGCTACCTACAGGGCGGCCCGTTCCTCTATCCGGGAAACGTTAGTAGGGAAGGGTCGTGAAACCCTTGTTCTCAACGATGAAGTCCATCATGTTTACTCGCCTGATCCGCGCGATGAGAGCCTGAAGAAGTGGAAGGAATTCATTCAGGACTCGGCGTTTGGATTCCGATTCGTTGCCGGATTTTCGGGGACCTGCTATTCAGGGAACGACTACTTCCCATCAGTGGTGGCCCGGTACTCGTTGACCGAGGCAATGGATGACGGTGTGGTCAAAGGAATCGAGTATGTCGCAGAGGGGGCGACCGGTGACCAAGACGAGAAGTTCCAGAAAATCTACGATAACCATGCACAGGCCAAGCGTCGCTACCGAGCCGTCCGTCCGTTGACGATTTTCGTCACCAAGGATATCCAGAGGTGTGAAGAGGTAGCCGAGGACTTCGTCAAGTTCTTGATACGTCAGGAAAAATGTACGCGAGCGGCAGCCGAAGCGCGCATCTTGATAGTAACCTCGAACAAGAAGCATGCCGCCAATCTGGTCCGCCTTCGAGCCAACGAGCCGGACAGCTCGGAGAGCAAGATTGAGTGGCTGTTCTCGGTGAGCATGCTGACGGAAGGCTGGGATGTGCAGAACGTCTTTCAGATTGTGCCTCACGAAGAGCGGGCCTTCAATTCGAAGCTGCTCATCGCGCAGGTGCTAGGCCGTGGGCTGAGGCTACCACCTGCGTACGCCACAGATAAGCCCAAGGTCATCGTCTTCAACCACGACCGGTGGAGCGCCGGCATCAAGCACCTTGTCGATGAAATCCTTGAGTTGGAGCGGCGACTTGCGTCCTGGCCGGTCGAAAAGGAACCCGACTACAACTTCGACATTGACCACATTGCGTACGAACGTACGGAGAAGGTCGTCGAGACACCTCAAGTGGAAGAGTACAATTTCGAGATGGAAGTCGTCGACCTTACAACGCAGCAGCGCGTTGTGACGACGGAAGACGTTTACGTCGACGTCCACACAGGCGATCGCAGAACGAAGCGGACTACGGTTTCCTTTGAGATGATACCCATCGAGGACGCCGTTAACCAGGTCTTCAACAAGTTCAAGGCAATCGACCTGGAAGAAGACACTTCGTATGCCAAGACGTATCCTAAGGAACGAGTCCGGAACCTAATCCGTCGATCTCTGGACAAGATTGGCTATGAAGGGAATGAGTTGAGCCGCGAAAACCGGCAGCGGATATTGAGCAAATTTGGCAACTTGAACCGTGCGGGAAGCCGCAGCATCCGCTATTCGGTGACGCCGGCAGCGTTGGACTCCGTCTCGACCAAAGACCGGCAACGCGAAAGCGTCGCAGTAGCGATGCTCCGCCGCACAGCCAGTGTCTTCTTCGATGAGAAATCAATCGAAGCCGACGAGGAGCTCGGCAAGACGCTTACCGAATTGGAAGAAGAGGAGGAGCTTGGCGCGAAGCGCCTGGCCAGGGTTGCGAACTCATTCAATTTCAAGACCCCGCTTTCGATTGCTATCGCCCTCAGCGAACCCGAACGGCGCTTCATCAAGGGCCTGGTTTCGCCGGAAACGGCGAAGTGCCTTCAGAGTTGGGTCAAGAGCACGGATTCGGGGTTCTATGAAATCGAGTACTCGTACTCGAAAGGCGAGTATTCGAAGCGAGCCGTGTTCAACCCGGACTTTTTCGTTAAGACGGACGTCGGTATTGTAGTGGTCGAAATCAAGGACGACGGCGAGGTGGACGAACCTTCTGCGGAGAACCGCGGTAAGCTCAAAGCAGCACGAACCCATGTCAGCGAGTTGAACAAACTCCAGACGAAAACGGCGTATCACTTCTGTTTCTTGACCCCTAAGAACTTCGACGCCTTTTTCCAAAGCGTTGCGGATCGCAAGCACATGACGTTCCGAAGCGCGCTCGATGTGGCGCTGTCCAACTAGACGTCCAAGCGCGTTTGTGCGGAGGGCACTTGAGGCAAAGCGGCAGGTGGCGCTTCGCCTTCCTCATCGTCCAAGTCCGGGGCGCCGTCGCGAATCCCCCTTGCGAAGTCATCGAGATTGATGACTACTCCGCCGGAGCGGATAGCATCCGGGCGCTCCTCTTGTTCTGCCTCAGCAATATCGATTTCCCGGAAGGCCAGGTCCGCCTCAGTCTTTCCAGGTCGCACGCGAATGTTCTTGCCCTTCAGCCGGCTAGTGTAAGCTCCCAAGTCAATAGCGTAAGCCTGGAACCGGTGGGTGGCGAGGTCACGGTTGGCCGCCGTAGTGTCCTTCATCACAATGTGGATGAAACGGAAGTCCTGCAGTTTCTGAAGGATTAGCATGGCTTCTCGTTGAGTTGCGGAGGCTTCCTTGTCGACGAGGAACACGTTGCGCAGCCGATTGCCGACCACTTCATGATGCAACCATTTCCACGCGTTCATCAGCCGCCCGTATTCTTCGCTGCTGGCATCGCTTTGCAAGTCAGGCATTTTGGTTCGTTGGAGGAAGGTCCGCGCCGCGTCGTAGACCTCATATTTCGTAATCTGCTGTTTGCCTTTCTGCAATGCAGCGTCCATGGCTTCGGCAAAAATCAGCATGAAATCGCGCGGCACGCCCCCCGACGCCCAAACAAGCCGCTGGAGCGACCCCTCCGATGTAAACTCCAGGGGATCCAGTTTCGTGGACTTCGATCCTTGCACAACACCGCGCAGAATTTCCAACAGGTGGTTCTTGGTGCTCTGGAAGTTTTCTAAAGTGTAGTCGAGTTCGAGTGGGGAATAGTCGATGTCATCTTGCACACCGCGGTTTCCCCCGTCTGCTCGCTCATAGAGGCGAGTGTTGAAGCGAGTGGTGGCAATCTTGTATTTCGCGCGACTGCCTTTTGTAAGACGGTGCAGGTGGTCGAAGGTCTGGACTTGCCAATGCAGGTTGATGTGATAGAAGTCATCGATGAAGATGTAGAGTGCTTGCTTGCCTGTGGCTGACAACGCCTGATCAATGACGCGACGATAGTCCTTGAGCCGGATTTGCAGTGTCTCGATGGTGCGCTCACGTTGAGTAAACGTGCGCTGCTCCGTTTGGGCATCCGATTTGAACGCCATGATGCTGGCCGCGGGGAGCCCGCCAGTCGATGGCGAAGAAACCTGAGCTCCATGGTTCGATGAAGTCGCCTGGTGGCGTTGCACTCCTACATCTAGGTCATCAGGGGCCAACAACAGCGATCGCAGAGAATCCATCTCGGTGGAGATTGCCGTACGCGCGGCCCGGGCCTTGGTTCCGGGAATCATTCGAGTGACGGGCAGCGCCTTGTCAAGGCGCTCCAGGACTGCAAGCAGAATCTCGATCAAGAGCTTTGGAAATGAGTGGTCCTTGTATTGCTCGCAGTCCACGTCGACCGCGAGGATGCCTTTCTCAGCAGCCCCCTTTTTCGCTTCGGCAATCAGCGCTGATTTTCCACTGCCTCGCCGGCCATAGATTACCTGGTTAACATTGAGCAGGGCTGCTTCCCGATTCCCCTCCACGTCGATGTACTGGTTTCGTTCCTTGTGCTCCTCTTGCCGTGAGATGACGCGGATGTAGTTCCGAATCTTGCGGGCATCAGCCTCGGTTAGGGCACTGCGCACCGGTTCGGGGTCTTCATCCGCCATGTCAGTCTGTCAGGAACTGACACGAACTTAGAGGTGGCGGCCCAGGGAAACGGCGGCCATCGGCTGCTGAAAGGGGAGAGAACCCCCTGGGCGACCAGGAACCAGGCTTATCGCGGGGAACTTGGTCTCAGGCCACATCCATGCCGCCGGTCGTCGCCGTCTTCAACATGAAAGGTGGTGTCGGCAAGACGACTGTCAGCGCTCACCTCGTTCATACACTGGCCGTGATGAAACAGAAGAAAGTGCTCGTCCTAGACCTCGATCCGCAATTCAACCTCACTCAATTGTTGATGGAGGAGGCAGAGTATGAGAAGGTCCGCGAGGCTGGGAAGACTGCGCTAGGCATCTTCCAGCCCACCAAACGGGTTAGCCTGTTCGATATCGTGGAGACTCCGATTCCGCCGCCAAGCGCCTCGGCCATTGTTACACCGATGGACACGAGCAAATCACACTGCTATGATTTGGTCGCCGGCGACATGGGTCTGGTTCGATTTGGAATCCTTCGCGAGATGGAATCACTAGGGGGGATTCAGGCCCGTTTTGATCGCTTCCTCGGCGAGGCAAAAGGGCACTATGATGCCATTTTTCTTGACTGCAATCCAAGTGGCAGTTTCTTGACGACCTGTGCACTTCGGGCAGCTGATCGTCTGCTTGTGCCGGTTCGGCCCGATCGCTATTCGTACCTTGGCCTAGGGCATGTGACCAAGCTTCTCGGCATGCTTCCTGACGTTCATCCTCTGCCCCATCTCGACATTGTGATGAATGGGGAGCCGCGCTCGGCTCCGATGAGCGCTATTGAGAAGGACATCCGCGGCAATGCCGACTACGGCCGGGCACTGTTAGCGGCCAAGCTATTCCAATCCAAGCATCTCCACGCAAACTCGGATTCACTCGGGTTTGCCACTTATGCAGGCGGCCCGTGGAGTCAACCAATTCGGGATGAATTGAAGGATGTGGCCACCGAATACGCTAAGAGGTTGGGATGGTAGACAAACAGCTGGAACGCCTGGCTCGGAGCCTTGCCAGTAGCAAGATGCCGACCGCTCAAATTGCCGAGACGCTAGGAAAGCTGCGTAGCGATTCGGCCGTGGCGGAGCTGATTCACGCCGTTGAACGGCTCCGTGAGCAGCGAGTGGGCCGTCCGCTCCAAGGACGCGACCCCCACCAAGACATGGTTACCTACGTGCAGCAAGTCCTTCTGACCGACTCGAAGCTAACCGTCTTTGAAGCTGTCACTGCCCTACGACACGAATTTCGGCTGGCTGGATTTGACAAAATTCCGGCATGGGGCCCGAAGGATAGTTTTCCCAGGTGGTTACAGCGCGTTTCGAAAGGTGTTCCACCAAGCGACGTAATGCATTTCGCATCGCGCGTCTCGCAAGCCATGTCTAGCGGAGCTACCTTGCCCTGGCGGTTGAAGTCCACGCGTGGTGAGGCGTCTGGCGACTCTGCTCGAACTCCGTAAGGCCCTTGACGAACAACTCGACGCCCGGGCGGCGGCTTCGCTTGAAGAGTTCATCAAGCAGTCGGCTCTTCTTCAGGAGTGGCTGCCTTTCCTTTACGGCTGCTTTGGAACAAGGTGTAGCCCTTTGTTGGCAAGTTTTCAAGCAGCAATTGTTGAAGCCGCAGGATACACCGCGCTAGGGCTTGGTTCCGCGGCAATGTCGGCTCAACGGAAGAGCATCGAGCTGCTCTACAATTGGCTATACTTCCTTGACCAGCCCCTAATGTGGAACAGGGCCGTCGAGGATGGAACGGGCTTCTTGAGCCGGGACGAGATTGTAAAGTTCCTGGGCAAGAACTACCCCATGTATACGGATCGCTGGCAGGCTCTGGAGGGAGCTCGGACCCGTACCGTTCAGCAACCGTATGGATTCCTGTCGAAACACATCCATTCGCAAAGCGTGGGCTTGCTTGGCAGCGGGCCCAACCTGGCGGGCTTGGTTAGCGAACCAAACATCATTCAGGACGTCAACCTTCTCCAAGGATGTGTGGCTGAGTTCCTAAGCGACCTCTTGGCCGCGCGATTCATGGGTAGCTGGCCATTGCTGCCGGACAAGGTTCAGGCCAATCTTGCAAAGCGCTTGGGAAAGAACCTGGCCGACTTGACTGAAGTCGCTCGTACGTGAGTCACGGTCGCGCTGTAGGCCTTCTCCAAAATCAGTCGCTTCCCCTTAGGATCGACCGTCACGACCAGCTCATCGCCGGGCTCAAACGGAAATGCACTGTCGTCAGTGACCCTACGACAACCCAGAACGTCGAATCGACAAACAACATGGTGCAACAACGACTGGGCTGGATGCTCCATAGCCGAACTCACGAGGCTCGCATTAACGAGGTTTTGTGCAAGTACGTAGTCCACAACCTGCATGTGCCAGTGTGGCCGCCTCATCGGGCACGCCTGGGCCTCTTCGACGCGCATTCATGGGGTCATATAGGCATTCTCGCAAACCTGCCCGCAGCAGCCTTGACGAGCCGCTCCAACTCGGCACGGTCCTAATCTTGTTCTGGGTCTTTCGGAAGATGATGCTTGGCATCCCCTCCTTCCCGAGCGACTCCAAGTTGCGCAATTCATCTGAGACATCCTTACCACCGAGCTCCCTGTGATTCGGCGAAGCTGCACTGGGCCCCATGGGAATCTGGCGTCTACTGCGGGGCTTCCAGAATCACTTGGCCCCCTTCAACAGTGGCCTTGTATGTCCAGCCTTGTTCCAGGAAGTTCGCCAGTTCCTGGGCGCCGACGACCTTCTGCTTGGCCTGGCCCTTGGGTGCAGGCGCAGTTGTGGCCGTTTGTTGCACGCGCTTGGCCAGTCCATCCGTCAAGAGCTGTACCAGCGACTCTTCGCCCATGCCATCAAGGTCCATCTTCTGGACGTCTTCCTCCGTTGAGCCTGCCGCCTTGAGGATGGACTCGGTCAGTCGGCGCATGGGGTCTTCTTGGTCTGGTTGCTGGCGCGTCTCCAGGAATGGTAGAGCTTTGCGATAGGAAGTCCGCATGTTTTCGATGACGTCGGGCGGCAGTTCTTTCCGTAGTCCGTAGCGGGTTTGCAGGCCACCTTTGTGACCCATCCAGAACTCTCGGTAAATGGATAGAACTCCGTGGGTCTCCGCGACGATCATGCGGTTACCGAAGTATGATCGCAGGATGTAGGATGTGGCCTTGAAGTCAAGGGCTCGCATGCGGATGCGGAGGCAGTCCTGGATGTTTCCGCGGTGGAGGAAACGCGGCGTACCGGAGTGTGCCGACACCAGTGGCGACTTGTTTGTGAGCGTCTCGCCTGCGGCTAGTCGGCTGCGTAGGTAGTTGAGGAGGTAGTCGCAGCCCTCGGGGCCTAGGAACGTCACGTAGGCTTTGCGGGTTTTGCTGAGGTTCTTCCGGACCCTGATGATTGTTGGAATGGCTGCGAAGCTGACTTTGTCGCTTTTGATCTCTAGTTCGGGGAGGTCGCCGAGCATCAGCCCATCTGAGGCATCGAACTTGCCAATGACTTGTGGGCGAACGCCGGAGAACATCTCTAGGCTGGCGATTACGGCGGTTCGCAGGTCGCAGGCCATCAGCAGGGCGCCTGCTGCGTCTGGGGCTGGAATCTCTTGGGCTTCGGCGTTCGGGCTGTCGTCGGCGCCGGGGATGCTCAATGCTCGGCGCAGCTCGCGGTCTTCCCATTGCAGGTAGGATCGGATGGAGTCGACGTACTTCGACACGGTTGACCCTGCGAGCTTCTTGCGGAGAAAGTGCTGGACGAGGTCCTGCATCGTCTCCTCTAGCTTCCTTTGCTCCATGGCCACCAGGTCTGCAGGCGTCAGCCCGCCGAAGTCATGCAAACTCCGCAGGAGGTTGCGGAGGTTGATGTCGGCGCTGTTCCTGCTGTTCACCGCTCGCGCCTCGTACCAGCGCTTGACGCTGGGCATTGCCTCCATTTCAGCAAGCCAGTCCTTCACCCCCCGCCTCGGCACAAGGCCGCCAAAACGTGCCCGATTATAGACTTAAGCGAACCTTGTAAGGTTCGAACTCTGTCGCGTGCACTCAGGTCTGGTTCGAATCCGGTCCAAAATGCCGGAACCGAACGGTCAGAGCCCGGCCCGGTTTGACCTGGAAAGGCTGCCTCCGTACGGCGCAAGGAGCCTAGTTCTGGCAGCCGGCTTCGCGCTCTAGTAAGCCGTCCAACCCGCATCGGCGGTGACAATCGCCCCGTTCATCAGGCTCGACTCGTCGCTGGCCAGGAAAACCGCCATGGCAGCAATCTCCTCGGGGGTGCCGACGCGGACGGCGTTGGCAATTCCGGCGGCCATCCGTTCATAGCCGAACGGGTGGGGTTTCATCTTCTGGCCGATGGTGGTCGCGACGCCGCCTGGAGCGATGGCATTGCAGCGGATGCCGGTCTTGGCGTACATGTAGCCGATGTTCTTGGTGAGCCCGATGACGGCGTGTTTACTGGCCGTGTAGGCCGCTCCAGCACGGCCGCCTTGCAAGCCACCGATGGAGGCGATGTTGATGATGGAGCCGGAGCCCTGTCCGAGCATGGCCTTCACGGCGAGGCGGCAGCCATAGAAGACGCCGTCAAGGTTTGTTCCCATGACCCGGCGCCACAGGTCATCAGTGACCTCAGCAACGGGCGTGAAGTCGTCCATGATTCCCGCGTTGTTGACCAGGACGTCGATGCGCCCGAACTTGGCGATGGCCTTGTCAAAAATGCGGGCGACATCCGTCGGGTTCGAGACATCGGCTTCAACCGCCAGCACGGTCCCACCCCATTCCTGCAGATCGGCGACCAGGGTGTCCAGGTCCTTTTTGTTCCGGCCGGCGGCCACGACTTTGGCCCCCTCCTTTGCGAAGTGCAGAACAATGGCTTTTCCGATGCCGGCGCCCGCCCCGGTGACGATGGCCACCTTGTCCTTGAGGGTCATGCCGACCTCTGCCATTCGCCGGCGTCGGGGCCCTTGGGGTCAGGCACGACCAGCACCGGGCGGTCCGCCAGCTGGACGACGGATTCCGCCACCGAGCCGAGGAAGAAACGGTGGGAGGCCGATTTGCCGTGCGTGCCGATCACAATGAGCGAGGCTCCAATCAGCCGCGCTTCGGCCAGGATCACCGAGGCGGGGTGGCCAACGCCCACAGAGGGCGTCACGCCGACCTTCAGCTTGCGCGCCCGGGAGGCCAATTCGGCCAATTCCGCGAAGGCCCCCTCCTGATCTTTCTCCAGCATGGCCGGCGTGAACTCAATTCCCGAATAGGGCAAGGGCACGCTGGGCAGGACGAGGTTCACGACGTGGAGCAGGTGGACGGGGGCTTTGATGTCGTGCGCCAGTCGAAGCCCTGCTTCGTAGGCGGGTTCGGAGCCGGCCGAGAAGTCAACGGCGACCAGGATGACCTTGGACGGCGACTCCGCCGTGCCCATGCGGGTCGGCGCCACGAGGACCGGGACCTTGCTGCGGCGCACGATCTCGCGGGCGACCGAGCCGAGGAGCCAGCCCTTGACGCCGGTGCGCCCCGTTGTGCCCAGCACGATGGCGCGGCAGCCGTGCCGCTTGGCGGCGTCAAGGATTTCCTTGACGGGTGGGCCAACGGGATTTTCGGTCTGCACCCGCAGGCCGTCGGCGCGCAGGTGCTCGGCCCACTCGGAGCTCAGGCGCGCTGCGTCGCTGGCTGCCAGGCGCCCTGCGGTAACCTTCTCGTCCTTCACGCGCGCCAACGGCATGGGCGCCGGGGCGCGGGGGGAGGCGTGGAGGAGGATGACGTCGGCTCCCAAGTCGCGCGCAAACCGGCCAGCGGCTTCGAGCGCGACTTGGCTGGGCTTGGAGAAGTCGACGGCGAGAAGGAGGGTCGGTCGTTTTCCGGGCACGCGGGAGTGCTTGGAGGGTTGCTTGGGGGTTGGCTTGGCCATGGTTCACCGGCCCTTCTTGGGGGTCTTGGCTTTGGATGCGCCTTCCGCAGGCGGGGGAATCCAGTCCCGCGCAACTTGGAGCCCTTCCTCCCGGCAGCGTTCGCAGTCGGCGCAGTCGCAATCCGCCTCGCAGCAGTCGCAATCCGCCTTCTCCTCGGGTCCAGGTCTCTTGCGGCGAAGGGGTGCGGGAGTCATGAAAATCCTGCTCGCCATGATTGGCGGGGCGAGAGCAACACGATTCTGTTGCGGAGTTGATATGGGTTTGCCCCGACGCGGTCATCGCCGGCGGCCCATTCCCTTCGGTTCCAAGACAATACGACGCCTCAGAGCGACAACAGCAACTCGATAATCTCGAAGCCAAGGACGATGGCGACGATCAGCAGTGCCGCGAACGCCGTCACGGAGCGTTCGTGCGCGCGCACGATGGCCAAAGTCGCCACGACCCCCGTGGAGACCAAGGCGACTCCGGTCGCGAGCTTTGGGATGGCCATGCGAGGGTCGGGGCCGTCTTGGGCGGCGTCGAGGACGACACGGACGACGACCAATGTGACGAACGTGACGAACAGGACGCCGGACCACACTCCGAGGCGGGTGTGGGGCAGGAACCGAATGTTGGTCATGGTTGGATGCTGCTCAGTGGGGCACAAGCAACTCCCCGACCAAGAAGACGAACAGGAGGGCACCGATGCCCATGGCGAGGTAACACGTCACCGAACGTTCTCCCCGCCGGAAGACGGCGAAGGCCCCGAGGAGCCCGGCCACAACGGCGGCGACATCACCGCCGAGGCCTGGGATGGCCAGCAGCAGGTTGTCGGTGAACTTTTCGCCGCCTGTTTGACCAGAAGCCGCCAGCCCAAAGAAGATCGCATAGAGGACGGCGAAGGTGGCCAGGAAGTAGCCAGACCACTTGCCGGCGCGCGTCTGGGGGAGGAACGGCGTGGCCATGCGGAACTCCCGGCGACCATCGCAGGTTCACTTGGAGCTTGCGACGAAAAAGAGGAGAACGCTCCTTGTCCAAGTCGTGGCGTCTGCCTTTAGGCCAGGGGGCCCGATTGGGCATGTCCCTGAGCCGTCCACTCAAAGGCCAAAACCGGGAGCCTTCATCGGAGCACTTGATGACCGTCTCCGTCTTCGTCGGCACCAGCCTCGACGGTTTCCTCGCCCGGCCCGACGGCACTTTCGATTTTCCTGCCCTCGGACGGCGGTGGCGCGGAGACTGGCTTCGAGTCGTTCCTGGCCAGCGTCGATGCCATCGTGATGGGGCGCAACACGTTCGACGTCGTCGGCACCATGAAGCCGTGGCCGTACGGCGCCAAGCGCTTGGTGGTCCTCAGCCATCGCCCGGTGGACCTCTCCGCGGCACCGCCCGGCTTGGCCGAGGCGATGTCCGGGACGCCCGAGGAGATCGTTGCCCGGCTTGCCGCCACGGGCGCGCATCGCCTCTACGTCGACGGCGGCCTCACCATCCAGGAGTTCCTGCGCGCCGGGTTGGTGGACCGCATCGTCGTCACCCGGGTGCCTGTCCTCATTGGCGAAGGCATCCCGTTGTTTGGAAGCCTGGCAAATGACGTCAAACTCCGCCACGTGGCGACGCGCTCGTTCGGCAGCGGCATGGTGCAAAGCGAGTACGAAGTCCTGCGTTAAGGGGTCCTTTGCCTAGGCGGGGATGGCGGCCGGCCCCCATCCGCCCTACACGCCGTTCAGTTCCGATTCATCCCCCAGGCTCGGCGCGCGGACCGTGGCGCTCTGCGGTCCAGAGGGCTTGCCCTGTCCTGTCGCATGCACTCCTCTAGACGAGCGCCTTCACCAATTCGTTGGTCAGCACGACAACGTCGAAGACGTAGTTGATCACCGTGCATTGGTCCGCCGGTTGGTAGCACAGGACCTCGACGTCCTTGACCTCGGTGTACGGTCCTTCGCAGTACGCGGACGGAGTGAACCCCACGCCCAGGACATAGTCCTCGGTGGCCGGCTCGAAGTACCCGTGCTCCGCCTTGAGGCAGGGCAACACGGGAGGCACGGCCGCATCGGCCGGCCACGGGTCGCCTTGGGGCTCCTCGGCTACAGCCGAGGGCGTGAGCAGGGCCAGCAGGGTCGCGGCGGCAAGGGGCAGGAGAGTCTTCATCGGGTCCACATCGCGCAGTCAGCGCGACTCGTCCCAATGGTCGGCCCTGCAAACCCTTTGTGGCTGGCTCAGCGAAACATGTCGGCCCCGCTGTGCGACGGGTCTACGGCGTCGTCGAGCCTTCGCCCCATCCGCCGTACACGCCGTTCGGGTCCGACGCGTCCCACAGGCTGGGCGCGCCCCACAGGCGTCCGCCCGCCAGTTTGCCGCCGTGCACGAAGGAGCCCCAAGCCGTTCCGTCGGGGCCGATGGAGCCGTCGAGGAAGTCGGCCTGGCCGTCGCAGAATCCTCCGGCGCAGGTTCCCGCCTGCAGCGGGTCGTCGGGGGTCGTGAGCACGGCGCTGAGGAAGACGGGCGAGTCGCCGTCGAGGCCGTACGCGTTGGCGATGACGGCGTGCACGTTACCGGGGTCGCTGTCGATGGTCGCGGCGTACAGGAACGCGGCCTTGCCCACGCCGCCCGAGGCAATCGAGATGGCGCCCGAGGTCTCCAATCCGGGCACGCTGATGTCCATCGGTTCCGACCAGGTGGCGCCGTCGTCCTTGGAGACGGCGATGAGGGGGCGGAGCTCGGCGCTCGTCCAGAACGTGTAGACGTTGCCGGCCGGGTCGACGCCTACCCCGACGTCATGGCCTGCGGCAAGCCCATCCGAGATCTTCGAGCGGGTCCACGTTGCGCCCTCGTCCTTGCTTAAGGCGAGGTAGGGTTTCTGGTCGCACCAGTTGCGGCCGAGCCATGTCCAGCCGCGATGGTCGACGAAGACGTGGTGCACGGCGCCGTTGCAGGTGCTCGGAGCGTAAGGAACGCCGTCCTGGTCGAAGAGGAACGCCGGGTCGCCGGGAGGTTGCCAAGTCGCGCCGCCGTCAAGGGATTTCTGGCAGCCGCTGGCCTCGGAGGCGACCGTCGTGGCGACGTACGTGATGGCGCAGCGCTGGATGACGACCGGGTAGCCGTTGAGGTCGTTGAGCGTCGAGGGGCCGGAGCCGTAGCCGACATGGTCCCACACCAGGCAGCCGCCGAGGGTCTGCGTCCAGGTGTCGCCGTTGTCGTCCGAGTAGGAGAGGTTGGCGCAGTTGAAGGGAGGAATGGCCAGGTCCTCCATGAAGACGCGGTCGGTGTAAGGGTCGACGTACATGAACGGGTCCGCCGAGTAGGGATGGAAGTTGGCGGTGCCGGCGACCTCGGAGAACTTACGCTCGAAGCTCTCCCCTTCGTCCATCGACCGCGCCATGCCGAGGCCGGTGAACTGCCCGGCCGCATCGACGGCCTCCGCCGGCGCCTGGAAGGACGGGTAGAGGAATAGCGAGCCATCGCTGGTCAAGCCGATGCTCGGCTCGCCGGTGCCCCACACCGTCGTCACTAAGCACGGAATGCCCAAGGCGCCCGTCCACGACGCGGCGGCTCCGTTGGCGCCGTGCGCGACGGCGCGTCGGGTCGCGTCGCATCCGGGCGGCGCGTCCGAAGCATAGTCGACCGTCGTGCTGTCGTCGTCTGAATCCTCGTCGGGTTCGGAGGAGTCCAAGCAGCCCGCGAAGAGCAGCGTCGAGGCGAGGAGGGACGCCAGGATGGCGAAAGAGCGCACGCAACAGGACCCGCGCCGCGCTTCAAGTAGCAGGGGCCGCCGCATCCCGGTCGCGCGAGTGCAGTCCCCCTCGTTTCGCAATCCATCCACTGCCGGGATCATTCACTGAACCAACTGAACGCCGAAGTTTCAGTGGGCTCAGTGCATTCAGGGGATTGGTTGAGGGGCGGTGGAGGAAAGATTTCCGGTCTCGGGGTGGCCGTTCTTTCCCTGAATCTGGGCGTCGCCTTCTCCACTTTGCACGCGCCAGAGGTCTGCGTACACTCCGCCCTTGGCGACGAGGTCGGGGTGGCTGCCGCGCTCGACGACGACGCCGTCCACGACGACCATCACCTCGTCGCTCTGCCGCACCGTGCTGAGGCGGTGCGCGACGGCGACCGTGATGCGGTCTTTGCGGAACGCGTGTAGGTTGCGCTGGATGAGCTCCTCCGTGCGCGTGTCGACGGCCGACGTGGCCTCGTCGAGGATAAGGATGGCCGGGTTGCGCAGCACGGCGCGGGCGAGGCTCACGCGTTGGCGTTGGCCGCCGGAGAGCTTCAGTCCACGTTCGCCGATGAGCGTCGCGTAGCCTTCGGGCAAAGCGTCGATGAACTCGGCGGCGCCGGCGATGCGGGCGGCTTCAGCGACCTGCGCCTCCGTCGCTTGGGGGGTTCCGAGTTTGATGTTCTCGGCGACCGTGCCGGAGAAGAGGAATGCCTCCTGGCTGACGAAGCCGATATGGGAACGCCAATCGGACAAGCGCAGGTCCCACAATGGCTTGCCGTCGATGAGGACGTCGCCCTTCGTCGGCTCGTAGTAGCGCAGCAGGAGCTTGAGGACGGTGGATTTCCCGGCTCCGGTGGGGCCGACGACGCCGAGGACCTGGCCGCGCTTCAGCTTGAACGAGACGCCGTGCAGGACGGGGGCGCGGCTGGGGTAGGCGAAGTGGACGTCGCGGAACTCCAATTCGCGCGGCGGCGACGGTAGGGCCAGCGCACCGGGGCGGTCCTGGATGGTCGGCTTGGTCTCGAGCAAATCCATGACGCGCTTGGCCGACGCCTCGCTGCGCTGGATCTGGTTGAGGAGCATGCCGAGGATGAAGAGCGGCATGATGAGGCGCATCGAGAACAGGACGAAGACGACGTAGTCGCCGAGCGTCGGGCCGTGGCCGGCGAAGGTCAGCCATCCGCCCACCGTGACCAAAAGCGCGAAGCTGAGGCCGGCGATGACGTACACGCCGGGAATGTACTTGGCGCGGCTCGTGGCAGCGGCGACGGCGGCGTCGCGGTACTCGCCGCTGCGCGTCTCCATGCGCGACATCTGATGCCCCTCGGCGGTGTAAGCCTGGATGACACCGATGCCCTGCAGGTTGTTCTCCAGGAGTGCGTTCATCTCGCCGACGGCCTGGCGGGTGCGGCGGTACTGCGGCTGCACGTTCTTGACGAAGTACCGCACGACGAGGACGCCGATGGGCAAGGGGGCGAACAGGATGAGCGCCAGGCGCCAGTCGAGCCAGACAAGGAATCCGAAGATGCCAACGAAGGTGATGACGAGGCGCACCATCGACGTGGTGGCGTCGGCGAGGAAGTTCTCCAGCTGGTCGACGTCGCCCGCGAGGACGGACATGATGTCGCCGACCTGGCGGCCCTCGAAGTAGGCGACATCGAGTTTCTGCAGGTGCCCGTACAATCCCATTCGCAGGTCGTGGCGGACCTTCTGCGCCAGCGTGTCCCAGGCATAGTCGCTGGCGGATTGGAAGATGGCGAGCCCGACGAAGGTTCCGAGGATTCCCAGGCCGTAGAGCACGAAATCGTCGACGGCGAATTGCGTAAGCCCGCCGCGCTGGATGCGGTCCACGAGGACACCGATGATGACCATCGGCAAGAGATCGAACAGACGGGCAAACGCGTTGGTGGCAAGCCCGATGGCAACACGGGCCTTGTACGGCCGGACCCAGGGGACGAGTTTCCACAATTGCTTGCCCAGCACGCGGACCGGTTCTGGGGTGGCCGCAGCGGCGGGGACGGCTGCAGCGATGGAGCTCAACGCGCGGCGACTTCCGCTTACCATGAAAAGGCGTGGGCTAGGGGAGTGCCCTTGCTTCCAGGAAAGGAAGCGGCTTCAGGCCAAGTGCAGGAACTGCGCCACGCTCGGGACCGGGCCGCCCTCGCCGGAGCCGATGGCGAACAGCATGTAGTGACCGGGCGCGGCGACGACGGCCGTAGGCGGGGCTGCGACAGAATAGGAGCCGTCGGCGTTCTGCGTGTGTTCCAGG
>JBAZXE010000033.1:10653-22592 GCA_041659985.1 Thermoplasmatota archaeon | reverse complement strand
ACGGCCATGAACTGATCGGAGGTGAGATTGTCCACCGGGCCCGTGCAGACGGGGACGGGTGTGTTGCACAGCGGCTGCGCGGCCTCGCTGGGGTTGCAGGCGGCGACGCGCGCCACGAAGGCGGTGAAGGAGCACTGGATGAAGCCGCTGAACTGCAACGCCTCGACGAAGGGCGCGTTGAGCACGTCCGCCAGCATCTGCAGGCGCAGGCCGGCGGGGTCGCCCTCGCCAGCCGTCACGTTGGCTGCCAGGGCCGCGTCGAGGAAGCCCAACTTGCGCGCCTGCACCAGGTAGCCGCCCGGCTGCAGGTCGCCGAAGGCGAAGGCGCCGTCCTCCGCCGTCGTGGCGTTGAGGACCGACCCATCGGACAGCGGCACGGTGATGCGGACGCCCAAGAGCGGGCGGATGGCCTCGTCCACCACGACGCCGCGCAGGAGCCCCGTCGTTGCGGTGGCCTCGAGGGGAGGCGCGGAATCCGGTTCACGTCCGGCGCAGCCAGCCAGCACGGCCAGCAGGAGCCCGGCCAGCACCAGGAGGGTCCGCATCGGTTCGCACCTGGGCCGAGCGCCCTAAAGGGTTGCGGTCGCGCTACTGCGGCGGCTGGGGAACCGTCTCGTCCGTCGTGAAGCGCCAGTCGGCCGGCGGCAGGTAGCCGTAGAAGGCGTGGACGTACATCGTGAAGCGCTGCTCGACGGTGACGCCGAGGGGCGTGCCTTGCGTGTCGCCCGAGAAGACGCTGTAGTACACGCCGCAGGTCGGGCCGATCTCGTACTTGTCGAGGACCGTTTCATCCAGCCTCGTGTAGATGGGACTGGCCCCCGCCGTCCCGTTGAGCAGCGTGCTCAAGTCGGTGTTGGGACAGTCGGCCGTGAGTGCTTCCTGCGACAGGAACAATTCCGGACTGGCGGCCTGCGTCGAGCTCCAGACCATCTCGCTTTGCACCATGGTGACGTTGGGGCCGAACAACAGCGTGAAGGTGAAGCGGTCGTTCGTCAGGTTGCCGTAGCACACCTGGAAGAACTCGCACGAGAGAGGCTCCAGCGTGTTGGGAGCGCCACACAGGACGAGGGCGCTCGTGGTGCACTCGATGAACCCCTCGAACACCTTCGATTCCACGTAGGGTTGGTATCCGGCGTTGAACGCCAACTGGATTTTCACGGCGGCCGGGTCGGTGACGCCGGCCACGACCTCAACGCTCTGCTGCGTCTCGAAGTAGCCTAACTTGACTGCCTTGAGGAAATACGTGCCCGGCGTCAGACCGTCGAAGCCGAAGGCGCCTTCGGCGCCCGTTTTCTTTGACACGGGCGTCTCGCCCTGTAGTGTGACCGTGACGTTGGCCAGCGGGCGGATGGCGTCGTCGACCACGACGCCACGGATGAGGCCGGTCGACGCCGTGGCTTGCAGTCCGAGGTCGTCGGCGCTCGGCCCATCGTCCGGGGTTCCATCGCCGCCTCCTCCCGAGCACCCGGCCAGCGCCAAGACGAGGACCAAGCCCAGGCTGGACAAGATTCGACCAGGCACGCTCATTGCCGGAAGGTCGCGGCGCCCGCGCTTAAGGATTCCCTTGGGCGCCTACTGGGGCGGCTGTGGTACAGGCTCGCCGCTACTGAAGCGCCAGCCTTCGGTGGGTTGGTATCCGTAGAAGATGTGCGTGTAGTACTCGAAGCTCTGTTCAAGCGTCAGGCCGGCAGAGCCCACGGGGTCTTCCGGCACGGAGGCCGTGAAGGTCCGGATGTACACGCCGGGTTCCTCCTCGCCGTAGCTCATCATGGCGATGTCATCGGGAGTCGCGGTGAGCAGGAGCGGGCTGGGGCCAGTGGCTGAATGGTCGCAGTAGAAGCCGCCGTTGTCGCAGTCGGCCAGCCAGGAGTACATGACGCTCATCTCGCCTCCGAGCGCCTGCGTGCTGGTCCACACCATCTCGGTCTGGATCCACGACGGCACCTTGGCCAACGGGTAGACGACTTGGGAGTTGTCCGCCGTGAGGTTGGAGGGACCGCCGCCAATCTCCACGAGGCCGTTGACCAAGCCGCACGCTGCGAGGTTGGGGGTCATGCACTCGATGAAACCGCTGAACACGTAGGCTTCGACGTACGGGAGGTTGGCCGCGTCGACGGCCAACTGCACCTTGACGATGGCGGGTTCGGCGACGCCGGCCACGACCTCGGCGCTCTGCTGCGCCTCGAAGTAGCCGGGCTTGGTCACCGTGAGGAAGTAGGTTCCTGGGGCCAACCCTTCGAAGCCGAAGGTGCCCGCGTCCGTCGTGGTCGCCTGGCGGCCGGATTGGTCCTTGAGGGCGATGCTGGCGCCCGCGACGGGGCGGATGGCGTCATCGACCACGATGCCGCGGATGACGCCGGTCGTCGCCGTGGCGTCGAGTCCGAGGTCATCGAACGTGGGACCCGTGTCGGAGGAGGAATCGTTGCCCGAGCTGGAGCAACCGGCCAGGAGGGCCCCGGCCAGGAGGGCGAGGATGGCGAGCGAACGCATCGCTCCCATTTCCAGTGGATGTCCTACATGGAGGTTGTGGCCATTCTCCTTAATGGTCCGGCCTACGCCGGCGGTTGCGGGGTCTCGCCAGTTGCGGAGAACGTCCAGCCTGGGGGAGGGGTGAAGCCGTAGAAGATGTGGGTATAGACCGTCACCCGCTGTTCAAAGACGACTCCCGCCCCGCCGAACCGGTAGCAGGCGTTGAAGAGGACGGGGTACTTGATGCAGTCCGGGTCGCCAAACGGGTTCCCCACAATCTCCAGCCCCGTGGGATCGGCTTCGTTGGCTTGGTCTGCCACACCTTGGTAGGTCGAAGGAGCGCCCGTGGAGTTCAGGGGACCGTACACGCTGCTGGCATACGCGTCCTGGGCCATCTCCTCAGGGACGACGTCGGTGCCTTCGACGGTCGTGCTGAACAAGCGGAGGGTCAGGGTGTTGTTGATTCCGTAGTTGAAGTGCCGTGCCGTCGTCTCGTTCACGGTGATGTGGATGGGCGAGGGGCCGTCCGTGGAATTCACCACGAGCTGCGGGCCCGAGCTGAAGTCCGTGAAGGACAGCGACAGGTCGTTGCCGAGGGGTTGCGTGGATTCCCAGATGGCTTCGCTCTGGATCCATTGCGGCGGCTTGTCCGCCTCGTAGTTGACCAGGAACCGGTTGTTCGTTGCCTCTTTCACAGGCTCGACGACGTCGCATAATGCGACGGAAACGGACGGCGAGGTGACCGAGCAGCCGATGAAGGCATCGAACTGCAAGACCGAGACGTAGGGCAGGGAGGTCGGGTCCGAGGTGAGCAGGACCTTGACGATGGCGGGTTCGGCCACGCCCACGACGACGTCTGTGTTGGCTTGCTGCGCGAGGTAGCCCGGTTTGCGGATGGTGAGGAAATAGGTGCCTCCCGGCAGGCCGTCGAAGCCGAAGGCGCCGTCAGCGGCCGAGGTCGTGTTGCGGGAGCCGCCGTCCGGGAGCGTGGTTCCGACGTCGGCGCCGGCCAGAGGGCGGATGGCTTCGTCCACGACGATTCCCCGGATGATGCCCGTCGTAGGCGTGGCCTCCAAGCCAAGGTCCTCGAAATCAGCCCCAGCGATTGGGTCTGCGCCCTGGTCCCCGTCGCCCGAACAACCGGACAGGAGAGTGGCGCAGGACAGAAGGACCACCCAAGGGGCCACGATCTTGATTCGCATGGTGGGCCAGTTGGCCACCTCGGCGTTAAGGTTTGCTGGCCATCCCCTACTCTTGTCGCTTCGGCTAACCGTGGTCAACACGGCGGCGACTGGCCACCGCCACCAGCAAACCGAGGGCCAGCAAGGCGGAAGCCACCGACGGCATGGCCTGGATGCCAGGTTCGGGAGGCAAACCGCCTTCTTGCGCGGGATAGGCGCGATTGGGGTCGAGCTGGAAGGCCGCGTAGGCGGCAACCGTGGCCGTCTTCTGGTCGTTGTTGACGGTCAGCGTGACGCGATAGAGTCCAGAGGGCAGGCCTCCTTCGTCCGGCAGGGACCACGTTGCGCGCACCGGCTCCGTGAAGTGGGCCCACTCGTGCGTCCGTTGGACAAAGGTCTCGAGCTGGACTGCGACGGGACCGTCCGGGCCCTGGATGTCCACCGTGACATTGTCTTCGTCGACGTCGTAGCTGCCCCACACCGAGTTGAACACTGCGTCGATGCGCACGGACCCGTTGTCGAATCGGGGCGCCAGCGATTCGATGCGCAGAACATCCCGCGCCGCCAAGTCGATGCGGGGCCAGTGGTCCGCGTCGGCGTAGGGCACAACTTCGCCGGTCATGACTCCCCCGTTGTCGACCGGGCAGGCCGGAGTGTCAATGAACGCCCGGATCGTGATTGTGTATCCCACGGTTCCTGGGATGGAATCCGCTTGGTATGCGAGGGGGACTGTGAAGCCGTAGACATGGGTGCCTGCCGCGATGAAATGCTCGGCCCCTTGCGTCGCATCGCCGGCAAGCAAGGCGGGCGCCGAACGGCCCGCCGCGATGGCCGGACCCGTCTCGTAACCCGAGTCGTCAAGGCTGATGGCGTCCGGCGCGCGAATGGCCGCCTCCACAACCACGTTGGCGACCGGGATTGGCACGGGGTTGGCGCCGTCGGGCGTCGAACGCACGGCAAGGTACCAGTGCAGGGTCGGGGGAACCGCAGCGTCGAGCGAAACATTCCACGAAAGCCCCCGGATGGGGTTGGTTCGCGGCTTGCCGTCTTGCGTGAAGTCGTACTCAACGTAGGTCGGCGTCGAATAGCCATGCCAGGTGTGGAAGTCCTGGATTGGTGCCCCCCCAGTGGGTGGGTTGGGCAGGCAAGTCAACGTGTTTGCCGCCAACCCGATGGCCGGGGTGTTCGTGAACCGAGGGTCCGGTTCCTGCGTGTTGACCGGGAAGTCCTGGACGTCGAGAAGATGCATGTAGAGCGTCGTCGGCGTGGAGCCGACGGGGGCGGACACGCTTTGGGCGTCGCTTGCGGGAACCGTCGCCAACAGCGCCAACAGGACCCAAGCCACCTTCATGCGCAGGCATCGCGCCCCCCCCCGTGGAAAAAGCCGCTGGCCGCATCAAAGAAACAAAAGAAAGGAGGGAGGAGAGGGGAAGGGGGAACGAGTCGCTTACTTGCGGCGGCGGGCCACGAAGAGGGCTGCGGCAAGGACGCCGACGACGCCGAGGAGTTCGACGCCGGGGGAGTCCTTCTTCTCGATGCCGTCTTCCTGGACGTCGACGCCGCAGTCGTTGTTGAGCTTCTGAGCGGCTTCCTGTACGCCGCCGCAGCCGATGACCGTGCCCTTGCCGATCTCGAACTGGGCAACACCGGTGGCGGTGGCCGTGCGCTGGTCGTTCATGAACGCCACGCTGACGGTGTACAGGCCGTTGGCGGCGCGGTCCGTCTTGTACGGCCAGACGTAGGTGATGTCCACGGCTTCCTGGTGGTGGTAGTGCTCGTGGGTGCGCTGCACGATGGCGGCCTTGGCGAGGCTGGTGGCCGGGCTGGGGCCGGTCACGCTGACTTGGATGCCGTCGGAGTCCTGCTCGTTGACGTCGTAGTTGCCCCACGCCGAGTTCATGCTGGTGTGGATGACGAGGTCGTCGCCGACGAACTGCGGGTGCAGGTACTCGAGGCGGATGGGATCCATGATGGAGAGTTCCATGCGCGGGCGGTTGTCGGCACTGGTGTGCACCTTGACATCGTTGGGCGTGAGTTTCTTCTCCTCGTTGCAGTTGCCCGAGGGGTCCTCGGTGTACATGTCGACGCGCAGGTTGTAGCCCGTGGCGCGGGGGATGACCGGGTTCGAGATCGTCATCGGGATCTTGAACTCGTAGAGGTCGCCTTGGTCGGCGGTCTTGCCCCTCGGGGTTACATCGGGCGAAGTCACGCCGGACGTATTGGGGCCGACGGTGCCGCCGGAAGGGCCGCCGACGAGCGTCGCCGCGACAGTCTGGCCGACGGCCAGTTCAGGGCCCTGGTCGTAGGCCTTGTCGTCGACGCTGATGGCGTCGCTGGCGCGGATGGTCGCCTTGACGACGACGTTCGGGATGACGACTGGGACGACCTCGGTCTGGGCCTGGGGCGTCGAGGGGGCGCCGTAGGGCATCGTCGACATGTACCAGTAGATGAAGAACGGAGCGTTCTGGTCCATCACGGCGTCGTAGGAGATGCCGCGCTCCGGGTGGGTGCGGGGCTTGCCGTCCGTCTCGAAGTTGTACTCGACGTAGCTCGGGCTCGAGTAGCCGTAGTACTTGTGGTAGTCCTGGAAGGGTGCGCCGCCCGTTCCGCCCGTAAGGTCGTTGGGGTTGGGCAGGCAGTTCAGGCTGTGCGTCTGCAGACCGACGGCGGTGCTCTCCGTGAAGCGGTCGTCCGGCTTCTGCGTGTTGATGGGGAAGTCCTGGAAGTCGATGAGGTGCATGTACAGCACCGTCGGCGTCGAGACCTCGGGGTTCGTGATGCCAATCTCCTGCGCCTGGGCAGCCGGGGCCAAACCAAGGAACAGGGACGCGATGGCAATGGCAACGAGGGTTGGAGCCTTCATGGCACTCAAGTCTCGCACGACCGCCAATTCCCCTTAACCCTTGTGGCCGCTCTCCTGAACTTTCGCTGCTTGCAGGATATAACCCAGGGACAGGTCCAGGTTAAAATCCGTTAAGTGCGACGGCGCGCGAGGGCTGCCAAGCCAAGGGCCGCCAAGGCCAACAAGGGTGCTGCAAGCCCTGGAGCCTCATTGTCGGTCGCGCGCGGGCCGGGGCCTTCCTCGATGCAGCCCTTCTCGGTGCAGGCGGTCGCGACGTCGCGGCCCAGCTCAAAGACGGCCTCCGCGGTGGCCGTGGCCGTCCGTTGGTCGTTCCGCACCAGCAAGCTGATTGTGTAGGGGCCATCACTGGCCTGGTCCACCTTGTAGGGCCACACGAAGGACAAGGTGACGGCATCCTGGTGCATGTAGTGCGGATTCGTGCTCTGAACGATGTTGTGCAGGTAGAGCCCCTTGGCCTCGGTCGGGCCGGCGATGTCGAGCTTCATGTCGTCGGCGGTGACCTCGGGTGTGTAAGTACTGACCTCGGCGATGTCGTAGTTGCCCCATACGGCGTTCATGGCGACGTGCACGACGAGGTCGTCCCCGACGAACTGCGGGTGAAGGGCCTCGATGCGGAGTGGATTGGTGACGGCGAAGTCCATGCGGGGGCGGTGCTCGGCGTCGCTGTGGATGCGCACGAGGTTTGGCATGAGGGCCGCGTCGACGCCGTTCGTGCAGGCCGGATTGTCCATGCGCACATCGATGCGGAGGTTGTAACCGGTGTCGCGTGGAATGATGGGCGCTTCGATGGCCATGGGCACGGCGAACTCGTACAGCCACTTCCCGTCCGGCAGTTGTCCCAGCGCCTTCGTGTGCGTCGGCTCGGCCAGCCCCGTTCCAGGCAGGACCTCTGGCCCGGCGAGCGTGGCGGGGATCGTCTCGCCGTTCACCAGCATGGGACCCGTGTTGTACAAGTGGTCGTTGACGCTGATGCCGTCGCCGGCGCGGATGGTGGCGGTCACCACGACGTTGGCCAAGACGATCGGGACGGCCGACGGGTCTGGCACCCCCTCGGGAGACGTCGCAACGCTCTGCGTCGTCATGTACCAGTAGAGGGTGAACGGCGTTCCCTGGTCGAGATGCGCATCGTACGAGATTCCGCGTTCGCCGTGCACGCGTGGCTTGTTGCCCTGCTGGATTTGGTACTCGACGTAGCTCGGGCTCGAGTAGCCGTACGCCGTGTGCCATGCCTGGCTGGTGTCCACGGCTCCCGCATCGGGCAGGCAGGATGTCGTCGACGTCATCAGGCCCATGGCATTGCTCACCGTGTATCCGTCGACGGGCTTCTGCGTGTTGATGGGGAAGTCCTGGATGTCGATGATGTGCATGTAGAGCGTCACCGGCGACGGCGTCGCCGGGTTGTGGATGCCGGGCGTCTGCGCGGAGACCGGCAAGGCCAGCAGGAGGACGAGGGCAATCAAGGCAAGAAGGGCACGTCGGGCGGCCATGCTCCAAACGTCTAGCCGGAAGGGATAACCCCGCTGGGCGCGTCGGAAAACGGTTCGCCGAACCAACCATTCACCGACGAACCACGGATTCCACGGAGCTCACGTCACGAACTATCCCTTGACGACGCCAAGCGGCCGCATCCGGGCGACCTTGCGCGCGATGCCGGCCAGTTCCACCGAGTCGACGACTTCGCTCACGTCCTTGTAAGCGCCGGGTGCCTCCTCAGCCGCGACGTCCGGTGTCGCGGCGCGCACGTAGATGCCGTCGCGCTCCCACAGTTCGCGCAGCAGGGCCGTGCCCGACCATTCCCGCTTGGCCGCAGAGCGGCTCATGTGGCGACCGGCGCCGTGGCACGACGAGCCGAAGGACGTCAATTCGGCGCCCTTCTGCGCCGCGAGGAGGAAACTCATGCGACCCATGTCGCCTGGAACGATAACCGGCTGCCCTGCGGCGCGGTAGGCCGAAGGGACGTCGAGGTGACCGGGGCCAAAGGCGCGCGTGGCTCCCTTGCGGTGGACGCACACGGTCTTGCGTTTCCCGGCATCGGGGCCGGCGGGGATGGTGTGCTCCTCCATCTTGGCGATGTTGTGGCACACGTCGTAGACGACCTCGACGCCGGGGCCGTCGGAGCCGCCGCCAAAGAGGCGACCGAGCGTAGTGCGGACGTGCGTCGTGATGACGCTACGGTTGCAGAACGCGAAGTTGGCCGCCGACGCCATGGCCGCCATGTAGCGCGCCGCCTCCGGCGTGTCCAGCGGAGCGCAGGCCAGTTGCCGGTCGGCCAACTCAATGCCGTGCCGCGCCGAGACCGCTTGCAGGTCCTTGACGTGGTCCTCGCAGACCTGGTGGCCAAGGCCGCGGCTGCCGGTGTGGATCATCACGGTGACCTGGCCCTGCTCGACGCCATAGGCTTTGCACGCCGCGTCGTCCCACGTTTTGTCGACGACCTGCAGCTCGAGGAAGTGATTGCCCGAACCGAGCGAGCCGAGACTGCGGCGGCCGCGCACGCGGGCGCGGTCGTGCACCTGCCGGGAATCGGAGCCGGCAATGACGCCGCCGTCCTCCATGTGAGCGCGGTCGGCATCTGTGGCCCAGCCGTGGTCGACGGCCCACGCCGCGCCGCGGTCGAGAATGTCGGTCAGATCGGATTCCTGCAGGTCCAGTCCGCCCTTGGAGCCCATGCCGCAGGGCACGGCGTCGAAGAGGGCGTCTACCGTGTCGCGTAGCTTGGCGCGCACGTCGCGCTCCTCAAGATTGGTTTTGAGCAGGCGCACGCCGCAGTTGATGTCGAACCCCACTCCGCCTGGGGACACGACGCCGCCCTGGTCGGGGTCGAAGGCCGCGACACCGCCGATGGGAAACCCATAGCCCCAATGGATGTCGGGCATGGCCAAGGCGTAGCCGACGATGCCGGGCAAGGTCGCCACGTTGGCGACTTGCTCGGCGGCGTTGTCCTCGCGAATGCCGGGCAGGAGGCTGTCCTGCGCGACGATGCGGCCGGGGACGCGCATGCGAAGGTTGCCGCCGGTCCCTCGATAATCTGCGGGAATCTCATGGACCGCCGCCGATACGGCGTTCAGCGGACCGGTCCAGCTCATCGGCTCTGCCAGCGACGCCGTGCTATTGCCGTTTGGGACGCGCGCCCTCAACGACGCGCTGCCGAAGTCAGCCGAGGCAGGAGCCGAACCACGACGGCCTGGACGTTCTTCTCGTCCTGTCCCCAGTTGTAGAGTTGCATCCTTGGCCTCGACTGCAAGACCACCAGCGAACCGGTCCCGGTCGGATAGACCTGGGCTTGGATGCGGTCGCCCCACGACCAGAAGTTCATCCCGCGGTTGGCCTGCAGGTGGAACCCCGGTTTCGGTGCAATACGCTTCCAACCCAATTCCACGACGATGCGCTCCAGTTCGAGGAGCACGGCTTCGGGCTTCGACGCCACCGGAAGGGACAAGGTCGCCATCGGAGCGGCACAGGCGGAGCATTCTAAAGCGCCATGGCCGAGCAGAAAAGGGAGGGGAAAGGGAAAAGGAACGAAGATTGGACCTACTCGATTCGGGCCTTGAAGCCGAGGTCCTCGAGGACCTTCTGCACGCGCTTGGCGTGGTCGCCCTGCAGCTCGATGACGCCCTGCTTCAGGGTGCCGCCGCAGGCGCACTTCGACTTCAACGTCGACAGGAGGTTGTCGAGGCTGATGGAGGGATCCTGGATCCCGTCCACCAGGGTCATCTTCTTGCCGTAGCGACGGGAGTCCGTCGTGATGCGGATTTCCTGCTGTTCGCGTGCGATGTCCTCGCAGACGCAGATCTCCTTCGGGAGACCGCAGGTGTCGCAAATCACTTCTTGGACTCCGTGTGCAAGCCGAGCTCGGCCTCGCGCTGGATGGTCAGGATGCGGGCAATCTCGCGCCGGAGGGTGCGGATCTTGCCGGGGCTGGGCGTCGAACCGCCCATGGCCTGCACGCCGCGTTCCTGCATGAGTTCGCGCTTGAGCTCGACGAGGCGGGCCTGGCGGTCGGTCGCGTTCAGGGCGCGGACCTCAGGGGCGGACAGCATTACTGGCTACCCCCGTCAACGGTGAACGACTTCCGCTCGCGGCGGCGCTCGCCGGCACCGGGCACGCTGGCAGGGCCCTCGGCCGGCTTCGGCACGGAGGGTCCGCTCGGTTGCGCCGGGGCGGACGGGACGGGCGAGGGGGTGGCGACTGCGCCCTCGGCCTTGGGGGCCTCGGGGGCAGTCTGCACGCCTTGCGCCTGGGCCTGCTGGCGCGCCTTCTGGGCGGCCTGCATGGCGTCCTTTTCGCCGGGGGCGAAGATCTTGACCTGGTCCGGCAGCTGGGCGTCCTTCTTCATGATCTTGACGGAGCAGCCGATGATGCCCAGCTTGCGCTTGCATTGGGCGTATCCGAAGTCCATGAGGGTGTAGGCCGTTTCACCGGCGTACTTGACGTGGCCGGCAATGAATTTCTCGCGGCGGCGCTTGGCGCCCGACAGCTTGCCTGCGATCTCGACGATGACGCCCTGGGCGCCCGAGGCCATGACACGCTGGACGGTGGAGTGACCGACGCGGCGGAAGTGCCAGCCGCGCTCGAGCGACTCGGCCATCTTGTACGCCATGATCTGCGCGTTGAGGCCGGGGTTGTAGGCCGGTTCCTCGACGGAGATCTGCGGGTTCTCGATGCCGAACTGCGAGCGCAGGCGGGCGGTGAGCTCGTTGATGACGGAGCCCTTGCGGCCGATGACCATGCCCGGACGTTCCGCGACGATGTTGACGCGGGTGCCGAGGGGCGTGCGCTGGATGTCCATGCCGCCGTAGCCGGCGCGCTGGGTCTCCTGCTGCACGAAGTCCTTGACGAGGAGGCGGTTGACGGCTTCCTTCACGAATTTGCGTTCGACGGCCATTAGTTGTCAGCCTCCTTGTCCGCCTTCTTGTCGGCGGCCTTGTCGTGCTTGGCCTTGTCGGCCTTGCCGGCCTTCTTGACCTTGCTTTCCTTCTTGGTCGGCTTGTCGGCTTTGGCCTCGTTGGCCTCGGCTTGGGTCAGGATGACCTCGAAGTTGCACAAGCGGTTGTAGTGGGGGGTTGCGCGGCCCTGGGCACGCGGGGTGTACGCCTGGATGACGTTGCCCTGGTAGGCCGTCGAGTGGGTGATGACAAGGCGGTCCTTGTCGAGCCCCTTGTACTCGGCGTTGGCCTCGGCGGATTCCAGCACCTTGAGCATGCACTTGACGGTCTGGACCGGGTATTTGCCCGAGCCCATGCCGCCCTTGCGGTGGTGGATCTTGCGCACGCGGACCTTGAACGGCACGGCGGTCTTGAGAGCCTTGACGTCCTCGAGGAACGCCTTGGCGCGGGAGACCGGCATGCCCTTGATGGCGCGCGCGACGTTGCGTCCGCTCTTCGGGGAGCAGGGCATGTCGCGGCCATAGGCCTGGGCGGTCGTGG
>JBAZXE010000033.1:0-10643 GCA_041659985.1 Thermoplasmatota archaeon | reverse complement strand
GGCGGGGTCGCTGACGGTAGAGTAGTAGGTCGCCATGACAATCACTTCAGGGGGACGTGCTTGCTCGACCGGGTCGCACCGACACCGACACCCGTGTGGATGCAGGCCTTGGTGGTGATGGAGAACTCGCCGAGGCGGTGTCCAATCATCTCCGGCTGGACGGTCACGTTCTGGAACTCCTTCCCGTTGTGGACGGCGATGATCTTGCCGACGAAGCGGGGCAGGATGCCCATGTGGCGGTAGTGCGTGCGCACGACCTCGCCCGGCTTGGCGGCCTCGACCTTCTCGAGGAACTTGAGTTCCTCGGCCTTGACACCACGGGTGTAGAGGCGGCGGGTGCGGGAGGGCAGCAGCGGAAGGACCTCGGCGAGCGGCATGGCCTGCAGCTCGGCGATGGTCTTGCCGCGGTACGTGAATTCCTTCTTGGCGCGGGTCTCGATGACCGCCTTCGCCTTGCGCATCTTGCGCCGGGCTGCGCCTGCGTTAACAATGATACGTTTCGCCATTGAAATTACCTCCTCATGCCCGTGCGCTTGGGAGCGATCTTACCAACCATTGCACCGGGCGGGGTGCCGCGGCGTTGGCTGGTGGGAGCGCCCTTGAAGTTGTGCGAGCCGCCACCGTGCGGGTGGTCGACCGGGTTCATCGCGACACCACGGACGCGGGGCCAGCGGACACCCTTGGCGCGCATGGCGTGGTGTTTCTTGCCGGCCTTCAGGAACGGTTTGTCGCCGCGGCCGCCGCCCGCAACCAGGCCGATGGTGGCCCGGGCGAGAGGGTGGAAGGCGCGGAACTTGCCGGAGGGCATGCGGATGATGGTGCCCTTGTCGGTGTGCGTCACGATCTCGGCGGCGGTGCCGGCGGTCTTGACGAACTTGCCGCCGTCGTTGGGGCGGGCCTCGAGGTTGAACACCGGCGTGCCTTCCGGGATCTTCGACACGATGGTGACGTTGCCGGGCTGGATCTGCGTGGTGTCCGTGAAGACGACCGACTGACCGACCGACATGCCCTCGTTGGCGATGTGGATGAGCATGCTGCCGTCCGGCATCTTCAGATTGGCGAAGAGGCAGGAGCGGCCGGGGGCGTGCTGCAGCGACTCAACGGTCGCCGTGCCGGTCCACTTGACCGGGTACTTCACGTCGCCGTGGTGCAGGTGCGACGGGCTCGTCATGCGAGGCGGCGCCGCTCCGCGGCGACGGCTCAGGATGCGCTTTCCCATCTAAGCGACCTCCGTGGAGGTCGCGCTGACAAGAAGACTAACGCCGCTCATCAGAACACCCCGATGCGCATGCCGATGTCTTCAGCGGACGTCTCGCCGCCGAACTTCACGATGGCGCGCTTGCCGTCCTTCGTGATGCGCGTGTTGACCGTGGCGACGGTGCACGAGAAGAGCGTCTCGACGGCCTTCTTGATGTCGTGCTTGGAGGAGGTGCGGCGCACCAGGAACTCCAGGCAGTTGTTCTCGTCCATCAGGCGCATCGTCTTTTCGGTGACGACCGGGTGCAGGAGGATTTCGTGGGGCAGGCTCATGCGTAGGCCTCCTTGAGGGCCGCGATGGCCCCTTGGGTGTACACCGTGAGGCGGCCGGCGTCGCCGCCGGGCGCGAGGTCCTCGGCGCCGACGTTGCGGGCCGAGACGACGTCCACGCCGGCGAGGTTGAAGGCCGCGGGGGCCTTGCCGTCGGCGGTCACGAACAGGACCGAGCGGGGCGTGCGGTAGGCGCGGCCACGCAGCTTGCCCATGCCGGCGCGCACATGCACGCCCATCTTGGCGCGCTCGAGATCCGCGCCGCAGCCGATCTTGGCCAGCTGCTCGGCGAGGTCCGAGGTGTGCTCGACGGAGACGAAGTCATCCGACACGACGACGGGCAAGGCGAGCTTCGCGTCGATCTTGTGGCCGCGGCCGCGGACGAGGTCCGACTGGCCGGTGGCGGCAAGGGCCGAGGCGATGGCCAGGCGGCGCTCCTTCGTGTTGATCTTCTCGGTCCACTCGTGGCGGGACTCGGGCGGGTGGGCGCGGCGGCCCTTGTACGCGTTGGGCACGAAGCGGGCGGCGTTGCCCTGCCTCTGGCGGGGCGTGCGGGCCATGCCCTTGCCCTTGCCGGGCCATTCGACCGAGGCGCGGGTGCCGGCGGTCGGCATGGAGCCGTAGCGCTGGCGGCGGTTGGCCTGGGCGACGTTGACGGCTTTGCGGATGAGGTCGGTGCGCAGGGGCGTCGCGAAGACGCTGGGCAACTCGACGGTGCCGGCGGACTTGCCGGACTTGTCGTGCACGGTGATCTTGTTCATGCTTAGGCCCCCTGCTTGCTGGCGGTGCTGACGAAGCGGATGTCGGCCTGGGTGACCTCGATGCCGCGCGTGTAGCGGACGGCGTCGCGGAGACGGATCAGGCGCTTGTTGGGACCGGGGATGGAGCCGTGCACCAGGAGGTACTGGTTGCGGACGACGCCGTAGTGCGGGAAGCCGCCCGCCGGGGTGACCTCCGCGCCGTTCTCGCCGATCTTGAGGATGCGCTTGTTGTACTCAGTGCGCTGGTGGAAGCCGCGCTGGCCGTCGTTGGGGACCGTGCTCTGGACCCAGTTCGGGTGCCAGGAGCCTTGCGTACCGATCATGCGGCGGTGCTTGCTGTTCTTGTGGGACAGCAGCTTGGTGTGGAAACGGACGACACGGGACTCGAAGCCGTAGCCCTTCGTGATGGCGAGGGCGTCCATCATCTGGCCGGACTTCAGGGTGTCCGCCACGGTGAGGAGCTTGCCGAAGATGGTCTTGGCGTAGGCGATGCGGCCCTTGATGTCGCCGCCACCGACGCGGATCTCCATGATTTCGGGGGTCTTGCTGTCGACGCCGGTGACCTCGACGGGCTGGGTGTGGGCCAGGACGCGGACGTCGGCGACGATGGAGTCGTCAACCAGCTTCCACTTCGAGGCGGTGTCCTGCTTCTTCGGGGTGTGCGTGCGGTCGTTGACGCGCTCGTCGATCTTGTCGGCCCAGACCTCGGTGAGGGTCTTCAGGCCGTAGGGGGTCCGCTCGTAGAGGCGGATGGCGACGATGCCCATCGGGGGCGTCTCGATGACGGTGACCGGCATGCGGACTTCCTGTCCGGCCGTGGTGCTGGCGGGGCGGTAGTCCACGACGAGAGCGTGGGTCATGCCAGCCTTGTAGCCGGCGAAGCCCTGCAGTTTGGGCTGGCCCGACTCATCGTCGGCCCAGGCCTTGACGTGGGGGACCACGGAGCGGGCGCGCTTGCGGGGGTAGAACCCCATTGAGCCTTGGCGCGGGTGAGAGCGTTTTCCCATTGTGTTGACCTTCTGTGGTGGATCGCGGGCCTCGCTCCCTACGCGCTTGGCCTCTGAACCGGGTTCTGTGCGGGTGAGACACCAACGGGGACCCCCGGAGGTGCCCCCTATCGCACAATGCCACAACGGTGACCGTGACGCTTGCACCGGACCAAGGGGGCCGCCCTGCCTGTTTCCAGGAGGGAGGCGGGCCGGCGCTCCGGGGTGCTCAAGGCATTGCCCGTAGCGTCTGGACTCTGTTGCTTGAGTCCGGCGAGGAGGTCCCTTACTTAAATGGTTCGGCGCCAGCGGATTTGCCGGACACGCCGGGATTGGACGGATGGCCTGAATCCGTCGAATCGCGGTGAATCCGGCCAATCGGGCGCGCCCGTGGGGCGCGCCGCCGCAGCATCTCGGAACAGTTGCCACAGACGCCGCCCAACTCGTCCTTGCAATCCGGGCAATACGTGCAGCCCGTCGAGCAGACCCACGCCTCGTCGATCCAGCCGAGATGCCCTGAGCAGCGCTGGCAGGTTTCCTCGAAGGCCTCGACGCCGACCATCCTAGGCCCGTCGACGCGCGGCCAAGGCCAAGGCCCCGACCAGGAGAGCAAGGGTTGGTCCGGCAAGCCCCGGAGTCGGTTTGGTGGGATAGGTTTCCAGGGGATCGACCCAGCCGATGGCCGCGGCCACGGCCGCCTCGGGTACAACGAGGCCGAAGCCGTTGCAGGCGTCGATGCCGGGTTCGCCCACGTCGGCGGCCGTGTCGCGCAGCAGCGCCGCCGCCGCGTCGGCGGGAAGACCGTCGCGTGCATCCAGCATGAGGGCCGCGGTGCCTGCGACTTGAGCGGCGGCGAAGGCTGAGCCTGTCACCGCGCGGGTGCTGCCGGGGCCAGTCAGTGTCGCCGGGGTCGCGGCTTCCAGGCCGGCGTGCTCCGCCACGAGGTCGGGCTTGCGCGCGTGGTCGGCCGAGCCCTGCTTGGCGCCCGAGGGGCAGTCGGTGCCCGCCACGGTGAGGACGCTGGCGTCGCCGTGCAGTCGCGACATCGTCGGACCGGAAGGAACGATGACCAGGATGCCGGCGTCTCGCAGGCCGTCTGCCTGCTGGGCCAGCGTCTGCGCGCCGGAGGCGGAGACGCCGCGCGAGGCGAAGGAAAGGATGGCTACTTGCACGCGGTCCGGGTTCGTGAGGAGGTAGTCCATCGCCGCGATGGCCGATTGCTCGGCGGCGGGGTCGAGGGTGGTCCCGCTGTACTGCGCCGAGACCTGCAGATCCAGGATGCGGGCCTGCGGGGCCAGACCGAGACTGCTCCCGGCGATGAGGGAGGCGACGGCCGTGCCCTGCCCGTTGGGGTCGGCCAGCGCGGCGTTCGGATTCAAAGGGATGCCGGGGACGACGGCCTGGAAGGAGAGGCTCTCGACGCGGCCCGACAATTCATCATGGGTCCCGTCGACGCCGGAGTCGAGGACGGCCACGACAATCCCCTCACCCGTGGCCGCGGCGGAGACCGGCGACGCGACGGCAAGGAGGCCAAGGAGGACGACGACGGCCAGGAGACGCACGGCAGGGCCACCGGCTCCTGCAACAAAAGCGGTTTGCCCGAAGCTTATCCGCAGCCGTCCCCGCTAGCCGCCACTGAAGGCCGACAAGAGGAGGATGGACTCGCCTTCGCGCAGGGCCTCGGCCTCGGGGACCGGCGTCTCGCCGCGCACGGCCAAGTTGTGGTCGGCGGACTCCCCGACAGAGCGCAACAGGTCGCCCACGGTGGCGCCCGCCGGCAGGTCGACGGCGCGGTCCGGTTGCCGACGGGGGCGGAACTCGACCAGGATGCGCACGAAAACGGGCAAATAGCCGCTCCATTTGGCCGCTTCGCCGCCGGGCCTCCTGGCGCGCACCTCTTGCCCCCAATTCCAAGTCGGCCTGCCGAGGTCGCATAACCCGGTATTGCGCTGGTCTCGAAAACCAGTGTCCTCTGGATTTGCAGGTTCAAATCCTGCCCTCGGCGCTTCATTGTGCACGCGCCGCGCTCGGCGCGGCGCCGCGTGCGCGAAGCGGGAGCGCAGGATTTTCCGCTCGCTCGCTACGCTTGCTCGCTGGGCCGGAACCCCGTGCTTCGCGGGGATTCCAGCCCCAAATCCAGCCCTCGGCGCTCGCCTTCACGCCTTGAAGGATTGCGCCAGGTCCGCCAAAGCGACGGTGCGCGCTGCACCCGTCGCCAATTCTTTGACCTGGACAGAACCCGACTCGAGGTCACGGTCACCCACGATGACGACATAGCGCGCCCGCACCGCGTCGGCGTGCTTGGCCACCGCGCCCGGCTTGCGGCCCAGCAAGTCGAGGTCGACTTCGACGCCCGCCGCGCGCAGTTGGGCGACGATGGGCAGCACTTGGGCAAGGGCCGCGTCGGAGAGGGTACCGAAATAGACTGCAGGGCCTGAATCGGGGGCGAAGGCCGCCGACTTGCCCTCTTGCTTGGCCTCCGCCTCGAGCGCCACGATGGTACGGTCGAAGCCGAGCCCGAAGCCCATGGTGGGGACGGGCGTGCCGCCGAAGACGCCAGAGAGGTCGTATCCGCCGCCGCCCAGGAGTTGTTTCTGCGCGCCGAGGGCGGGGCAGTGCATCTCGAAGACGATGCCGGTGTAGTAGTCGAGGCCGCGGGCAATGCCGAGGTTGAGCTTGAGGTCGCGCAGGCCGAAGGCGTGGGCATGGGCGAGCGCGGTCTCCAAGTCGGCCAAGTCGGCGCGCAGCTCGGCGTCCGACTCGTCGCGCGACGTGGCGTCGAGCAGGAGCGCATGGCGGGCCGCCGCGACGGTGGGGGCGTCCATCACCAGGAACAGCCGGTCGAGCGCCGCCTCGCAGCCGCGCTTGGATTTGGCCAGCTGCACGATGGTGTCGCGGTCGCCCTTGTCGATGGCGCGCATCAGCTTGGTGCGCGTCTCGGCGTCGAAGGCGAAGGCGTCGACGCAGTGCTTGAGGACCTTGACGTGACCGACGTAGAAGTCGCGCTGCCGCAGGCCGGCCTCGCGCATCACGGCGTCGGCCAGGGCCAGCAGTTCCGCGTAGGCCAACGGCGTCCCCGCTCCAATTTGCTCGCAGCCGAACTGCCAGAACTCGCGGTAGCGGCCGGCCTGCGGGCGGTCGTAGCGGTAGCACGGCCCGTGGTAGAACCACTTGATGGGCTTGGGGTCGTTGAAGTGCTCCTGGAAGTAGAGGCGCATCGCTGGCGCCGTCAGCTCGGGGCGCAGCGTGAGGTGGCGGTCGCCCTTGTCCTTGAAGTCGTACATCTCTTCCTGGATGCCTTCTCCGGACTTGGCGGTGAAAAGTTGCAGTTCCTCGAACGCGGGGGTTCCGACCTCGCGGTAGCCGAAGCGCAGGAACACGCCGCGCATCTGTCCTTCGAGGCGGCGACGCACCGCCATCTCGGCGGGCGCGAAGTCGCGCGTGCCGATGGGGCGCTGAATCGGGTCGGCCACGCTAGAGCCCCTTCGTCTCGCGCATCACTTGGTCGATGATCGCGTCGACGGGCCCGACGTACTTCGACGGGTCGGTCGCCGTCGCGATTCCCTTCGCGCCCAGCGCCTTGGCGATGCCCTTGTGGGCGGCGAGCGCCTTGCTGTAGTGGACGTGTTTGGCGATGGCGTGCATGCTGGCCTCGCGCGCCATCTCGTGGGCGTCCTGGCGGCCGATGCCTTTCTCGGTGAGGGCGATCATGACGGATTCCGCCATCATGAGGCCGTGGGCGCGGTCCATGTTCTCCTGCATGCGTTCCGGGAAGACGCGCAGCTCCTCGAACACCTTGGCCATCTGGTGCGTGATGTGGTCGAGGAGGATGAAGGCGTGCGGGTGAAGGAAACGCTCGGGGGCGGAGTTGGCGAGGTCGCGCTCGTTCCACTGCACGGCGTTCTCCCACACCGGCAGGACGAAGCTGCGGACGAGGCGGGCGAGGCCGGAGACCTGCTCCGACGTGATGGGGTTCTGCTTGTGCGGCATCGTCGAGCTGCCGACCTGTTTCTTCGTGTCGAAGCCCTCGGCGACCTCACCGATCTCGGTGCGCTGCAAGGTGCGGACCTCGCTGCTGAACTTCTCCAGGCTGGTGGCGATGTTGGCCAGTAGGGAGAACAGCTCAATGTAGCGGTCGCGTTGGATGATCTGCGTCGAGGCGGTCACGGGGCGAAGGCCGAGTTTCTTGCAGACGGCGGCCTGGACCTCGATGCCCTTGCCGCGGAAGGCCGCCATGCTGCCGGTGGCGCCGGACATCATGCCGACGGCGACGCGTTTCTCGACTTCGGCCAGGCGCTCGAGGTGGCGCCCGACCTCGGAGGCGTAGACGGCCATCTTGAGGCCGAAGGTGATGGGGACGGCGGCCTGGCCATGCGTGCGGCCAAGCATTGTCGTGGCGCGGTGTTTGTCGGCCTGGTTGAGGAGGGAGTCGCGCAGGCGGCGCAGGGCGTCGCGAAGCAGAGACATGGCATCGCGGAACTGCAGGGAGTTGGCGGTGTCGATGATGTCGTAGCTGGTGGCGCCGAGGTGGATGAACTTCCCGTCCTCAGGGCCCGCGACTTCGGTCATCGCCTTGACGACGGCCATGAGGTCGTGTTTGATCTCGGCCTCGATCTCCTTGACGCGGTCGGGCTTGACTTTGCCTGAATCAGCGACCTTCTGCAACCGGACTGCGGCGGCCTTCGGGATGGTGCCGGTCTCGGCGTGGGCGTGGGCCAGGGCGGCCTCAACGCGCAGCAGGTAGCGCAACCGGGACTCTTCGGTCCACAGGGCCTTCATTTCCTTGCGGCCGTACCTGAAGTCCAGGGGGCAAACCAGGTCCACGAGCCCCACGAGGCGCCAGGGGCGCATAGGCGTAGCGGCGGCCGAGGTCAGCGCTGGTAGCCGTCGATGGCGACCTGGGGGACGCTGCCGCAGTCCATGCCGTAAGTGTCGTAGACGACCTCAAGCTCGCCGCCGCTGAGCCAGCGGCCGTCGCCGCCTGCTTCGCCTTGCATCCCGTAGTAGTACACGGTCTCGCCGGCCTGCAGGACGGAGAGGGTCCCGTCGTCGCAGCCCTCGGCGCTGGGCAAGGGGATTAGGTCGTTGTCCGACCCGCGCTCCGGGCGCAGGGAGAACGGCACTCCGACGGCCTGCATCGGTTCACGGACCTGCTCGTACTGTCCATCGGACGAGGGCGCGCGCTCAGGGGCCGTTGCAGTGACGACCTCCAGCGGGTGGAGCTCGAAGTCGGTCGGCACGCGGTCGGCGCCCAGCGTCGCCTGGCCGTAGAGGAGCACGGCCACGTAGTCTCCCGGTTCGGACACGGGGATGCGCAAGGTGCCTTTCGCCGGCACCTGGACCGTGGCGAAGCGCTGGTCGTTGCCGTCGAAGAGGGCCACGACGGCGCTGGGGCAGTCTTCAGCCGTGGACGCGCCGGTGTCGATTGTGCCCTCGCCGGCGCAGGCCTCGAGATCAGCGGCTTCCTGCCACAGGTATAGGGACTGCGCGCCGTCGCGGACCTGGAAGGCCACCGGTTGGTCAGGCAGGGCGCCGTAGGTGAAGCGGGCGACGCCATCGACGGCCTCGACGGGGACGGAGGGGGCCGCGGCGCGGCTGAAACTGTAAGCCTCGAGGAGCAGGACCCCCTCGAAGCCGTCGGCCGTGATGTGCGCGGTGAGCCGCCCGTCGCGGACGTTTTGCATGCGCGTCTCGGCGGCGATGACGCCCCCGAAATTCTGCAGCGGAACGGACCCGCTTCCGCCGTCTTCGGTTTCCAAGACGGTGCCGGTGGAGGACGTGACGCGGACGTCGAGGTTCGAGAACGAACCGGAAAAGACCAGGTTCAAGGCGGCCGGGGCCCGCAGCAGCTCGATTTCGACCGTCTCGTCAATCGGGTTGTCCGCCAGTCCGAGGCCGATCGGGGCTGTGATGCCGGCGCGCGGTTGCTGCACAAGGACATGGCGCTCCACGTGCGGGCCAAGCAAGGCAAAGGACTCGACCGGGCGTCCGGCGCTGCGCAAGTCCAGCGTGCCGTTGACGGAGAGAATCTGCACGACGACGTCGCCGCCGTCGATGCCCTCCAGCACGAAGCTCCCGGATCCTTGGTCGGCGCCGAAGCCGATGCGGCCGACGCGGCGGTCGTCGGCGCTGTACAGCTCAACCTCGGCCGAGCCGTTCTCCGCCATGGCGAACGCCAGCTCGCCGCCGTCGTGGTGGAATGCGTAGAAGGCGCCTTCCTGGAGTTCGTCCGGGCCGAACGACAGGGCCGTGGCGCTGCCGGGGGTCGAGCCGTCGCCCAGGCAACCCGCCAGCGGGAGGGCCAAGAGGAGCAAGGCCAGGGGCGTCGGAATTCGCATGCGTCCACCTCCAAAGGTGCGTACATAAAGCGTGTGGTGCCAATATGCGGACCCGCCCCCATATGGAGGACCTCGACGCCGTCCTGGCGCGCATCGACCCCCGCCTCTGCGTGCAATGCAAGGCGGCCCGCATGCTGTGCGGCATCGATCCGTGCCCCTTGCTGCGCAAGGTCAGCCACCATTTGCCGAAGGTGCAGGTCAAGGGCCGCGACCTCGTGGGCTCGAGTCCACCCAGCCTGTTCGTCGGCCGCTATGGGTATCCCAACGTCTCGGTCGGGCCCATGCTGCCGCCAGAGCACCGTGAGGCGGATGCGGCGGCCCTCCTGGATTCGCCGCGCAAATGGTTGGGCATGACGATTCCCGACGTCGTCGGGCTGCGCTCCAGCCTCGTCCGCACGACACACAAGGTCAAGGTGAAGGACGGTTCGCACGCGGCTGGCGACGTGTTCTCCGGTGACCGCATCCTCCGGCTGAGCCAAGAGTTGGCTATCGCCGCACGGCCCGTCGACACCGAAGTCCGCCTGACGCGCATCCCCAAATTCGGAGTCCCCAACGTCGGCGAGTTCACGGCGCCGCACGGACCCACGGTGGGCGTCGAACGAGCCACGCTGACGGAGAACGCGCGCGTCGAACGGCCCGTCGAGCGAGTCGTGTCAGACACCGACCTCCGCGCCTCGGAGGGACTAGTGGAATTGTACAAGGGAGGGACCGACCTCTACCAACTGGAACGCATCCTGTCGGCCGGCATGCTGGGATTGGAGAAGACGCGCCGACTCGTTCCCACACGCTGGAGCATCACGGCCACCGATGACCAAGTCGGCGCCGCGTTGATTCCCAAGATCCGCGCGCTGCCCACAGTGGACAAGCCGACCGTCCACTTCGGAGAGCGCTTCGGCAATCGCTTCTTCGTCCTGTTGCTGCCGCGCATCTGGGGCTTCGATTCCGTCGAGGCGTGGCTGAAGGGCAATTTCTGGGGCCGCGACGCCGCCAGCATCGTGGAGGCCGACTGGGAGGACCACACGGGACGGACG
>JBAZXE010000032.1:7036-22899 GCA_041659985.1 Thermoplasmatota archaeon | reverse complement strand
CTCGTGCTGATGCGACACGGCCGCCTGCGCCGCCGACTGCTGACGGCAGACGGAGACGGGCTCCTGCAGGCCAATGCCGAACAGCAGGACCGGGTTGACCGCGCCCGAGGCGATGATGACCTCGGGGTCCTGCAAGGCGGACGTGGGCGGGACATCCGTGCCCAGCGTGTAGGCGTCAATGTTCAAGCCGTTGGCAAGCCACGCCGGGGCCATCGCGTTGATGCCGGCCTCCCAGGCAGCGATGGACTGCTCGATGGCGGGCAGGTCCCACAACGCCGTCGCCGAGGCGGGCGGGATGATGAGGACGTCCACCTGCGCGGTGTCCACGGTGTAGAGGATGACCTCGTGGTAGGTGGTGTCCCAGAACTCGCACCCCGCGGCGGTGGTGCAGATGTTGGCGGTGGCCACGGGCGTGGCGGTCAAGGCGGCCAGGATGGCCGTGCATGCAATGATGAGGAAGCGACCCATCGGACCGGCGAGCCCCAGGTGGTTCGATAAGCCGCGTTGTCTGGAGCCGACCTGACGAACTGTGGAACCGACCTGACGGATTTCTCGGATTGCGGAGGCGGCGTTCTCGTCGCACCCTTTGATCCACGACGCGATGACGCGACGGAAAGGCGTCGCACCCTACGCGGGGTTGGCGCAGGTCGTCCGCTCATAGTCAAGCGGCGACATGGCGTAGAAGGAGCCACGGGGGAGCCACAGTTCCTCGGGCTGCTCCAGCAGGTGGGCATAGACCCCTTCGAGGACGCGGACGTTGAGGTTGCTGACGCAGTGGACCTGGGTCGCGTTGTTCTGGTAGCTCATGATGTCCTCGGTGGGCGCATAGCGCGCCGAGAAGTCCAGCGCATCACCCACATGGCCGCCGCCAAGGCAGTGGCCGACCTCATGGGCGATGAGGTCGTAGAGGTTGATCATGTCGAGCGCGGCGCCCACGTTGTTGGCAAAGCACGTGAAGCCGGTGCCCGTGCAGTCCGCTGCGACGATGGACATGCCGTCGTGAGAATGCACGGGATAGAGTTCGCGCGCGTCGCCGCCATCGGCCAGGACGGCGCAGGCGAGCTGCTTGGGTTCGAGGCCGATGCCGACGATGGTCGACGGAGCGGCCGACGCCGTGAGCACGACGATTTCCGGGTCCTGCACCGCGCTGGCATCGGGGACATCGACCCCGACGACGTAGACGTTCATCTCGAACGAGTCGTTGAACCAGGGCGCGGCGAAAGCGCGGATGCCGTCCTCCCAGGCTTGCACGGCCATCTGCGACGCGGCGATGCCGTCGACTGCGTTGCCGGCGGGCGGCACGATGAGCACGTCGATGACGGTCGTGTCGAGGTCGTAGACGACGAATTCATGGAAGTCCTCATCCCAGAACGTGCAGGTGTCCTCGTCGACGCAGAACTCCGGGGTGCCTTCGGGGTGGATTGGAGCGGGTGCCTGCGGCGAGGGGGCCGTCGGCTCCGCGTCGGCGGCGGGGTCCGAGCCCTCAAGGCACCCAGCCAGGGGGAGAATGGCAAGCGCCAGCAGGGCAACAAGGGTCCGCATCGGAGGTCCGGGGCCGACGCGCCGCTATGAGGATTGTGGCGGCAGCCGCGACGGGGCCGTCTGGGCGCTAAGGGCGTGAGGCCGAGGATGCCGTTACCACGGCCCCCACGACCTTGACTTTGGCCGCCGCCCGCTTGGCCCGTTCGCGCGCCTCGTCCGTCGTCCTGCCCGGGGCGATGACGACGCCCATGCGGCGGTTCTTGTGCGCCATGGGCTTGCCGAAGAGGCGCAGAAGGGTTCCCGGTTCAGCGAGTGCGGCCTCGACGCCTTCGAAGGTCGGCGCCTCAATGTCCCGCGTGGCGAGAATGACGGCGGAGGCCGTCGGTCCCAGCGGCCCGACGTCGGGGATGGGAAGCCCGGTGATGGCACGCACATGCAGCGCAAACTCCGACAACTGCTGCGAACCGAGCGTCACGAGGCCCGTGTCGTGCGGCCGCGGGCTGACCTCGCTGAACCAAACGCTGTCTCGCTTGATGAACAACTCAACGCCGAAGACCCCGAAGCCACCGAGAGCCGAGGTGACTTTTTCGCTGATTTTCTTGCTGGCCGCCAGCGCTTCCGCCGTCATCGCCATCGGCTGCCATGATTCGCGGTAGTCGCCGTCGATTTGGACGTGGCCGATGGGTGGGCAGAAGGTCGTAGTGGGTTTGCCGTCGGCGCCGACGTGGCGGACCGTCAGGAGGGTGATCTCGTAGTCGAAGTCGATGAATGACTCGACGATGACGCGGCCGGTCTTGACGCGGCCCTTCATGGCATAGTCCCACGCTGTCTCGACGTCGCCAGGGCCGCGCACCACGCTCTGCCCCTTGCCACTACTGGACATCGTCGGCTTGACGACGCAGGGCGTCCCAATCTCCTGCACGGCTGCCTTGAACTCGGGAAGACTGCTGGCGAACTTGTAACGGCTCGTCGGCAGATTGAGTTCCTCGGCGGCGAGGCGGCGGATGCCCTCCCGGTCCATCGTGAGGCGGGTCGCGCGGGCCGTCGGGATCACGGTGAACCCCTCCGACTCGAGGCGTGCGAGTTCAGGCGTGGCGATGGCCTCAATCTCGGGGACGATCCAATCGGGGTCCTCCTGCTCGATGATGCGGCGCAACTGCGCCGGGTCCGTCATGTCGAGGACGTGGCTGCGGTGGGCGACCTGCATGGCCGGGGCGTTGGCGTAACGGTCGCAGGCGATGACCTCGATGCCCAGGCGCTGCGCCTCCAGGACGACCTCCTTGCCCAACTCCCCGGAGCCGAGGAGCAGCATCTTGCGGGCAGTGCGCGACAAGGGGGTTCCCCATGAAGCGGTGTGGGTCTTGCTTCCCTCTAGGGCCATCGGTCCGCGGCAGACTGGACGCCCAAGTAAGGCTGCGGGGCAGGCTTCCCGTGGAGCCCCCAAGAAACAAGACCCGACCCATTCCGGCTCGGGGATGACGTATAAGGCTAGGGCGCAACTGGGATAAGCAAGCACGGCCGGATGTAGGGGATGCGGAGCCCAAGGCCATGCGCATCGAGCAACGCATCTGGAAGCCCGAGGCGGGCTGGGCCGCGGCCCCGCGCCTTGCATCGCCCCAGCTGGTCCTGGTCTTTGGGGACAAGGATGCGCTGTCCCATCCGGAGAGGCTCGCGGAACTGCGCGCGGCCTACCCCGGTGCCCACCTGTGCGGCGGCAGCACCGCCGGGGAGATTGCCGGCTCCCGCGTGATGGACGGGACCATTGTCGCCACCGCCGTGCGGTTCGACACCACCAAGGTGGCCGAAGCGGCCATCGACATGCAGCCGGGCGAGGATTCCCGCGCTGCCGGCGTCCGCCTCGTGCAAGCCCTCCCCAAGGACGGGCTTGCGCACGTTTTCGTCGTCTCCGACGGGCAGAACGTCAACGGCAGCGACCTAGTGCGAGGCATGATGGCGAACCTGCCGGCCGGTGTCGCCGTGACCGGCGGCCTGGCCGGCGATGGCCCTCACTTCCGCAGCACCCTCACCGTCTCCGACGCCGGCGCCAGCGCCCGCCGCGTCGTCGCCCTCGGGCTCTACGGCAAGACCCTCAAGGTCGGCTACGGAAGCCTGGGCGGCTGGGACCCGTTCGGTCCGCAGCGCATCATCACCCGCTCCAAGGGCAACGTCCTCTACGAGCTGGACGGCCAACCGGCCCTTGCCCTCTACAAGAAGTACCTTGGCGAGCACGCGGTCGGCCTTCCTGCGACAGGCCTGCTGTTCCCGCTGGCCGTGCGCAACGACGGAGGCGCCGACCTGACGCGCACCATCCTGGCAATCGACGAAGCCGAGCAGAGTCTCACCTTCGCCGGCGACATGCCGCAAGGCGCCATGGCCCGGCTCATGAAAGCCAACTTCGACCGTCTTGTCGACGGAGCGCACGGGGCGGCGCAGGGCGCAGCCTTGCAGCGCCCGGCCGAACTGGCCATCCTCATCAGCTGCGTCGGCCGCAAGCTCGTCCTCAAGCAGCGCGTCGAGGAGGAACTCGAGGCCGTGCAGGATGTCCTCGGCCCGAAGGCCGCGATAGCCGGGTTCTACTCCTATGGGGAGATTTGCCCGAGCGCCCCCAACGCGTCGTGCGAGCTGCACAACCAAACCATGACCATCACGACCCTCAGCGAGAGTTGAGCGCGCCGTGGCCGAGGACGCGTTGCCCAAACCTCTGCACAAACTGCTGGAACGGCAACTCCGACGGCATTTCAGTGGCACCCCGCCGGCCTCCCTGCAGGGATTCCTGGACGCGGTGAACGCCAGCTATGCCGAGGCGGATGCCGACCGGTTGCTGGTCGAGCGGAGTTTGGAGCTCACGAGCCAGGAGTTGATGCAGCGCAACGCCGCCTTGCGCGAACGCGAACGCGAGCAGCAGATCATCTTCGACTCCGTTCCTGCGATGATCTTCTACAAGGACCGCGACAACCGCATCCTGCGCCTCAACGCCCCGGCCGCCCAGGCGCTGGGCAAGTCCCCGGAGGCCCTTCAGGGCGTGGCGTGCGAACAGATTTTCCCGGCCAATGTGGCCAAGGCCCTGCACGACGATGACTTGGAGGTCATCCGGGCCGACCGGCCCAAGCTGGGCATCATCGAAGCCCATCCCGACGGCGAAGGGAAGATGCAGTGGGTGCGCACCGACAAGGTGCCGTACCGCGACGACAAAGGGAACGTCAAGGGCGTCATCGTCCTCTCCGTCGACATCACCGAACGCAAGGCGGCGGAGGAGGCGGTGCGGGAATCCGAGGAGCGCTACCGCCTCATCGTCGAGACGGCGACCGAGGGCATCTGGACCCTGGACCAGCAGGGGAAGACGACGTTCACCAACTCCGTGATGGCGGAGCTTTTGGGGTTCACCCGTGACGAGATGATGGGGCGGAACGTCTTCGACTTCATGCACCCGGAAGACCTGGCCGACGGCCGCGACAAGCGGGGCGCACTCATGTCCGGCAACCGCGTCGGCCTCGACTTCCGCTTCCGCCGCAAGGACGGCCGCGATCTTTGGACGCAGGCGTCAGGAGCGCCGATGCTTGACCAGAACGGGAATGTCATCGGCGCGCTGGGCATGTTGACCGACATCACGCAGCGGCGCGAGGCCGAGACAAAGCTCAAGGAAGCCTACGCCAAGCTGCAGAAGGTCGACAAGGAGCGCATGCAGTTCATCAACAACGCCGCGCATGAATTGGGCACGCCGCTGACGCCCATCAAGCTGCAGATTCATCTCCTCAAGGCGCGGCTCGGCCCGGCGGCCCCCGCCGAGCAGTCCAAACCCATCGAAATCCTTGAACGGAACTTCGACCGCCTGTCGCACCTCGTGCACGATCTTCTCGACTCAGCGCGGCTGCAGGCGGCCACCCTCAAGCTGCACGTGCAACCCTTGGACCTGCGAGCCGCCGTGTACGAAGCGGTGGAGAACTACCTCGCCCCCGCTCGCGCTGGCGGCGTCATGGTGGACGTCGAGGAGTTCCCGCACATGCCAATCCTTGCCGACCCAAGCCGGCTCGGCCAGGTCTTCGACAACCTGCTGTCGAACGCCGTCAAGTTCACTCCCGCCGGCGCCCGCATCCGCGTCGCGGCCAGCCAGGACAACGGAACCGCCACCGTAACCGTGAGCGACGAGGGCATGGGGATGCGACGCGAAGACCTCAAGCGCCTCTTCCAGCCGTTCAGCCAAGTGCATGACACGATGCAGAGCACGCGGGGCGGGACCGGCCTTGGCCTCTACGTCTGCCGGGGGATCATCGAGGCGCTGGGCGGCACCATCACCGCCGATAGCGCCGGACTTGGCAAGGGATCGACGTTCACGGTCCGCTTGCCCCTGGCGCCAAGCTGACGGGGCCGTCAGGCCGAGGCGCGGCGGCGGCGACGCCCGCGCTTGGCAGGATTGGCCGATGCAGGGGTTGTTGGCGCGACCGCGGCTCCGCCTGCGTGCAGGAGGAATTCGTCCTCACGGTGCGCGAGGGCCAGCAGCACCATGCCCACGATGGCCAGGACGGGCCCGATGAGGTAGAACCCCAGCGTGGCGAATCCTAGGACCAGGGCGAGCCAGCCAATCCACGGGCGCCGCACGTGGTAGACTTCGCGGGCGGCGACGAGGCCGAGCAGGCCGACGCCGACGCCAATCGAGGCGGCGAGGACCGGCATCCCGGTGAGGACGACCGGCTCGAACCGGCCGGCGAACATCAAGATGCCCTGCAGGACCGCGATGGAGCCGACGACGACCATGAAGAGGCTGGCGGCCATCGCCTTGTCCGGCCAACGGTTGGAGGGCAGCTGGATGCCGTCGTCGCTGGTCTCCTCCCCTTCCAAGTGGCTCTTGACCATGGCGCCGATGGCAAGGAGGCCGAGGAAGGGCACCAGGCCGTACATGGCCAGCGATGCGATGGCGAAGACCGCTCCAAGGTAGGCGAACACTGCAGCCTGGCGCAGCAGGGACAGGACGCCGGCCGCCATCGTGGCCAGGCACAGCGCCAGCGCATAGCCGGGAATCTCGTCGGTGAAGACCTGCGGCAAGTTGTCTTGCACCGTCATGAAGGGGAGCAGAAGACGGAACGCCGTGCCGACGGCCCCGGCGAGGATGAGCAGGATGGCGGCGAACATCGCCTTGTCCGGCCACTCTGGTTCGCGCGCGGCGGAGACCATGCCAGTCACTCTGGAACGGGGTTCATGAGTCTTGGCGTGACATGCCGTGGCGAAGCCGCCCGCCCGCCATGCCTGTAACGCGTCGTTTTAGTCGCACGGCATGGCTAAACGTTGCCGTCGCAATCCTGTAGGCGTGCGCGTGCTGTTCCCTCTCGATGGTTCCGAGCGCGGATTCGCATCCATGGAGGCCGCCCTCGACCTGCTGAAGGGCACCACCGTGCAGGCCACTCTCCTCGTTGTGCTGCACGACTTCAAGGGCGCGCCCGAGGAAATGGTCCAGGAGTTCGAGGAGGACACCGAGGACGAGATCTTCCCGACTGAAGACTCGGCCGTCGTCGTCCTCAAGCAGGCCACGAAGCGCCTTCGCCGCAAGGGCGTCGAGATGACGCTCAAGATGTCGAAAGGGAACATCGTCAAGGAAATCATCGCGGAGTCGGCGAACCACGACCTGCTGGTCATCCACTCCCCGCGTGCATCCAAACGGTTCCGCCTGCGCTCCGGCCGGACCCGGAAGATTGTCCGCGGCTCCGTCTGCAACGTCCTCCTGATGCAGAACTACTGAGGCCTAAGCCGGCGAAGCCCGCCGACCGGGGGACCGTGCACCCAGTGCGGATAGGACTTCGGTCTCCAGCCTGGTGGCCTCGGCGGCGGACAGGCCAAGCCGTTCCTGCAAGCGCGCAAAGAGGAGGCGCTCCTTCGCTGTAAGGCGACCATCCGACCACGCGACCTCCAACTGCTCGCGGTAAATCTGCACCCGTTCGGCATGGCTGCCTTTGCGCACGTGGGCGCCTGGCACGGCGCGGTGGGCCAGGCGATCTGCCCAATGCTGCAAAGGATTGATGGCGAACAGGACCAGGCCAGTGACCACCCCGCCGGCCACCAGGCCGCCCGTCGTGGAAAGAAAGTTCTGCGCCAACTGCGACACGACGAAGAAGACCGCCAAGAACACCGTGGCCACCGTGCTGCCCTTGACCGCGAAGCGCAGCTTGACCTCGGCGTTGAAGAGCCGATGCCTTACCAAGGCGTAGGTGATGCAAAGGGGAACGGCCAGCGCCGACAAGGCACTGAGAATCCGTAGGTTTTCTGTGGACCAGGACGCCATTTTGGTTCCAAAAAAAACCGCGGCCGTCACCGCCGCAAGCACCAACCAAGACATGAACACCGTCGCCAAAGCGACCCGGACCCTGGGCGCGGCCTCGAGAATCAATCGTCGTCCGGCATCGGCGACCAGAAGAAGTGCCACGAAGTAGTATGCGTCGGCCAAAGTCCAGCCAAGACTGCCCTGGATGGCCCGGACACCAAGTTCAAACGAGCAGACGTAGAGGGGCGTCATCAGAAATCCCACGCTCGCCATCAGGAGGGCCCGGCGGCCACTGGTTGAACGACTGTGCCGGTACTCGGCGGCAAAGACCCAAGAGACGGCCGCGAAGGCCAAGAATCGGATGGCCTGGAACGAAGAAAAGGGCCCGTAGTCCGGCGGTCCGGCGAACAAATCGTGGTCCACCAGGTACAGCCCCTCGAAGACCAAGGCCACGGCGAGGATGGCGAATGGAGCAAACCAGGCCGGCCTGGTCTCCGATGCCCGCCCATGACGCCGACGGTATGCCAAACAGAAGTGCAAGGCAGCGAACGGCACCGCGATGAACCAGTACATGCGGAGGCGTTCCCCCGGGCCGGCGTCCTGCGAGATGACCAGCATCCCGTCCATCATCGCCCGAAGGACAAGGAACAGGGCAAACGCGCGGTGCACGCGCTGGTTGAAGTCAAGGAAGAGCACCAGGGCTGCAACGAGCAGGGTCACGACGGCCACGGCTAGAATGGCCAACACCCCGACCCCCAGTGCCACGGCACACCGACGGCTCCCCTGCCACAAAGACTTGGCGAGATTCGGCAAGTTCATCCCTCCGGCGCCGGGTTCCTGGGTGGGGTTTGGTGTGGTCAACACTTACCGTGCTAGCAACCTCCGCGTCGGCTTAGGCCTCAACGACTGTGGGGAGAAGACCGGATACCAGGTGCAGAGCATGGACTCGCTGGCCTTGGACACGACGTACACCCTCCTGGAGGCAGAACCGGACCCAGAGATTTCGCCCGACCCTGCCCTGGCCCACCTGGCACACCAGGTGAACCAGTTTTTCGGGCCCAAGGCAAAGGCCGCCCTGCAACAGAAGCGGGCGCAGCTGGCGTCCCAAGGGCATGAGGAGGTGGCGGCGCGGACGGAGATCACGGTCCTCCTCACGGGCAACGGCCTCCAGCTGGGGTTCTCGCACGCCTTGGCACGCAAGGAGCTTGCACCGGCCCCCCACAAGTCCCTCCTGCGCACGGCCCTCGGCCCACTCTACCCGGGCCGCAAGTACTGGGTGATGCCCGAGACCGACGCCGAAGGAAACGGCCAGACCTACACCGTCTGGTGGCCGTGGATCTTCTGGGCCCTGCTTGCCGTCGCCGTCGGAGGCACTGCCTGGTGGTTCACCGGCCCAGCAGGCCTGGAAAGCGCCGCTGCCTCGCTCCCCTGATCAGCCGTCACTGACGCCCACCGGCCTGCACCAGTAGCCTTAACCGGCCGGCCGCTCACGTGGAGTTCAGCCCAAGAATAGGGAGTTCAGTTCCGCGGGTGGGGTCGCCAACCTCCGACCACCCGCCACGTGTCCGAGTTTTTCGGACAGGACCGGCGACGACGATCGATTCCGCCGGCACTCTGGGATTCCATCCCGATAGGAGACAAACCACATGCAATCATTTTCCGAGCTCAAGCTCAGCAACGGCACCCTCGACGCCATCACCGCGATGGGCTACGAGACGCCATCCCCCATCCAGGCCGCTTCCATCCCGCACTTCCTCGCGGGCCGTGACATCCTGGCCCAGGCCCGCACCGGCACCGGCAAGACCGCCGCGTTCGGCATCCCCCTTGTCGAGGCCGCCCGCGCCATGCCCGAGCGCGCCGGCATCGTCGCCCTCGTGCTCGTCCCGACGCGCGAGCTGGCCATGCAAGTCAGCGCCGAACTGACCGAGATCGCCAAGGGCACCCGCCTGCGCATCTTCTACGTCTTCGGCGGCGTCGGCTTCGGCAACCAGACCCGCGACCTCGCCGGCTCCGGCACCGCCATCATGGTCGCCACCCCCGGCCGCCTGCTCGACCACCTCAAGCAAGGCACGGCTCGCCTCGACAAAGTCAAGGTCCTCATCCTGGACGAAGCCGACCGCATGCTCGACATGGGCTTCCTGCCCGACGTCGAACGCGTCCTGCGCGCCGTCCCCGTCGTGCGCCAGACCGGCCTCTTCTCGGCCACCGTCCCCGACGCCATCCGCCGCCTGAGCAGCAAGTTCCTCAAGGACCCGGTCAACGTCAAGGTCGAGACCGGCGAAGTCACCGCGCCCAAGGCCGAGCAGTTCAAGATCACCGTCGAGAAGTCGTCGAAGACCCGCGCCCTCCTGGCCCTCCTCGCCAAGGAACAGCCGGACCAGGTCATGGTCTTCACGCGCACCAAGCACCTGGCCAAGCGCCTGGCGCCCGTCCTGGAGCGCTCCGGCCTCAAGGCCGTCGCCCTGCAAGGCAACATGAGCCAAGGCCAACGCGAACGCGCCATGACGGCCTTCCGCAGCGGCGAAGTGAAGATCCTCGTCGCCACCGACATCGCCGGTCGCGGCATCGACGTCCCCGAGACCAGCCACGTCGTCAATTACGACCTGCCCGACGAGCCCGAGGCCTACGTGCACCGCATCGGCCGCACCGCGCGCATGGGCCGCCCTGGCCGCGCCTTCACCTTCGTGCAGCCCGACCAGGTCCACGACCTGCGCGTAATCGAGCGCCTCACCGGCGTGCAGATGGCCGCGTTCGACGTCGGCGTCCTGCCCGCCGAGCCCGCCCCCGCGCCGCAGAACCTCGGCCCACAAGGCGGCTACGGCGGACAGGGCGGCGGCAACTCGTCGCACCGCCCCTACCGCCCCTCCGGTCCCGGCCACCACGCCAAGAAGAGTCCGCCCGGTGGCGGCCAGCGCCGCAACCCCGACAACCGCGGCCCGCCGCGCCACGGCGGCAGCCCGCGCGGCCCGTCGCGCGGACCGCGCACCGGCGGCTCGGACTCGGCCCCGCGCCGCGACGACCGCTACGCCGGCGGACAACGGCCGGATTCCGGCCGCCGCTGGTAGACCCACTCGCCTTCGACCAAACAGGGATTTCGGGGATTCCTGGGAAACGTTCCCGGGGCTCCCCGTAATCCCTGTTTGGGCCGTCGCCTGAGCGGGCCCCTAGCCCTCATCTACCGCATCGTCTTGGCGGCCTTGCCATGGCATCCGGTCCCCAAGTGGCCATCCTGATGGGCTCGAAGTCCGACTGGGACGTCGTCAAGGGCGCCCGCGACGCGCTGACCTCCCTGGGCGTCGCCTGCGACTCCCGCGTCCTGTCCGCGCACCGCGCGCCAGGGCCGCTGCACGACTACGTGACCGCCAGCCCCGCCAAGGTGTTCATCTGCGCCGCCGGCGGAGCCGCCCACCTCGCCGGTGTCGTCGCCTCGCTCACGACCCGCCCCGTCATCGCCCTGCCCATCGCCGGGAAGTACATGGACGGCCTCGACAGCCTGCTCGCCATGGTGCAGATGCCCAAGGGGGTCCCCGTCGCCACCGTCGCCATCAACGGTGCCGGAAACGCGGGCCTCCTCGCGGCGCAGATTCTCGCCGTCGCCGACCCGACCCTGGCCAAGAAACTGGTCGAGCACCGCGCCAGCGAGATGGCGAAGGTCCTCGCCGAGAAACTGGAGTAGCGTGCCTGTCCAAGCCGTCGACCCGGAGAGCCTGAAGGAAGCCGGTCGGCTGCTCAAGGCGGGACAACTCGTTGTGTTCCCCACGGAGACGGTGTACGGCCTCGGCGCCAACGCCCTCGACCCCGCTGCCGTGCAGCGCATCTTCGATGCCAAGGGCCGCCCCGCCGACAACCCGCTCATCGTCCATGTCGCGAGCATCGAGGCGGCCAAGAAACTCGTCTCGTCGTGGCCGCCTTTGGCCGACCGCTTCGCCCGCGCCTTCTGGCCCGGCCCGCTCACTCTGGTCCTGCCGCGCGCGGCCCATGTGCCCGATGCCGTGACCGCGGGATTGGATTCGGTCGCTATTCGTGTCCCCGCCCACCCCGTCGCCCAGGCCGTCCTGCGCGCTTGCGGAGTTCCCATTGCGGCCCCTAGCGCCAACCTCTCGGGACGCCCCAGCCCGACGACGGCGCAGCACGCCGAATCCGATTTCGGTGACAAGGTGCAACTCTACCTCGATGGCGGTCCCGCCACCGTCGGTGTCGAATCCACCGTCGTCAGCCTGCTCGGCGAGGTCCCCATCGTCCTGCGCGTGGGAGCCATTCCCCAAGAAGTCTTGCAGAAAATGGTCAAGGACTGGGGCAAGGCCACCGGCGTCGGCCCCGCGCTCTCCCCGGGGATGAAGCACCGCCACTACGCGCCGACAGCGAAGGTGCGACTGGTGCCCGCAGCACAGATGGCCACGGAATGGCGGCAAAAGGGCGGAGACCCGAAGATTGCCTTCATCGTCTCCGCCGAGACCGCAGCCGCTGGTATGGCGGGACGCAACGTCGGCATCCCCGGCCCGCGCGGCGATGCGGAGGCGTGGGCGCACGACCTCTTCGCGTTGCTGCGCAAATTCGACCGCAAGACCGAGATCCTTGTCGAACCCATCCCCGAGAAGGGACTTGGCGCAGCCGTGATGGAGCGGTTGCGCAAAGCCGCCCAAGGTTGATTTGACGGATTCGAGCTGATCTTACGGATTGGTCAATCCGGCAAATCACAGGCGCGGTAGTTGGCGCATCCGCTCGGCGATGACGCCCATCGCCGTGGCGGTCTCCAGGCTCACGTTGCGGCCGGTCAACTCAAGGTGGCTGGGGGCGGCCTTGAGGAACGTCGCGGGCAGGCCCTTGCGGCCGAGGCCCATGAGGACGATGAGCCGTTTGGCGCCAGCGCTGCGGCCCGCCGTGATGCAGCCCATGAAATCCGCGGCCTTGCCCGCGTCCGGGTCGGGGGTCGTCGCGACCGCGTGGCCGAACGACGCGAAGTCCGGGGCCGTGCGGTGCGTCGCGTAGACAAGGTGCACGTGGCCTCCGGCGACGAGGTCCTGGATGTGGCGGCCGCCGTCGCCGACGTTGGTCTCCGCCATGGCCTGCTTCAGGAGGGCGCCAAGGTTGTCGGTCGGGAAGCCGATGAGGGCGAGGTCGAGCCCGAAGGCGTCGCACAGCGGTGCGGCGCGGGCGACGGCGCGCAAGTGGACTTCCGAAAGACCGCCCTCGTAGGTGTCGACCAGGGCGAGGACGTGGCGCGTGCCGGGAGGGATGGACGCCGCGACATGGGCGGCCGATGCGACACGGGGAGCCGGAGTCGAGGCTTGCGAGGGAACGGGGGGTTGCGTGGTCATGGATGGATTGGCTGCGAGGCTGGCTTTGTCGGCCTGCGCGAGGGCCGCGAGGGCGGCGGAGCGAGCGCTCTCGCCGGCGCGTTCCAGGCCTTGCGCAAGGTTGGAGCGGATGGAGGCGCGCGCCTTCGCGTCGGGTACGGCGGCGGCCTGTGTTTCGCCTTCAGCGAACCACGCAAGGGCCGTTGCTCGGGCTCCGAGGCGGTCGGCGCGTCCGGCCAGGGCCGCGAGAAGGCGGGCGCGTTCCTGCGCGTCGCCGACGAGGGACCCATGCACGATGTCGAGGTCGGCGGGGACCTCAATGGAGGCGACGATGGCGCGATAGACCTCGACGCGGTCCTGGTCGGGAACCATGGCTGCTTCCGAGAGAGCTTCCTTCATGGTCCCCGCTGCGGCATGGATGTGCAGGTGGGCCAGCAACCGCGAGCGCAGGCCGGAGTCGCGAATCGCCAGGATGGCTTTGCGGCTCTCCGGTGACGCATCGATCAGGATTTTGGCATCTTGCAGCGCGAAGCCGGTGTTGCCGAGGGCCTTGGCGACCAGTTCGCCGCGGCGGGCCGGCGGCGCGACCTTGGCGAACGACTGCAGGGCCTTGGAGAGCGCTTGGCCGACCGGCATCTGCACGGCGACGTCGACGAGACCCGAGAGGAACCGCTCCACGTGTTGGGCGGAGGCAGCGTCGGAGCGCAGCTTGGGCGCCTTGCGCACCATCTCCTCAAGGACCTCGGCCTGGCGCCAGCCGCGCTCGACCTTGTTCAGGAGGTGCAGGGATTCGGCCAGGACGCGGCCGACCTCGCCGGCGGCCAGCCGACTGTCGCCGGCCAGATGGAACAGCGCCTCAGAGGAAAACGACGCGTCGGGGATGCTGCGTGCGGCGTCCAACAGGTCGTGGATTGGTCGGCCGGCGCCGGAGCGCGACTCCTGGATTAGGGCCCGCATGTGGCTAGGCGGGTGGAGATGGTCATGGGTCATGGGTTCCGCCACGGACGGTCCGGGAAAAACCTCACCCCAGGCGTTGCGGGGCCGTCAGGAGACCGCCGGCTCATGATTCCCCCTCAGGGCCGCAGGACAATCTTGCCGAACTGCTCCGCCTTCTCCATCTTGGCCTGGGCCTCACGGACCTGTTCCAATGGCCAAACTGAGTCGACGAAGACGTGGAGGTGACCGGAGCGCACCATCTGCAGGGCGTCCTTCAGGTCCTGCGGCACGCCCATCGTGGAACCGAGGATGGAGAGCTGCTTCCAGAAAATGACGCGCAGGTCGAGCTCGCCCACGGGGCCGGTCGTCGCCCCACAGGTGACCAAGCGGCCTCCGTTGCGAAGCGCGCGCACCGAGCCCTTGAAGGTGAGCGTCCCCACCGAGTCAATGACGACGTCGTAGCCGGTCTTCCCGGAGGCGAGGAAGGCGGCCTTGGACCACTCGGGCTCCGCCTTGTAGTCGATGACATGGTCGGCGCCGAGTTTGCGCACCTTGGCGACCTTGTCGGCCCCGCCCGTCGTCGCGCACACCCACGCGCCAAGCGCCTTGGCAATCTGCACGGCCATGACGGCCACTCCGCCGCCGGCGCCCACGATGAGGACTTTGTCGCCGCGCTTGACACGGCCCTTGCGCTTGACCATCTGCATCGCGGTGATGGCGGCCAGCGGCAGCGCGGCGGCCTCCTCCCACGACAGGTTGTCCGGCTTGGGCAGCACGTGGGTGGCGGGGACGACGCATTCTTCGGCAAGGCCGCCCCACCGCGTCTCGCCGACGATGGAGACATCGGACGGGATGCGCTGGTCGCCGTCAGGCCCAGCCTCGAAGTTCAGGCCAGGGTTCACGAGCACCTCGTCGCCGATCTTCACGGACCGCACGGCCGCGCCCACTTCGCGCACGACGCCGGCGAGGTCGGTGCCCCCGATGTGGGGGAGTGGGAGCTTGAGGCCCGGCCAGCCGTCACGCACGAAGAGGTCGAGATGGTTGAGGGCGCAAGCCTTGACCTGGATGCGGACGTCCTGCTCGCCCATGGGAGGGCTTGGCAAGTCGCCGACCTTGAGCACGTCCAGGGGCCCATGCGACTCGAAGTACGCGGCCTTCACTGCGGCGGGACCGGCCCGTCAGGTTTCAGCTTGCCGACGGATGGCGGACGAGAGAAAATGGGCGGCTCCTTCGGCTCGACGCTTTCGTCGACGGGGGCGGTTTGGCTTGGCCCGTCCACAGGAATCTCGAACGTGAAGGTAGTGCCTTTGCCGGGGCCACCACTCGCGCAGCGGATGCTCCCACCATGCATTTCGATAATCCCGCGGGCGATGTAGAGGCCGAGCCCCGAGCCCCCCTTTGTGAGGACCATGCCATCGTGGACCTGCTCGAAGGGCCTGAAGAGGCGGGCAATCTGCGCTTCGTTCATGCCCAAGCCGGTGTCGCGTACCTCCACCATGGCCCGCCCGTCCATCGCCCGGACGGTGACGGCGACGGAGCCGCCGAGTGGCGTGAACTTCAAGGCGTTGACAAGGAGGTTGTTGATGGCCTGGGCGATCCGGCTTGAATCGCCGCGACACGGCAAGGCGGCCGGTCCCTGGAAGTCCAAGGCAACGCCAGCCTCCTGGTAGGCGGCCCGGAACGACGCCACAATCTCCGTTGCGGTTGCCACCAAGTCGAACGGTTCGGGCCGTAGCGGCAGGCGGTCGGTCTGCAACCGAGTCGAGTCGAGCAGGTCCTGGACGAGGCCCGTCAGCCGCCGGAAGTTGCGGTCCAGCAACTGGATGGAGTTGCGGTGCTGCTCGTCCATGGGCGGAACGGTGGCACGTCGCTTCAGGGTGGCAAGCTGCACGTTGATG
>JBAZXE010000032.1:0-7026 GCA_041659985.1 Thermoplasmatota archaeon | reverse complement strand
CGGCGTGTTGAGCTCGTGCGCGGCCATGTTCATGAAGCGCGTCTTGAACGTGTTCACTTCCCGCAACTGGTCGAGCTCTTGCCGTTCCACTGTCGCGACTTCGCGTTCCTTCTCGGCCCGCAGACGCTCGGTGAGGTCCCGCATGGCGACGACGGCGCCTTCGGAGTGGCCATGTCCCTCAATCGGAGTGCAGAGCACCTCGATGGGCAGCGGCGTCTTGCCCCCGCGCGCGAAATGGGCCTCCAGGCTGAAGGCGCCGGGGTTCTGGCGAAGAATCTCCGGACCCGCAAAGAGAGGTCGGCCGTCATCCCCCAGCAGGAGCATGTAGAGGGGTTTGCCCAGGAGGGTTTGCTCGCTGCCGCCCGCCATCGCCAGGGCGGCAGGGTTGGCGAAGGTGATGTTGCATTCGGCATCGACGCCCAGCATGCCGTCGCCCGTCGACCGCAACACCCGGTCCGTGGCGGCCCTGGCCTGCTCGTTAGCGCGCCAAACAGCCACCAAGGCGACCGATTCCGCGAGGATGAAGGTGGCGTGGATGGTCGCCCAGCCCCACGGATTGCCGACGGCTTCGGGGTGGTTGTAGACCCACTCGGGGAGCAACGTGCCCGTGAGCCCATGGTCAAGCGCAACGAAGAGGATGGCAAGCAGGAACGGCAGCCAGTCCTGGTACAGGCTGATGAGCGCGACGACGACGAAGAAGTGGAAGTGCGCCTCGATGATGCCGCCCCAGAACTGCACCAGCACCGCCGAGCTCAGCACGCAGCCGAGCGCCGCCAACCCGCTGCGCAATTTGCGGCTGAGCTGGGGTATGCCCGCCGCAAGCCCGATGAGCCCGATAAGCGTACCCTCCCCGAGGGCAAGGCCAGCGGACCAGCCGCGCGCCATCCCGAAGATGGGCAAACCGACGGCGTGGCCCAGGATGAAGACCTGCACCGCGCGGTGGCGCAGGCGCCACTCCTCGGCGGGGAGCCCGCGCCCTTCCGGGAGCCATTGCCTGAACTGCGCGACAAACGAGGGCGACCCCGGCTTGACGAACGCGGCCGCCGTGGCGGTCTCGGCCATGCCCAGCACTGGACTTCCCTGTGGTTAAACTCTGGGAGCAAAACCCTCTGCCCGCGGGCCAAAAGAAGAAATAGGTCCCGGCCCAGGGCGCTGCGTGCGCCGTCTGGAGGTATCCGCAGCCGTGCTGTCCCTGGCCGCCGGCGGCCTCCATGCGATGGCCGGCCCCGCGCACGTCGACGAGTGGTGGGTCTACGGCCTTTTCTTCTTCGGGGCCGCCGCAGCGCAGGCGGCGTACGGACTGGCGCTCCTGACTCAAGGCATCGAAGGGTGGGGTGGATGGAGGGCGGTCCGGCAGGTCGTCTACCTCGTGGGAATCGTGATGACGCTGGCGATTATCGCCCTCTGGGTCGTCACCCGGACCATCGGCGTCCCCGTTGGGCCCGAGGCCTTCGAGCCGGAAGGGATTGGTTTGCTGGACCTGTCGAGCAAGGCGATTGAGATTGTCCTGGCCCTCGTCCTCGCCCGGCTTTGGTGGCTGGCCGGCCGGACGGACGAAGCCACTAGACCGACAACGGCTGTTCGGTGAGGATCCGCCGCACCTGCTTCTTCGTGCGTTCGGGAAAATCCTCTTCGAGCATCCAGGCGAGATAATTCGGCACTTCAGCAGCGGCCTGGCCGGCATGCTTGCCAAAGCCAAGGCGCACGACCCCGGCATCGTCCTTGTAGAGGTGCCCTTTGCGTTTCGGCCGTGTCGGGGCCTGCGGCCAATCCACCAAATCATCGATGTCGGCCGGGAGAAGGTCGGCGTGGACCTGCCGCTGCCGACGCAGGACTTCGACCATTGCGTGAACGTCGGCGTCAGCGGTGTGGGCGTTTTGCAGGGCGTGTCCCGTGTAGCGCTTGTACGTTGGGCCGAGGCTGCGGCTGGTGACGCGGCGCTCGATGAGAAGCGGATCGAGGATGGGCGTGTCGAGCGGAAGCGGGTCGACGCCGCAGCGCGCGAACTCCGCGTTGAGGACGCCGAAGTCGAAGCCGGCGTTGTACGCCATGAAGACGGTGTCGCGGCCGAAGAGGCTGCGCAGGCGGGGCGCGAAGTGGGCAAACACGGGGACGCCGCGCACCATGTCGGTGGTGATGCCGTGAATAGCGGTGGCGGCCGCGGGGATGGGCCGGCCCGGATTCACGAGTTGCGTCCACGTGTCGAGGATGTTGAGGTCGCCGTCGAGCTGCTGGGCGCAGAACTGCACGATGCGGTCGCGGCCGGGTCCGAGGGCGCACGTCTCGGTGTCGAGGGCGACGATGTGCACAGCGGATTGAACTGAGCTCAACCAGATTTGCCCAATGGAGAGGTGAGCGAAAGTGAACCGTGTGCCACACGCCAACCGTTGGACGGTTCCGGCCCCCTCCCCAGCCGAGTTCTAGCCTCGCGAGACTTACCGTCCCAAGGCAGAACGCTTATGCCGACCGCAACCAAGTCCTTGGGTGTGCACGTGAAGGTCGTCCTGGAACCCAGCGACGACGGCGGTTACACCGTCACCGTGCCGGCCCTGCCCGGCTGCATCAGCGAAGGCAACTCGAAAGCCGAGGCCCTACGCAACATCCGGGAAGCCATCCAACTCTACCTCGAGGACGTGCCTGCGGATTCCGTGCATGCGGAAGGGGCCGTCATCGAGGAGATTGTCGTGTGAAGGTGCCTTCGCTCGACTATGACAAAGTCCTCAAGGCCCTGGCACGCGACGGTTGGGTCATCGTCCGCCAACGCGGAGGCCATGTCCGCCTGCAAAAGCAGACGGGCGACAAGGTCCAGAAACTCACGGTGCCGGCGCACAAACCGTTGAAACGGTCCACGCTGGCGCATCTGTTCAAGACGGCCGGCATCACCGCCGACCGCCTGCAAGAGCTGTTATGAATCAGGCCTTGACCTTCGCCTCGACCTGCTTCGGCGGAGGCGGGCTGCGCTTGGCCATCGGGACCCACTTCTTTCCAAGCGGCGGGCCGACGTAGTCGGACAAGGGCCGAATGAGGCGGTTGTCGCCGTGCTGCTCGAGGATGTGCGCCGACCAGCCCGCCACGCGGCTCAGGGCGAAGATGGGCGTGTAGAGGTCGAGCGGGATGCCCATGACGTAGTAACTGGACGCCGAGAAGAAATCCACGTTGGCGTCGATGTCCTTCTGCTGCTTCATCGCCTTCTGCAGCTTGAGACTCATCTCGTACCACTTCGTGTTCTTCGCCTGCTCGCCCAACGACTTGGAGAGCTTGGCCAAGTGAATGGCGCGCGGGTCCAAGGTCTTGTAGACGCGGTGGCCGAAGCCGGGGATCTTGCGCTTCTTGGCCAGCTGGTGCTCGACCCAGTCCTCCGGGGACTCGTGGCTGGCGTCGATCTCGAGGAGGACCTTCATGACCTCGACGTTGGCGCCGCCGTGCAGCGGGCCCTTCAGGGTGCCGACCGCCGAGGTGATGGCGCCATGGTAATCAGCCAACGTGGCCGCCGTGACGCGCGCGGAGAAGGTGCTGGCGTTGAGGTCGTGGTCGGCGTGCAGCACGAGGGCCACATCGAACGCCTTCTCCGCCGCCGGGGTGGGCTTCTTTCCCGTGAGCATGTAGAGGAAGTTCGCCGCGTGTCCGAGCTCCGGATCCGGGTGGACGAGGTCCTTGTCCATGCGGATGCGGTGGTAGTACGCGATGATGGTGCCTAACTGCGCGACCGTCTCGACGGCCTTGGCGCGGTCGACGTCGACCGAGTACTTGTCGGCGTCCGCGCGGCCGGCCGCGAGAGCCGAGACCGTCGTGCGCAGGGCGTCCATCGGGCCCATCGCCTTGGCGCAGGCCTTCAGGACCTTGAGCGCCAGAGCGGGCAATTCGCGGTTCTTCGCGAGGAGGGCCGTGAATTCGGTGAGCTCCTCCTTGGAGGGAAGGTGGCCTTCCCAAAGTAGGAACGTCGTCTCCTCGAATGTCGCGTGGGGGGCGAGTTCGTTGATGTCGTAGCCGCGATAGCTCAGGATGCCTTTGTCGCCGTCGATGAAGCAGATGGACGACTGGGCGGCGACGATGCCCTCGAGGCCCTTGGTGGTCGGCGGCGGCGCGGGGGCGGCGGTCATGGGGTCACGTGAACCGGTCAAGTCTCGCCCAGGAGGGAAGACCCGTGTTGGCGTGGCCACCGGATTTCGCTCTTTATCCCTTTGGCCCGAAAGGGCTGCGCCCTTTCGAAACGGCTGGCGGGTCCGCTGCGGGCGGACCCGCCAAACAAGCCTCATCCTTGCTTCATGGGGCGGCATCTGAACGGTCAACTCGGGCGGGAACCGTCAAGTGCCACCCGGCGCTGGTCGGGGCGTGGCGGCCTTCGCCTGCGCCCACCGCGGCCTCTCTGCCGAGCACGCGGAGAACACCCTGGCCGGGTTCCAGGCGGCCGCCAAGGCGGGCTTCCCGGCCATCGAGATGGACTTGCGCACCACGGCCGACGGCGAGGTCGTCGTCCTGCACGACGCTGGCCTGGAGCGCACGACCAACGGCAATGGCCGCGTCGCCGACATGCGGTACGACGACGTCCGGCGCCACCCGACGCCCGAGGGCCCCGTGCCCCGGCTCGACGATGTCCTTTCGGCCATGCATGACTGGCACGGCCTATGGAATCTGGAGATCAAGGCTCTGCGTGCCACGGAGCCGACCCTCCACCTGCTCGAGCACCACCATGCATTGGGCCACGCTCAGATTTCCGCCATGGATCCCCGCGTGCTGGAAGAAATCAGGGCGCTTGCCCCAGAATTGCCGCGCGGCCTCATCACGCTCGGACCCGTGGACGACGACTGGGTCACGATGGCGAAGGAGCTGGAGTGCAAGTGGGTCAACGCCGACCACACATACCTGGCGCGGGCCGCCGTGGACCGCCTCCATGCCGAGGGAATGCGCGTGGCCGCCTGGACCGTCAACGACGCCGGGAAGGCGCGCGAGCTGGCCACCTGGGGCGTGGAGTGCGTCATCACCGACGTGCGCCTTGTCCTCGAAGGATTGGGGCCGCTGGCAGAGAAGCGGCCGTATTTCTGACGGCCCGCGAACGGTTTGAAGTACCCTCCAACGGCTCACCGGCTGATGGCTGACCCTGGCCTGGCTTCTGGCATCGTGACCGACGTCTTCCTCCCGTTGGCATTGGCCGTCATCATGTTCGGCATGGGAATGACGCTCACGCCGGATGACTTCCGGCGCGTGATTCGGGCCCCCAAGGCCGTCGCGGTCGGGCTCGCGGGCCATGTCTTGCTGGTCCCTCTCCTGGCCATGGGGGTCGTGGTGGCCTTCCACTACCTGTTCCATCCGCCCGAGGCCATTCTGCTAGGGCTCCTGCTCCTGGCCAGCTGTCCCGCGGGCACCACCAGCAACGTCGTCACCTACCTGGCGCGCGCGGATGCCGCCCTCTCCGTCAGCGTCACCACGGTGAACAGCCTGGCCGCCGTCGTCACCACCCCGCTGCTCTTCCTCGCCATGACGCGCCTCCTGCTCGGCGACGCCGACTCCATCGAGGTGTCCGTCATCCAGATGGTCGGCCTGGTCCTCGCCATCGTCGTGCTGCCCATCGTCATCGGCCTCCTCCTGCGCCGCGCGCGGCCCCGCATCGCCATCGCGGCCGAACGGCCCTTCCGAATCGCATCCTCGCTCCTCCTGGTTCTGGTCATCGCCGTCGCCGTGTACGAGAACCGGGTGGGCTTCTGGTCGCTGGCCGGTTCCGCAGTCCCCATCTCGTTGGCGCTCAACGTGCTGGCCCTCGCCGGCGGACTCTGGCTCGGCAAGCTCGTCGGCCTCAAGGATTTCCAGGCGCGCGCGGTCTCCATCGAGGCAGGCTTCCAGAATGGGACCCTTGGAATTGCTCTCGCTGTGTCGCAGCTTGACAACGCCGTGGCGGCGCTGGTGCCTGGGTTCTACAGCCTCACGATGTTCGTCACGGGCGCCGCGGTGGCTTGGTGGTGGGCGCGCGACACGCGCCGCAAAGAGCAGGTGGCTGGCACCGCAGCGCGCCGCCAACCCCTGGCCGAGTAGCCGCGCCAAACGAATTCCTTCCCGGCTTCGCCTTCGACCGGGCCTGGACACCCTTGCCGACGGCGCAGGGTTCATCCCTCCTGTCAACCTGCCTTGAGGCATGACCCCGACCACCAAGCCGACCGCGGCCGCGACCCACGCCTCGGCCCGCTCGAAGTGGGAGGAGACGACGTTGAAGAAGGCCCTGGAGAAAGGGCCGGAACGCAAGGCCGAGTTCACGACGCAGAGCCTGGTCCCCATCCGTCGGCTCTACGACCGCCACGACCTCGAGCGCGTCGGTTTCAACGAAGAACGCGACCTGGGCTTCCCCGGCGAGTTCCCCTACACGCGCGGCGTGCAGCCGACGATGTACCGCGGCCGACTGTGGACGATGCGGCAGTTCGCCGGCTTCGGCACGGCGCACGAGACCAATGAGCGCTTCAAGTACCTCCTGGCACACGGCACGACGGGGTTGAGCACGGCGTTCGATTTCCCGACGCTGCAGGGCTTCGACTCCGACCACGAATGGGCACACGGCGAGGTCGGCAAAGTCGGCGTTGCTGTGGACACGCAGAAGGACATGGAGACCCTGTTCAACGGCATCCCGCTGCAGGACGTCTCGGTGTCGATGACCATCAACGGCCCCGCGCCCATGGTATGGGCCATGTTCCTCGGCGCCGCCGAGAAACAGGGCGTCCCGTTCTCGCAGGTGTCGGGAACCATTCAGAACGACATCCTGAAGGAGTACCAGGCGCAGAAGATGTTCATCTTCCCGCCAGAGCCGAGCCTCGAGCTTGTGCTCGACACGTTCGAGTGGGGCTCCAAGCACGCGCCGCGCTTCAACACCGTCTCCATCTCCGGCTACCACATCCGCGAGGCGGGAAGCACCGCCGTGCAGGAACTCGCCTTCACGCTGGCCAACGGCATGGAGTACGTCAAGCGCGGCAAGGCGCGTGGACTCGCGGTCGACGACTTCGCGCCGCGCCTCTCGTTCTTCTTCAACGCGCACAACGACTTCTT
>JBAZXE010000031.1:0-23427 GCA_041659985.1 Thermoplasmatota archaeon | reverse complement strand
TGCGCCGTCTTCCGATCGGGTGTGCGACGCCCGGCCATGGAAGACGGCGCACACCCGATCGGCGCGGACAACCTCCCGGTGCGCCGCGCGTCGACGCGGTTTTGGGTGGCGAATCTGGACCTTGCTGCCTGCGCCGGCCTTGTCCTCCTGGCCGCGGTGGCGTTCCTTTTCCTTCCGGAAGGGTCGTCCCTGCGCCTGGCCCTCGGCCTGGGCGTCCTCTTCTTTGCTCCTGGCTACCTGCTCATTGAGGCTTCCGCGGGTCCCGCACCGTCGCGCTCTTCGCGCGCCGCCCGCTTGGGTTTGGCCATCGGGGCGAGCCCCGCGTTGGTCGGCGTTCTGGCGCTGGCCACGGCGGTCCTTCCCGAAGGGTTCCGTCCCGTGCCAATCGTGGTCCTCCTCGTGGTTGCGTCCTTTGTGCTTGCTGGGGCAGCCGTCTGGCGCCGCGGCACGCCGACACGGAATGCGGCTCCCGACGTCGTGCCGGCCTGAGCGTCCCAACACCGCCACTCCCTTTGGCCGTGACCTCCCGTCAACTGGCGCAGGGGGTTCTGCGCGGCGCGCGCGTGCGCCATGCGAGACCTCGAGTCCCCAACCTGATGACCCGCCAAGATGCGCGGCTTCTGTCCGGCGACCATGTCCCCGAAGGTATGATTCTGCGCGCGGCCACGGGACTGGCGTGGAGCCATGACAAGACCATTTGCCGTCCGCCTGCGCCCGTTTGCGATTCTTGGTGCCCTCTCGGTCGTGACCATGCTCCTCCTGTTTTCGGTCACGGCCACAAAACCGGTGTCCGACGACCACACCATCTGTCACGCCACGGGGTCGTTGAGTAATCCGTACGTCGTCCTCTCGCCTGACAAAGAGGGTGTGCACGACGGCCACCTGGGCGCAAGCCACCAGAGTGGCCTAGACATCGTCCCGCCGTTCACCTACCACGACGAAGTGCACTCGCAGAACTGGGATGCCGTTGGCCAGGCCATCTTCGCCAACAACTGCAACCTCCCGGCGACCTCGACTTCTTCCAGTTCCAGCTCTAGTTCGACTTCATCCAGTTCGACGTCTGAATCCCCCACGTCGAGCAGCACCAGTTCGAGCACAGAGCCAACCTCGCATACCTTCTGCCATGCCACGGCGTCGGAAAGCAATCCGTTCGTGACCACCACGACCTCGTACGACGGCGTGCACGACGGCCACCTCGGCGATAGTCATCAGGATGGCGACGACATCGTTCCGCCCTTCACCTACCACGACGAACTGCATTCGCAGAACTGGGACAGCGCCGGCCAAGCCATTTTTGACAACGGCTGCGCGGCCCCAACGACGGGCACCTCGACCACGACGACGTCAACCAGTGAGAGGCCGACCAGCACCAGCGAATCAACCACAACGACGACGGGCTCTGAGACGACCAGCTCGACTCCGCCGAGCGAAACAACGACCAGCACCAGCGAAACCACGACCACGACGACGCAGATTCCCGTGTTCGGGTCCGGCTTGGCGGTGGCCCTCGGAATCGGTGGCTCCCTCGTTGGTTCGCTGCTGATGCTGCGCCGCCGCCTGTAAGCGGCCCCCTCACCTCCTCCCCTTTTCCGATTCACCCTTCAAAATCCTCGTCCGCCTTCACCCAATCTGCCCCGTCCGAAGGTCGCAATGGATCCTGACCCACCAGCCCCGCAAGCCCTGTCGGCGCCGTCCCGGTCGGTGGCCGGGCGGGCCTACCTCGGCCTGGCGCTCCTGGGTTGGGGCCTGTCAATCCTCATCGGGGTCACCCCCCACGAGGATCCTTGGGTCGGTGCCGGGCTTGCCGCCTTCGGCCTCGCCCTTGCCGTCTCCGCGCCACGTCTGCCCGAGTTCCGCGGCGCATTGCCGCCGCTGGCGGTCGCCGGCGCGGGCCTTGCGGTCATCGCGGGCATCTTGGCGTTCGATGCGGTTTCGGGCTCACCGCTCGACGGACCGAAGCTTGCCATGCTTGGCCTCGGGGCCCTGCTGGTCGCCGCCGCGCCATTCCTGGGCCGGCGGCTGCGCATCGGGCGGCGCGGCCGAAGCGTGGCGGTGGCGTCCCTCGTCGTCGCTGGACTCTCCGTCCTGGGGACCCCTCTCGCAGTCTGGGGACTGCAGGCCGCCGCCAAAGGCGTGATGGGAACGACGCCCGTGGAGGCATTCACCCGGTTCGCCCTCATCGCGCCGGTCGCCGTCTTCCTTCGCGCCATCGGATTCCACCCCGAAGTCGACGGCCAAGTCGTGACGTACGCGACGCCACGCGGACCCCTGGCCCTCGAAGTCGGTGCCGCCTGTTCCGGCATCCAAGCCATGGCGTTGTTCGCCGGCGTGCTGGCCTTGTTCCTCTGGGTGGAGAAACCGGGAGGGCGGCGTCTGGCCCTGTGGAGCGCCATCGGCATCGCGGGCGTCTACGTGGCGAACCTGCTGCGACTGGCCATGCTCTTCGTCGTCGGCCACGAATGGGGCCCCGAAGCGCTGCTTCGCGCCCACGCCCAAGCTGGCTGGATCTTCTTCGTGGCCTGGGCCGTGCTGTTCACCTGGATGGCCCGCAGCCCCCGCCGCGCCGCGCCGTGAGGCATCCGCAAACCGTCCCCGAGCCCTTGTCCCTGGGACTATTAGGTCAAGGGCAACCAGAGGAGAACGGAGGAAAGACGATGACGAACGCGCTCAAACCCCGCCACGCGAGTGTGCAGTTCGCCGACCCCACGGCGCCTTCGGGAATGGAGGTCACGCGCGACGAGTTCCTCAAGCAGTGCAAGGACTCCGCGGTGGCGCGCTTTCGCGGCCGCGAAGGGTCCGGACCGGGCTGCCGCACCATCGAACACCCGGTGCCGACCCTGCCTGGAAATTCCGGTTCGACCGGCACAATCATGGCCCACGTCAGCCCGGCCGTGTACCGCGCCTGGCAGGCAACCGCGCCTGGCACCGCCGCCGAGAAACGGTCGCACGTCGACGACGAACTGCAACTCGCGCTCACCGATTTGGCCGACCAGGACATGCATGGCTACCTGGCCTTGACCGAGGCCCAATGCGACCTGTTCCGCCCCGACCTCATCCAACTCGTCAACGAAGCCCTCGACCGCACGACCTTCTCGCATCTCGGCCGCCGGCCTGACCCCCGCTGGGAAGGCACGCTGGTGGAACGCCTCAGGCCACCGTACCTCATCCTCATTGTCAGCATCGACTTCGAGCGGCAGCCGCGAAGGAAGCGCGGCACTCCGCCCGTCGTTGCGGCGCCCCACAAGGCGCGCCTTGACTACGAAGACGGCAACGCCGGCGCCTGAGCCCCAGCGCACAAGCAAGGGACCCGTTCACCTTCGACTGGCGCAGCGCGTGTCCTGCGGCAACCCGCTTCAGAATTGGCGCCACGCCGTTTCGGAATCGACTGGCGTGGCCAAGACCAATGTCTCGACACGCCAGCCTGTTCGGGGTGGACGCGACGTCGGAACCGATTGAAACCAAATCGGGACTAGATTGGAGCCGAGGCTGGTTCGGCAACCACTGGCGCGGCAACGTCGGCCGTGGCGATCGTCGGGTTGGCGCCTTCCGGCGTGTTCCCCAACGAGAGAATCATCGGGAGGAGGGCGTCCACAGCGGATGCCACGGCGGGGCGCAATTGCAGCGCCAGCGCGTCGGACAAGCCACGCGTGATGGCGTCGACGAAGGCGGCCGACTGGGCCGTCAGCGTCTGCGTCTTTGCGTCAAAAATGGGCTCAGGCGCAACGACTTCTGCCGTCGCCTCGGTATGGACGGCGGGCGCTGGTCTGAGATAGAGTGCAGTGGTTGGCGGACTGGGGTCGGCCACGACCTCCGCGCTGGAAGACGGTTCGGCCGGCGGCGAAGCCGTGGTGCGCACCAGGGCGGGAGACGGCGCCGGCTGTTCCCAGTCCTGGACCGTGTGCCCACCAATGAAGCCGGCGGGCCGCCGGCGCTGCGCATCGGGGCTCGTCGGCGCCGAAGTCGAGTTTGCGTCCGTCGCCGGTGCGGCGTCGTGGGCGTCTGTTGTTGGGGGGATGGTCATCGCTGAGGCTCCGCCAATCCATGCACCCGTCCCGCCTATGGTCATTGCCCGCGCTGCACATGTCCGCCCCGTCGTCGTCCCGACATGTTCGCCCCGGTGGCTCCGGTAAGTACGCCGTGGCGTTCCTTCCGGTACGGACGCGACCGCTTGCGAGCGGTTTGCGCCATGGAGATGCAACACATGCAAGAACACAGCAACCCCAACAAGGACACGGAATCCGTCAAGGCCCGCCGTTCCAACCCCATCATCGTGGATGGCACCCGCATGGGCCCCTCGAACGCCGAAGCCCTGCGCGACGTCCACATGAGTTTGGTCCGCGCCGAGCAGAACCTGTACAACCTCGTGCAGGCCAACCACGCCGCCAACGCCGCCAACGGCTCGGCCTTCGGCCCTGCGGCCTTCGCCTACGGCGCGCAGCCGGGCTTCGCGCCCAGCTTCGCCCCCGGATTCCCGCCGGGCTTCGCGCCCACGACGGGCATCCCGACACCGTCCGGCCTGGCCTTCGGCGTGACGGCTGCCCCCTGGGCAACGGCCCCGACGGCCTCCTGGAACGCATCGCCCGCGGCGCTTGCGACCTGGGGCGCCTTGAACCCGAGTCTCGCGGCCCAGGGCCTGGCCCCGGCATACGTCCCCAGCGCCTTGGTGCCGGCTTCGGCCTCGTTCGGCATCGCCAGCCGCATCCCGGCCTGCGACATCTCGGACGAGGGCAAGCAGTACGTCTGCCAGCTGGACCTTCCCGGACTACGAGCCGAGCAGGTCGAGTTGCTGTGCACGGATCACACGGTCGTCGTCAACGCCCACCGTGAGTCCGAGTCAGACGCGTCCAGCCTCGTGCAGGCCGAGCGCGGCACGACGACCCAGCAGCGCACCATCACGCTGCCCCATGAGATCCTGCCCGGCGGCGTGAAGGCCACCCTCAGCAACGGCGTGCTCACCGTCGTGCTGCCGAAGGCCCAGCCCACGGAAGGGCCGCGTCGAATCAAGATCCAGGGCTAACCCCGGACAACCGCGCCAAACATTCTCCTTTTTTTCCCCTTCATCCTGCGGGCAACGGCAGGCGCGCAAGCAACGAACGAATCGGGCAGGGAATTTGGAGCAACGAACTGGAACCAAGAAAAAGGAAAGAGGTCGGAGAAAGAGGTTGGAAAAAGGAAGTTGAAGAAAGGAAGAGGAAGAGTTGCGGGAAGGGCCGTTTGCCCTACATGCCGAGGGCGCCGGTGGCGGTCCCCGAGGCGCTGCCCGTGACCTGGCCGACCGTGCCGGTGGCGCCGGCTGCCAGGCTGGTGGCCGCCGAGGCGTCCACACTGCCGGCAACCTGGCCCGCCAGGCTGGTGGCCGCCGAGGCGTCCACGTCCAGCATCGCCGAGGCATCGACATCGGCCGCGACATTCGCGGCGGCATCGGCGTTGGCCGTGGCCGAGACATCGGCCGCAGCGTCGCCCGAGGCGAAGAGACTGGCGAACCAGTTGCCGATGGTGGCGAAGAAGCCGACCTCCGCGTCGGCTCCAATGTCGGCGTCGGCCTGCGCGTCGGCCGAGGCCGCCACGTTGGCTTGGGCGTCGGCCCGAACGTCGACCTGGGCATCGAGCGAGGCCTGGGCCGCGAGGCTTGCGGCGGCATCGATGCGGGCCTGGGCCTGGGCGGCGACGGCCGCCGTGGCCTCAAGCGAAGCCTGGGCGGAGACGTCGGCCGAGGCGTCGGCCTGGAGATTGCCGGTCGCGCCGGCCGTGGCTGCAAGGGCCGCGTCGGCCTGCGCGTCGGCGTCAAGGCCGCCGCCCAGAAGGGGCAGGGCGGTTGCGGTTCCGGCCACAAGCAGGAGCAGGCCGGCGGTCATCAGGGGAGCCAGCATACGAATGCGGCTGGTCTTGGTCTGTTGGGGTTGGTTGTGCGTCATTTCAGACACCAAACCGGACTCCGCCGCCGACGTGCATAAGGCGAGGCGATGTCGCGGGAATATGGCGGCCGAGACGTTCCCTTCCAATCATCGCCCCATTCCTCTCGCGCACGCGTGCGCCCGCGAACCTTGGCCGCGCGGCGAGATCGCAGCAAAAATTCCCCACGAATCCGTCGCATGAGTCCGCGTCGACGGTTGTCCTCTCGCGACCTCGCCCTCGCACGGTTGTGCCCCTTTCCGACTATAGTCCGGGCCGACCGAAGCAGGCCGGATGCACGAGAACGCCATCCTGTTGACGCTCGCCCTGGCCCTGGCGGTCGTGACGCCGATTGCGGCGGCCGAACCCCTTGAGACCGCGCCGTTGACCCCGGTGGGCCTGGCCGAGCCACTGGCCCTTGACCCGACCGGCTTGGCCGGCAACGTCCTGGACGAAGGAATCGTCCAGGTCGACGAGACGCTCGATCTCGCCGTGGCGGTGGACGTCCAAACCGACGCCGCCCGCGAGCCGGTTCCAACGCCGGACGCGACGGCGACCCAGCCCTCGCGCGGCGAACCAGCGCGGACCATCGGCGAACGGGCTGCGGAGGCCGCAGCGCCCGCCGCCGGTGCCGCGTTGGTCGCTGTCCTCATGGGGGCCTTGGCGCTTGGCCTCGACGGCCTGCGCATGCTGCAAGGACGTGTTTCGGGCCTGCTGGGGCGGGTTCTTCGCGCCGTCGCCGGCGCCGCCCTCGTCGCCGTGCCCCTGTTCTCCAGGATCGAGCGCGGCCAAGTCATGGACAATCCCATCCGGGCCCGCGTCCACGAGGTCATCGCCGCCGAACCGGGTCTCTCCCTGAGCGACGTCAGCCAGCGGGCCGGCATCGCCTGGGGGACGACGGTGCACCATTTGCGCCGCCTCGAGACGCTCGGCCTCGTGGTGTCCGTCCTGCAGCGGCCGCACCGCCGCTACTTTGTCGCGAACACGGCAACCGCCGCGCAGCGCACGGCCGTCGCCGTCGTCATGCACCCCACGGCGCGACGCATCGCCGAGTTCGTGACGCAGCGCCCCGGCACCGACCAAGCCGGCATCTGCCAGGCCCTCGGCCTCAACAACCCGTCCGCGTCCAAGCACTTGAGCCGATTCGAGGCGGGAGGACTGGTCTTGAGTTTGCGTTCCGGACGCAACCGCCATTACCACGCCACAGGAGGCCTGCATTCGGCCTTGCTCCTGCTCGACCCAGCGCGCGGCACAACCACCATGGTTGCGACGCCGCCCCTGCTGGCCCTGCACCAGGGGGCTTGACGTGACCCCTTATGGCGGGCCGGACCCGGCGATCGGGCAGGCGTGGGAATGCGCAGACTGCGGGTGGACGGTACAGGCCGCCCAGTTGAGGACGGGCTCAAGCCTGGAGGACGCGCGCGACAGCCACTCGGAGAAGTACTGCGCCCGGCCGCCAATCTGGCCTTGACCCAGGACATGTCTTGCTCACGCGGGGCCTTATCGCAAGCCCTAGCCCTGGCGGAGCGTCGACCCTTGGCCGACAGCCCGTGACCAAAATGAAATCTCCATTGATGAAGACCCCGGCGCTGGCGACGGTCTACCTGGACAACGCGCCGATTGGCCTCATGGGCGATCCGAAGCCGCGCGTGTCGAAGATTGTCGCAGCCGGAGGGAAGCGGCCGGAAGACCTCCAGGTTCTGCGCGCCCTTTCCGCTACGGACTTGCGCGGCAAACCCGTTCAGCTCGAGGACATCATTGACCGAACCGCCGAACCAGCCCGGCCCATCTACTTGACTTCGAAGCCGACCCAGTTCCGTTCGTCCGACCCGGAGGCGCCGTCCGACGAAGGGCGGTCCGTTGAGGCCCCCTCCATTGCCGTGCCGGGTCCCCTGCGGGGTCCCGCACCCACCCCAGAGCCGCCCCAGCCGTTGTCGCGGCCGGCGCGCAAGACCCCTTCCTCCGCTCCATCTGAACCGGAATGGGACCCCTGAGCCCCCTGCTCCGCATGCACCTGTCAGGCCGGTCGCGGCATTGCCCCTCGAAGGCTTAGGCGGACCGGCACCAGAAAGCGGTTGGTTTCACTATGCACGGAATCTTGCGCCCACGCCAGACCCTTGTGCGGCCCTCCCAGGCCCAAGGCGGCCTGGACCTTGAGGCCCTCACGACCGAATTCCTCGGCGACACCCACGAATCGGCCATCAGCCACTTCGAGGTCCACCGAATCCGCTCCAGCGCTCCATCCAACCTGCTGGCCGGCGACTGCCGGACCGTGCAGCGCACGGTCACGGCCGGCCATGGCGACGGCGGCTGCAACGGAACCATCGTGGCCCACATCAGCGCCCCCGCGTTCACGGCGTGGGCGGCGACCGGGCCGGGTCAGCCGCAGCAACGCGAAGCCCACGTGCTGGCGCAGCTCCAACTCATGCTCCAGGACCTGTCCGACCATGAAGTGCATGGTTGCCTTGCCCTGACACAGTCGCAGTGTGACGTCTACGACCTCGACCTGGTGCAACTGGTCACCGAGAGCCTCGAACGCACGACGTTCTCCCATCTGCGCCAACCGGCCGAGATCCATTGGGAAGGCACCCTGGTGAAGAGCCTCGACCCGCCGGCGCTCGTCCTCGTCGTCAGCATCGACCTCCAGGAGACCCAGGCATGAAGGAGGCCCTCTCGCGGGTTTTCCTGGACGACTACCCCATCACCCTGATGGGAGATGAGGCGGTGCCGCCCCTGTCGCGCATTGTCCGCGCCGGCGGGAAGCACCCCGACCGCGTCGACGTCGTCTACCTCACTTCCCCCTCGGACCTGACAGGCCACCCCGTCGGACCCGACGAACTCATCGACCGCACCGCCGAACCGACCCGGCCCATCTACCTGCGAACCCACCCGCGGACCCTCCGGCCGATTTCCACGGTGCACCCCGAGCCCAGCGCCCGCGGGCTCCGTTCAGACCCGGTGTCGCCCAGCATTGCAGGAAACCCCATGCCGAACGTGGACCCAGTCATCGCCCAACTCGGACAGGCCCCCAAGGGCACCCGCCCGCCGCACGAGGAAGGCGTGTTCCGTTCGCCGATGTCCTCGATGCCGGCCAAGGCGCCGGCCGCCCTCGACACCAACGATGCTGCGGCAATCGCCCGCCGGTCCCCCGGGATTGAAGCCCTGGCCGACGCCGAGGCCGACGCCGAGCAGCGGCAGGAAGACGAACGCAACCAAGAGGACGCCCTGCAGGACGAGCAAGAGGCGTTGGCCGAAGCCGACGAGGACGCCGAGACCCAACTCTAGGCCAGTCGAACTGCGTCGCCCGGACATGTCGTGCCTGCGCCTGGACTCAAAGCGGCCCAGCCCCATGGGCCGGTCGGTCTTCATGGCACACCAAGGGCAGCTGACGGCAACCGATCCGCTCCACGAGAACAAGCAAACGATCCGCGGGTTCTACGACCTTGCCTTCACCCAGCGCAGGCCCAACGATGCCGCCACGTTCCTCTGCGTGCCTTCATCGCCGTTGGCGAATCCCCTGACCAGCCCGCAGGCGCATGCCGCCTCCATCTCCGGCTGGCTCGATACCATGCCCCGCCTCCAGGTGAAGGTCTTGCGGCTGGTCGCGGAGGGAGACCTCGTCGTCGCCCACAGCAACTTCGTTCCCGCCCCCGGCGTGCGTCCCATGCTGGTCATGGACATGTTCCGCCTGCGCGGCGGGAAGATCGTCGAGCACTGGGACGCCTTGCAAGAGGTCCACGGCCCAGGGCTTCCCCCCATCGACAACTGACCGGGGCTAAGGGTTCAAGCTGGCAGGCTGGCCATGGCGGGCCGGGGCCGCCGAACGCCCCGCAGGAAGGTCCCGTCGCAACCGCACCGCCAGAAGCGCGAACCATGACAGAATAATGGCCACCAGGATGCGTTGCGCGACGCCTCGGCCGTCCCAGTGGTTAATGGTCGTCAGCAGGTACACCACCAACGCCAAGCTCGCCAGGACGCCAAGCACGAACGACGGGGCAGAGAAGCGGTTGAGGACCTGCGACGACCGCAGGGCCGGCGTGAGCACGACCATGGCGCCGGACAGGAGGACGAATGTCGTGGCCGCCGCGTCGTCATGCAGGATGCCCATCCAGGTGTAGGGCTGGACGGCGTCCGTGGGGAACGTGGCCAACAAGAGGGCCCCGATGCCGGCGAGGGCCAGCATGGAGATGCCGGCCCGTTTCGACAACCCATCACGCAGGCAGGGGCCAAGCGCCCAGACAAGCGTCGACGTGCCCAGGATGAGGCAGTAGAGGGCCAAGGCCCAGAAGAGCCCAAACGGCGAATTGGCGAACTGGCTCATGTGCGACGGCAACCGCCCGCGGGCTGTGGCATGCAGGGCGACGAGGGCAAGGACAAAGGCGGCGATGCAGACCAGTCCCACCGTGGCCAGGCGCTGGCGCTGCCGGATGTGGAGGGACCGGGACACGGCCCCCTCTTCGATCCGTCCACTACAAGGCGACCCCGCCAAGGTCGTCCAGGGACAAGGGAATGCGCAGGGACTGGCCTTCGCGTTAGAGCGGCCCGGGGGGCAAGTCGATGATGGCGGTGGTTCCCTTGCCGGGACCTGGACTTTCCATCCGGATGCGGCCGCCGTGCGCTTCGATGATGAGCTTCGACAGGTGCAATCCGAGGCCCGTTCCTTGCTGGGGGGCTTCGTGCACTTGGCCGAAGGGCTGGAAGAGGCGCCCAATCTGTTCGGCAGTCATGCCTTGCCCGGTGTCCTCAACGGTGATCTGGGCCGTCGGCGCGGCCGCCGCAGGATTCCGAGCCGTTCATGGCCGCTTGCGAAAGCCCCATCCAGCCGGCCCGTGATGACCTGGGCATGACGCGCGTGCTCGATGCCTGGTGCGACAAGTGCGAGGACGTGCGCAAATTCGACGTCGTCGACCCCGGCTCCTGCAAGTGCCAGATTTGTGGCCACGTCCAGATGCTGATGACGCCCCTGGCCGCGGATCAGATGGACTGAGCACTCACCGGATGAAGTCCAGGTCGAGGTCGCCGCGCTTCGGCTTGGGGGCAGGCGGAGGCGTCTTGCGACGGCGCCGGGACTCGAGCGAATCGAGGGCGTCAAGCACAGAGCCTTTGGGAGCGCGTGGCGCCTCCTTCGTGGCCTTCGGCTTTCCCGGCATCCAACCGGATGAGCCTGGGCGCGGCCATCAAGGTTTGTTTCCAGTTCCGGGGGCTGGTCGGTGCCGACAGCGGTTATCTTGGGTCGTCGCCTCGCCCAAGTCGTGCCCCTTCGGACGCCCCTGTACGACGCCCACGCCGCCCTCGGCGCGACCTTCGTTGAGTTCGCCGGCTACGACATGCCGGTGCACTACGGCAGCATCAAGGAGGAACATTTTGCGGTCCGATCCAGTGTCGGGGTCTTCGATGTCTCGCATATGTCGAACCTCTGGGTCACGGGACCCAAGGCAGCCGCGGCGCTGGCCAAGGTGACGCCCAGCGACCCGACGGCCGTCCCGCTCGGGAAGGGCAAGTACACGGTCGTGCTACGTGAGGACGGCACCATCCTCGACGACGCGTTCTACTTCAAGCTCGCTGAGGACCGCTTCTACGTCATCCCCAACGCCGGCCGCAACGTGGCCGTGGCCGAACAGATCAGCAGGCATACCCCCGGCGTCAAGGTGCAGGACGTCACGAAGGAATGGGCCATCCTCGCGCTGCAGGGCCCGAAGGCGCGCGACGTGCTCGCGGCGGCCAGCGTCAGCCCCGCGCCGAAGTTCCACCACATCGTCAACATGGAAGTGGCCGGCATCTTCTGCATGGTGTCCGGAACGGGATACACCGGCGAGAAAGGCGTCGAACTGTACGTGCCAGCCCATGGGGCGCGCCGCGTGTGGGACCACTTGCTCAAGGTCGGCGCCGCGCACGGCATCAAGCCCATCGGCCTCGGCGCCCGGGACACGCTGCGACTCGAGAAGGGCTACTGCCTCGCTGGCAACGAGTTCGAGGGCGGCCGCACCCCCATCGAGGCGAACCTAGAATGGACAATGGATTGGAAAGGCGATTTCCTCGGCAAGGAGCGTCTTCTCCAGCAGAAGGACGAACCGACGACGGACCGCCTCGTTGGCCTCGTGCAGGAGAAAGGCATCCCGCGTCACGGCTACCCGATTGAGCGCACAGGCACGGATGCCGGGAAAGTCACTTCGGGAACGCTGAGCCCGACGACGGGCAAAGGCATCGCGCTTGGCTATGTGCGCGGCGGGGCGGGGGTTGGCGAGATGTTCGAGGTCGTCGTGCGCGAGAAACGCATGCCGGCGACGGTGGCGAAACTGCCGTTCGTCTGACGCCGACTCAAACAAGGAAACCACGGATTGCACGGAAGACGTCCTGAATGGCTTCCGTGCGTTCCGTGCGTTCCTTGTTTTCGTTGGTCGCCTCCTGGGCCACTCCTGACCGAACGCCTTATCCTGACGGCCCTTCGTCGCCGGGGTAGCCATGTACGTCGTCGTGGGTGGCGCAGGCGAGGTGGGCTACCATGTGGCCCGTTCGCTGCGTGATGAGGGGCACGACGTTTGCGTCGTTGAGACCAACCCTGAGCGCCTCGAGCGCCTGGCTGACCTTGACGTCATCTCCGTCAAGGGCAACATCGCCAACAAGTCCATCCTCGAGGGCGAGGCGAAGATTGCCGAGGCGCAGCTCTTCATCGCCTGCACCGGCGACGATGAAGTGAACATGATTGCCTGCGCCCTGGCCAAGACGCACGGCCCGCGCACCATCGCCCGCATCAACGACACGGAGTACCTCAACGTCCCCTACTCGGACGAGTACGCCAAGATTGGCATCGATGTCGCCGTCTGCCCGGAAATGGTGGCCGCCATCCGCATCAAGCGCATGCTCAACCAGCCGCAACTGGTCAACGCCGACGTCTTCGCGCAAGGCAAGGTCTTCGTGGCGGAAGGAAAAGTCGAGCCGGATTCCTTCGTCGTTGGCAAGCGCCTCGATGAAGTCGAACCCCCGGCGGGCTTCCATCTCTTTGCCATCTACCGCGGCGACGAGGCCCTCATCCCGAAGGGCCACATGCGCTTCCGCGCCGGCGACCGCCTCCTCATGGCGCTCACCTCGATGGAGGTCCTCAAAGACGTCGAGCCCTACATCGGCAAGGCCCGGCAAGTGCAGCAGGGCGCGGAGATCAAGCGCGTCATGATTGCCGGCGCCACCCGCATCGGCGTCCAACTCGCCCGCCTCCTCGAGCAATCCAAGCGCGACGTCGTTCTGGTGGAGAAGGACGAGGCGAAGGCCAAGTGGGCGGGCGAACGCCTGCAGCGCACCCTCGTCGTCCTCGGCGATGCCACCGACCGCCACGTCCTCACGCAAGAGAACGTCGACACCTTCGACGCCTTCGTCGGCTGCCACAAGGTCGAGGAGTACAACGTCCTCGCCGCAATCCTCGCCAAGCGCATGGGCGTCGCCTTCACCGTCGCGGTCGTCAACCAGCCCGAATTGAAGGGCTTCCTCGAGGAGCTCGACATCGACCTCGCCGTGGCGCCCCGCCTGAGCACCGTCGGCGCCATCCTCAAGGCCGTCCACCCGGGCAGCGAGGACCTCGCCCTGCAGAACCTGGGCGAAGAGCGCCTCATGGTGTTCCGCGTCATCGAGGGCAGCGCCATCGCGGGCCAACGCATCCGCAAGTCGGGCTTCCCCTCGCAGGCCCACGTGGCCGCCGTGGTCCGCGGCGACCAAGTCGTCTTGCCGCGCGGGGAGGAGACCCTCGAGGTCAACGACCAGGTCCTGGTGTTCACCCTCACGGAGTCGGTCGAGAAACTGGAGCGGCTTTTCGCGTGACTTCGAAGCCCATCGCTGGCGGGAACCCAGCTCCATCCGGCCGGCCGCTCCCGGGTCACTCCAGCCCGACCCGACACGGAGCCGACGGATGATCCGCCTGCGCCGCATCCTGTCCGCCGTGGCGGCCGCGCTGCGCATGTTCAGCTTCGCGTTCCTCCTGCCGGTCCCCCTGGCCATGCTGTTCGAGGAGCGCACCGTGCCCTTCGTCTTGGGGCTGCATGTGCCGGTGACCGTGACGCCGTTCCTGACCTCATTCCTCGTGGCCGTTCTGTGCTGGGTTCCCCTCCGCCTCGCCACGCGCAGCGCCCAGGACGAGGATCTCTCCGACCGCGAAGGCGTCCTCGCCATCGGGCTGGGTTGGCTCTCCGCCACCCTGCTGGCGACGCTGCCGTTCACGTTTACCGGCCACACGCGCTACCCGATTGACGCCTGGTTCGAGGCCATGAGCGGCTTCACCGGGACCGCGAGCACCACCTTGAGCGGGTACGACGCGCTTCCGGAGAGCCTGGTCTTCTGGCGCGCCCTGCTCCCCTGGATGGGCGGCCTGGCCATGATTGTGCTCACCGTAGCCCTCCTGTCGCGCCTCACCCATGGCGCCATGCCGACCATGCAGGGCACCGGGGTGTCGGGCGGAGCTCGCCTGAAACCCAAGCTCGCCGAGGCGGCGCGTGGGCTCTGGCTGATGTACCTCGCGGTCACAGGCGCCCTCGCCCTCGCGCTGGCGACGGTCCTATGGTTCCGCCATGGCCTGACCCCGTTGGATGCAGGATTCCAGGGGCTCGTGCAGGCCATGGGCATCTACGCCAACGGCAGCATCGCCGACCCGGCCGGACCCTGGCCTGGCGCGGGCGATTGGGCCTTCGACGCCCTCCTGGTGACCGGCATGCTGCTGGGCGCCACCAACTTCGCCCTCGTCTTCTCCGTCCTACGCAAGGGCGACCTGCGGCGACCGACGGAAAGCCCGGAATGGCGACTGTTTGCGGGAGCGTTCCTTGCCGGCAGCCTCCTCGTCGCCCTCCTGCTGCTGCGCGCTGGACGCACTCTCGGCTACGCCCTCCACCAAAGCACCGTCACGGTGGCGTCGCTCTACTCGGGCACCGGCCTGTGGACGGTCGACTACGCGGCTTGGCCCGCCGCCGTCCTCCTCGTGCTCCTGCTGGCCATGTTGGCGGGCGGTTCCTCCGGCTCTGCGGCGGGCGGCATCAAGGCATTCCGTTGGCTCATTCTCGGCAAACTGGTGCTGCGCGAGCTGCGCAAGATCCTCCACCCGAAGGCGGTCATGCCGGTGCGCCTCGGCTCCACGGTCGTCAAGGAAGAATCCGTCGCGGCCGTCATGGCGTTCTTCTTCACCTACCTCGCCCTGTGGACGGCCGGCACCATCGCCCTCCTGGCCCTCGAACCGTCCCTCGACGCGACCGACAGCGCCGCTGCGGCCGCCTCGGCCCTTGGCAACGTGGGCGGCGGCTTCGGGGCCCTCGGCCCGACGCACGGATTCGCCGCCCTCGGCGTGTCGGCCAAGGTCGTCCTGAGCACCCTCATGTGGCTCGGCCGCATGGAGATCTTCGCGGCGCTCATCGTATTGAATCCGTTTAGTTGGCGCACTTAGCTTGGCGGGCCCCGCAAGCGCAGCGAGCGGTGGTCTCCAAGCTGGCGAGGAGCGCAGCGACGAGCGGACCCGTGGAACGCGAGCCCTTGCGAGCGCTTCCGAGGGTCAACCGCCTCGCAAGCGCTCAAGAGGCCCCCTGGCGTCGAGCGAACCGTGCCCGACGCCGCCCCCCTCGCGATGACGCCGCCGGGCGCCCGCAAGACGAAACCCGTTCGCTCCTCGTCCGGCGTCGCCATCGTGGCCGTCATGTCGAGCCCGGCGGCCTGCCCGCACGGCAAATGCACCTTCTGCCCGGGCGGCCCCGACGTCGGATCGCCGCAGAGCTACACCGGCTTCGAGCCCTCGACGATGCGGGCGAAGCGCTCCGGTTACGACCCGCGCCGCATCGTGCAGGGCCGCCTCGGCCAACTCGAGCGCAACGGCCACGCCGTCGACAAGGTGGACGTCATCGTGCAGGGCGGGACATTCCCCGCGCGCGAGCCGGCCTACCAGGACTGGTTCATCGCCGGCATCTACGCCGGCCTCAACGCCGGCCCCAACGAAGAGCCCCCCGCGTGGGAGGACGAGAACGCATGGGCCGCCATGCCGGAGGCCGACCGTCAGGCCCGCCTCGCCCAGCTCATGCTGGACAACGAGACGGCGCGCTGCCGCTGCATTGGCTTGACTCTCGAAACGAAACCCGACTGGTGTTTGGAGGAGCACCTGGACCGCATGTTGGCCTACGGCGCCACGCGCGTCGAGATCGGGTTGCAGGCGCTCGACGATGACGTTCTGAAGGCCACACACCGCGGCCACACTCTCGAGGAGTCGCGGCGCTCGATGCAACTCTCGCGCGATGCAGGATTCAAGATTTGCATCCACATGATGCCGGGCCTGCCACGTGGGCAGGGACCCTCCGGCCACGAACCGGACCCCGCCGCCGACCTCGACGACTTCCGCCGCCTCTTCGCTGAGCCACAATGGCGCCCGGACATGCTGAAGATCTATCCGACGCTCGTCGTCATAGAGGGCGAGACGCTCCTCAAACGGCAGTGGCAGGAAGGCAAGTACCATCCGTATGACACGGCCGCCGCCACGAGCCTCGTCGGTGAAGCGAAGGGGTTCATCCCAGAATGGTGCCGCATCCAGCGCATCGACCGCGACATCCCGACGACGCACGTCGAGGCCGGTGTCCTCAACTCCAACCTCCGGCAACTCGCGCAAGGATGGCGCACCAGCCGCGGCTTGCCGGCTTGCCGCTGCATCCGCTGCCGCGAAGTTGCGCATCGCCAAGCCGAGGGGCGCCCCGTGGCCGCCGACCGGCTGCACCTAATGCGGCGCGACTACGAGGCCGGGGGCGGACTCGAGGCGTTCCTCTCCCTTGAGGACCCGGAAGCCGATGCCGTCGTGGCCTTCGCTCGCGTGCGCCGTCTCGGACCCGAAGCGCACCGCCCCGAGGCTCAGGCCGACGGGGGAGCGGCCTTCGTGCGCGAACTCAAGGTGTACGGCGTGGCGCAGGCGCTCGGGGCGCACGACGACGACCCCGAATCCGGTTCCTGGCAGCACCGCGGCCTGGGCGCCTCCCTCCTGGCCGAGGCGGAGCGCATCGCGTTCTCCGAGTGGGGCGTCGGGCGTCTTCTGGTCATCGCGGGGCCCGGCGTCAAGCCCTACTACCGCCGCCACGGGTATGCTGACCTGGGACCCTACGTGGCAAAGGAACGGGAAGGCCGTGGGCTGCCGTCGCGCCGCCACGAACCCCCGAAGAAGGAAACCACGGAACGCACGGAACCGGATCCTTGAATTCCGTGCACTCCTTGTTGCGTGAGCCGGAGGCTTGAAGGCTTGGCGGAGGTCTTGCTTGGCGTGCCTGGCTGCCTCTTCTGCGCCATCGCCGCAGGGGACATCCCGAGCGCCCACCTCTACGAGGACGGCCGCGTGACGGCATTTTTGGACATCAATCCCCTGGCCGCAGGCCACGCCCTCGTGGTCCCCAAACGCCACGCGGCCAAACTCGAGGACGCCCTACCCGAAGACCGCCACGCCTTGATGGACGCGGCGTCGCTGCTGGCCCCCATCCTGTGCCGCGAGACCGGTGCCAAGGATTGCACCATTGCCATCAACAACGGACCCGAGGCCGGCCAGGAAGTCGGCCACGTGCACGTCCACGTCGTGCCCCGCAAGGCCGCGGATGCTGCCGGACCCATCCACGCCCTCTTCCACAACCGGCCGTCCGTCTCGTCGGAAGAGATGCATGACCTTGCGGTCCGGGTGCAAGCCGCCGTCGAATCGGGCGGTCGTGCCCGCGCCGCCAAGACCGGGAGCCGCTAATGCCCGCCTACAGCATCCCCGTCGAGGTCCGCTTCAATGACCTAGACGGCCTCGGCCACGTGAACAATGCCATCTACCTCACGTACCTCGAGCACTGCCGCATGCGCTACTTCACGGAGGAGGCAGGCAGCAAGTCGGAACGTGACTTCCCCTTCATCCTAGCCCACGCTGCGCTGGATTACAAGGCGCCGATTAAGATGGGCGCCAGCCCCATCGTGAAGATGTGGACGAGCCGCATCGGTGGCAAGTCGTGGGACTTCGACTACGACATCAAGGACGCGAAGACCGCCATCACGTACGCCACGGCGAAGACCGTCCAGGTCGCGTACGACTACCAGTTGGAGAAATCCGACATCCTCGAAGGCGACCTGAAGGCGCTTGTCAAGAGCCTCATGCCCTAGGCGGTTCGCGCTTTCCCGCCTGAAGAGAGATAAGACGCCCAAGGCATCGAGGGATGATGCAGGCCGCCGTGCTCGCCGCCCTGGTGTGCGCTGCGGCCCTCGCCGGATGCGCCAGCAACTCCGCACCACCGGACGACCCCCTGGACGTCGGCTTGGGCCAAGCCCGGATGGCAGGGGTCGTCGTCGACGAAGCCATCCGACCGATTGCGGCTGCGACCATCCACGTCGTCGATGCCGACCTTGAAGCAGCGACGGACGGCGACGGCGCCTTCCAGCTTGCCGTCCCCGTTGGCGAGCGCGTGGTCGAAGTCCGCCACCCCACCTTCGCGCCCGTGCGACAGACGGTGGCGGTGCCGGCCCACGGCGTGGAGGGCCTGGTGCTCAGGCTGACCCTGGCCGCTTCCGAAGCCCCGTACTCGGCCATCACGAAGTACGACGGATTCATCGTCTGCAGCCTGGGCGTCTCGCTCATTTTCTCGGAGGAATGCGGCGAAGGCGTCGGCACGCCCGTGGGGCGGCTTGGCCGGCAAGGGGGCAACGCGATCCGTTACGACTTCGAAGCGGAATCGCCCTCCCTCAAGACCATCGTCGTCGAGCAGGTGTGGGAACCGACGTCGGACGCCGGACGCGAGCTCTTGGTCCTTTTCTCGACGGCCTGGACCTGTGAACCGGCCTGCGGTGGCAACGCCGTCGGTGAGGGGTCGATGCAAGGTGCGTCGCCGCTTCTGCTGCGGGTCGACGAGGACGAGTTGGCGGACCACCTCAAGGACCCGGCCACGGTGTTCACGACCTACACCCTCGCCGACAACAACGTCGTCGAAGTGAACGTGGTGCTGAACCAAGCCTTCCAGCTCTTCGTGACCCAGTTCTACCGGGAAGCCGCCCCCGAAGGCTACTCCTTCGTAGCGGGGCCTTAGCGGCTTGTCGTCGGCTCGTCGGGCCTGACCGCCTTTAAGGGCGCCCGTCATCGCCCCGGCGTGGCCAAGACGGAGCCCCAGCCCGGCGACCGAGTCAAGATGACCCTGCCGGACGGCCAGGTCTTCGAAGGATTGCTGATGCCCCGGCACGCCTTCAGCGGCGCCGACATCGTGACCCTGAAGCTCGCGTCGGGCTACAACGTCGGTCTCTTGGCGACCGGCGCCAACCTTGACCTGCTTGAACCGGCCAAGCCGCGCCAGACTCCAACCGTGGCCCTGAGCGAAGACCCGTCGAAGCCGACCATCGCGTTCCTGGGAACCGGCGGCACCATCGCCTCGTTCATCGACTACCGCACCGGTGGCGTCTCGCCCGCTACGCGCCCCGAGGAGTTGGCCGCTGCGGCGCCGGAATTGTTCCGCTTCTGCAACGTGCGCGCCGAAGTCGTCTTCAACATGTTCTCCGAGGACATGCAACCTGAGCACTGGACCAAGATCGCCGAGCGCGTCGCCTGGCACCTCAACCACGGCGCGCGCGGCGTCGTTGTCCCCCACGGCACCGACACATTGCACTACACGGCCGCCGCCCTCGCCTTCTGCCTCAAGGACCTCAAGGGACCCGTCGTCCTCGTCGGCAGCCAACGCAGCAGCGACCGCCCCTCCTCCGACGCCGCGCAGAACCTTCTCGCCGCCGCCCGCGTCGCCGCCACCACGGACCTCGGCGAAGTCGTCGTCGTCATGCACGAATCGACCGAGGACACGGCCTGCGCCATCCACCGCGGCGTCCGCGTCCGTAAGCTGCACACCAGCCGCCGCGACGCCTTCCAGTCGGTCAACGTCCCACCACTCGGTCGCGTCATGGGGGACTTGGTGACGCTGGACCAACCCTACCGCAAAGCAACGGCGGGGCCGACGCGCAACGACGGCAAATGGGACGAGCGCGTCTCCATGATTCTCAGCTATCCGGGCCTGTGGCCGGAGCACATCCAAGACGTCGTGCTCAAGGCGACCGTGATTGTCGGCACCGGACTCGGACACATTGCTCAACGCTGTCTCCCGGGAATCCAGGCCGTCCTCGACCGCGGCGCCCACGTCGTCATGGCGAGCCAATGCATCAACGGCCGCGTCAACATGAACGTCTACTCGACGGGACGCGATCTGCTGAAAATGGGCGTCATCCCCGCCGAGGACATGCTGCCCGAAGTGGCATACATCAAACTGATGTGGATCCTCGGCCACACCGAGGACCCAGCTAAGGTGCGCGAACTATTCCTCACCGACCTCGCCGGCGAACTCAACGCCGCCAGTGACGTTCGCGCCTTCGGCCAGGTGCGCTTACCGGAGGCCTCGTCGTGAGCGCTGCGGAGGTCCAAACCAGTCAACCCTCCAGAATGTCTGGCGAACAGGCCCGTCTCGCCGCACTCTCGGACAAGGTCGACTACAAGGCCGTGGGTTTCCGCTGTGGCCTTGAGATTCACCAGCAACTCGACACCCGCAAGCTCTTCAGCCCCTGCCCGAGCGGCGTCGTCGACCCCGACCAAGTCGCCGCCCGCACCGTCGCCGTCCTTGACCGTCGCCTGCGCGCCACGCAGTCCGAGCTGGGCGAATTGGACCCCGCGGCCTTGGCCGAGATGCGCAAGGGCAAGGCGTTCCGTTACCTCGCCATCGATGGCCTCACCAGCCTCGTCGAGACCGACGAGGAGCCGCCGCACCCGATGAGCCAGGACGCGCTCGACGTCGGGCTGGCCTTCGCCGGCCTCATCCAAGCCCAACCCGTGGCCGAAGTGCATGTGATGCGCAAGACCGTCATCGACGGCAGCAACACCTCCGGGTTCCAGCGCACTTCCTTCATCGCGTGGGGCGGCACGCTCGACGTCGAGGGCGGCGCTGTTCGTTGCCAGACCCTCAGCCTCGAGGAGGACTCCGCGCGCAAGCTCGATGACACCGGCGGCACCGTCACGTACACGCTCGACCGGCTCGGCATCCCGCTCCTTGAACTCGCCACGGAAACCGACATCCACGACCCGGCCCACGCGCAACGCACGGCCGCCCGCATCGGCGCCCTCCTGCGCACGACCGGTCGCGTGAAACGCGGCCTGGGCACCATCCGCCAGGACCTCAACGTCAGCGTCGCCGTCGGCACGCGCGTCGAGGTCAAGGGCTGCCAAGACCTGCGGGCCATCCCGCGCATTGTGGAAGGCGAGGTGCGCCGTCAATTGTGGATGCACCACCTGCGCGAAGCCCTCTCTGCGCGCAAGCCTGCGGCTCCCGGCTCCGCGATCGATGTGACGGGCGCCTTCGCCGCGACGGGTGCCAAGTCGGTGAAGGACACGACCACTCGCGGCGGCAAAGTCCTCGGCCTCAAACTCTCCGGCTTTGCGGGCCTCCTTAAAGGCGCCACCAAGGACGGCCCTCGCCTCGGCCGTGAATTGGCCGACCACGCCAAGGTCGCCGCCGGCGTCAAGGGCATCTTCCACTCGGACGAGCTGCCGGCCTACGGCATCACGGAAGCTGAAGTGGAGGCCGTGCGCAAGGCGCTGGCCTGCGGGCCGGACGACGCGTTCGCGCTCTGCGTCGAGGCCGAGCCGGTCGCCCGGCGCGCCCTCGAGGCCGTCGCCGCGCGCGCCAAGCAAGCCCTCGCGGCACCGGTGGGCGAAGTCCGCGCCGTTCAGCCCGACGACTCCACACGGTTCTTGCGCCCCATGCCGGGGGCGGCCCGCATGTACCCCGAGACGGACGTGCCCCCCATCCGCATCACGGCGGCGCGCTGGAACCACACGCTTGCCCACCTTCCGCCCAAACCGGAGGAACGCGTGGCGCTGCTCGTGCGGACCCATGGCGTGAGCAAGGACACGGCTCAGCAGCTCCTTGCCGATGGATTGGACGCCGAGTTCGCAACCCTGGTGCAGTCGGGCGCCGAACCAGCGCTCGCCGGCCGCGTCCTGCTGCAATACATCCCGACGTTGGCGCACGGGGAGGCGCTCTTGGCCCGCATGGCGGAAGTCTTCACCGCGCTCAAGGCCGGACGCTTTGCCAAGGAGGCCATCGAGCCGCTGCTCAAGGCCCTCGACGCCGACCCGGTTGCCCCGCTGGAACAGGCATTGGCCAAAGCCGGCCTCGGTCCGGCCGCCGACACGCAGGCCGTCGATGCCGTCATCGCCAAAGTCCTTGCCAGCCGAATCGACCTCGTGAAAAGCAAGGGAATGGCCGCGATGGGACCACTCATGGGACCCGTCATGGCTGAATTGCGCGGCAAGGCCGACGGCGCCGTGATCTCGGCGCGCCTCAAGGCGGCGTTGGAAACAACAACGGGAGCCTAGCATGCCCCGCCTGGTCCTTGCCTCCAGTTCGCCGCGCCGGCCCGTGCTGCTGCGCCACTTGACGCAGGAGTTCACCGTCGACTCCGTGGCCGTCGAGGAGGTCGCGCCGCGCGCCCTCTCCATCGCCGAAGCGGTCGAGGTCATCGCCCGCAAGAAGGCACTGGCGGTTTCCGCCAAGCACCCCGACGCCTACGTGCTCGCCGCCGACACCGTCGTGGTCCTCGGCGACGAACTCATTGACAAGGCCCGCGACGTGCCAACCTTGCGCGCCCAACTGGCGATGCTCGCCGGAGGCACCCACCAGGTCTGGAGCGGCCTGGCGCTCGCCTGGGGCGGCAAGGCCATCGACCGCCGCCACGCCGTGACCGCCGTCCACTTGGACCGCCTCCCCGTCGAGGTGCTCGACGCCTACGCCGCCTCCGGCGCGTGGTACGGCAAGGCTGGCGGGTACGGCATCCAGGACAAACTGTTGGCGCCGTACATCCGCATCCAGGCCGGGCCGTGGAGCAACGTCGTTGGCCTACCCTTGGCCAAGACCGCGGAGATCTTGCGCGGCAACGGCATCGCCGTCAAGGACCCGCCCTCCGAGGAATGGTTGCAGGCGCACAACCCCTTTTAGACGGTCTCCGGGTTGGCGCGTCGATGCAGGCCTACGCCCGTGCCGCAGCCGTCGGATGCACCCTGCTGCTGCTTGCCGGCTGTTTCGGCGGGGACGACCGGCCCGACTACCAAGCGGTGGAACAGAGCGTGGATGCCGCAGCTTCCCCGGTCCTGCTACAGTCGCATGACGATGAGCGCGGCCACTTCGATGCAGCCCTGCACAACGGCTCCTGGAACCTGCAACTCGTCGGCTACCACAACGGCGTTGACGAGTCGGGCGACCCGAATGCCATCAACGCCGTGGCGCCGCTGGGCTACTACACCGAACTGGCCGTCACTGAGGATTACGCGTACATGTCCCGCCAATCCGCCGACGGCTCCTACGGCGGTTTCAGCATCGTCGACATCCGCGATCCAGCGAACCCGACCTTCCGCGGAGAGTTCCTCGGACTGGGAAGCGCGGACATCGAGGTCAACGACGAAGAGACCCTGGCGTTCCTCGCCACCCAGCGCAACCTTCCACCCGAGATGGCGCAATCCATCCTCGGCGCGCAGAACCCGGGGGCCGGGTTGCCCCG
>JBAZXE010000030.1:877-23681 GCA_041659985.1 Thermoplasmatota archaeon | reverse complement strand
GCACCCTGCCGCGTGCTAGTACTTCGATGAAGACGACTCGGATGGCATTTCATCCGGCGCCGTTGCCCGCAAGGTTCCGGCTTGGCCAGCGGGACGGCTTTGTCATCGGCATCGACCCGCAAGGTCTGGGCGAGGGCTCCGAGTATGGGCCGACGGCGTTCGTCGCCGAACAAATCGGCGGGTAAGCCTCAGGGATCTTGCTTTGCGCCTTGTACTCCATGTATGCAGTAGCTGCACCCTCGCCAAGACAATCCCAGACGCTGCAGGCCTCGTCCGTGCTTTTGGGTCCGGCAGTTAGCAGGGAGGAATCAGGCCTTGGTTTGTTTCGCGCTTGCGGATTCCGTACTACCGACGGAGCTTGGCTGAGCGCTGGCACTTTCGTCATCTCAGCCAACTGCTCACGCAGTTCGCCTGCCTAGGTTTTGCAGGCTAGCCAGATGACGGCATCTTTGGCTGGCGGACCGCGAACCGCCTTCCATTGGACCAGGGAGGCTTTTTCCTGGCAAGGCCGGTGCAATATCCGTTCTGGGTTTCGCGCCTCGAATCCGGGCGGGGCCAGCTAAGGATCTTTGAACGCGAATACTTCGATGGTGTATTCGCCGCGCCACGCCTGGAGGGTCGGCTGCGGCTGGTCCAGCCAGACCTGGAATTCCCAAAGGCTCTGTGGGGCGTACGGCGAGTCGGCCATGGCCCCTTCGATGGGGATGGTGAAGAGGGTTTCGCCGGGCGCCACGAGTTCACCCGTCGCCTTCGTCTCGCTCCAGGTATCGCCGCCGTGGAACCAGAGGCCAAGCCCCACGGGGAGGCCGTCGCCAATCGTGAGGCGGACTTCGACGCGGTCGGTGTTGAAGGGAATGACGGTGCCATTGGGCAGGAGGTGGCGGCCCGGGCAGCCGCTGGCGCAGGTGATGCTGGTTCCGCCCCGTGGATCTTCCATTTGGTACGTCAACTCCGAAGCCCCGGAATCCGAAAGCAGGTCAAGTTCGGTTGCGCCGTTCCACCGGTCCGGGTGGGGCGGGTAGGGCACCAAGGGCAATCCGCGCACTGCGGCGGCGTTCAATTCGAACTCCCCCCCGATGTGGCGGTCGGAGCCTCCCAGGGCCTTGACCTCGAAGACCCAGAGGCTCAGAACGTAGTGCGGCGGGTCGTTCTCGCCCTGCGTTGTGTTAATCGAGAAGGGGACCCCGCTTTGGAGCGCGCCCTGCAGTTGCGGTTCCGAGTCCTGCGCGGTCTTGACCCAGAGCTCGAAGCCGGTGAACTGATCCTCGCCGTCGGAACGGTGCGTGAAGGTGCCGTTGACCCATTTTGTGCCCTGCGGCACGATGAGCCCTTCATCGGGGCGGGCGGAGAAGAACTGCATGCCGTCGGTGCATCCGCTACAGCTCCAACTCCCGCTGGCGGTGCTGGCGAGGATGTCGACCCGCTCGCGGCCGCCCCAATAGTCGTGGATGTGCGAACCCGCCGCCAGGCTGCCGTTTTGCAGGTAGCTGGTGTCGCGCGGGTCCGTGATGACCCCGATGTCGGCCTCAGGGATTGCGTCGGGATTGGTCGAGTCCGAGCATCCTGCCAGCAAGGCCACCAGCAGGGGGGCCGCCAACCACGCGCGCATGGGCACCCAGCCCAGGGCGGCCTATTTCAGCAGTATGGCATGCTGGTGAAAACCTCAAGCGGCTTCGCCGGCAGGCCTTGCGCCTCTTCATTGCAATCCCGGTGCCGGCGTCGCCAGTGTACGGCGACGTGACTGCGGAAGTGAAAGCGGCGGCTCCCTCCGCCCGCCCCGTCCCCGACGGCGCATGGCACATCACCCTGCGGTTCCTTGGCGAGGTCCTCGACCCGGAGCCCGTCGAAGCCGCCCTCGATTCTGCGTGCCGGGGCCGCCCTGCTTTGCCGTGCGTCGTCGAGGGCATCGGCACCTTCCCCGGCACCGGCTTTCCACCGGACAAGAAAGCACGCATCCTCTGGGCCGGCGTGCGTGCACCCGGCATCGATGCGTTGGCCTCGGCCGTCGAGCAGGCGACGGCCGGATTTGGCGACCCGCCGGAGAAACGGCGCTTCGTTGCGCATGTCACGCTGGCCCGCTTGCCGAACCCGGCTGACCTGCGCAGCCTCGTGGGTCGCCACCAGGGGACCCTGTTTGCGCAGGGGTTGCTCGACCGCGTCGTCTTGTTCCGCAGCAGCCTCGGGCCGACGGGGCCGCGCTACGACATCGTCCACACGGCTCGCCTCGGGCAGACTTAATCCCCGGCCGGGCATGGTCGCGGCGTGGCCCCGGTCAGCCCCAAGCGTCCCGGTTTGCTCGTGGTCATCGACGGCTTCGGCTTCGGCGACCCCACGAACATCTGCAACGCCTTCGAGCTGGCCCAGACGCCGACGTTCGATCGGTTGCGCAAGACCTGCCCCGTCGTCGAAGTCGAATGCGGCGGCGAGCGCGTTGGATTGCCGAAGGGCCAGATGGGCAACTCCGAAGTCGGCCACCTCAACATCGGCGCCGGGCGCGTCGTGTACCAGGACTTCATGCGCATCAACAACGCCGTGCGCGATGGCCGCTTCGGCGAGGAGGCTGCCCTGCAGGCGGCCTTCGCGCATGTGCGCCGGACCCGCGGGCGGCTGCACCTCATGGGCCTGCTCGGTCCGGGCGGCGTGCATGCGCACGAGGCGCACTTCGGCGCCGCGCTGAAGGCCGCCGCGAAGGCCGGCATCAAGGACGTCTGGGTTCATCCGGTGGGCGACGGCCGCGACACGCCGCCATCGTCGGCGGCCGGCTACCTGCAGACCTTGGAAGGCCAGATGCGTCAAGCAGGCGTCGGCCGTATCGCCGACTTCGTCGGCCGTTACTACGCCATGGACCGCGACAACCGCTGGGAGCGCATCGAGGAAGCGTACCGGCTCTACACGGCCGCGACGGGGCGCCCCGCCCGCAATGCCCACGACGCGTTGCTGCTGGCGGAGTTCAACCGCGAGACGGATGAGTTCGTCAAGCCCACCGTCGTCGACCCGGCTGGCGCCGTGCGCCCCGGCGACGCCGTGCTGTGGCTCAACTTCCGCCCCGACCGCAGCCGCCAGATTACGCGCGCCTTCATGGATCCGGCCTTCACGGCATTCCCGCGCGCCAAGCTCGAGAACGTTCTCTGGGTGTGCATGACCACGTACGATGCGACGTTCGCGCAGTGGTCGGGAGTCCATGTTGCTTACCCGCCCGTGACGGTCCCGGATTGCCTGGCCGAGCACTTGGCGAAGCTGGGCCTGACGCAGTTCCACGCTGCAGAGACCGAGAAGTACGCGCATGTCACCTACTTCCTCAACGGCGGCCGCGAGACCCCCTTCGCGGGCGAGGACCGCAAGCTTGTCCCCAGTCCCAAGGTCGCGACGTACGACTTGCAGCCGGAGATGTCCGCGGGCCCGCTCACCGATGAATTGCTGCACGCCATGGGCTCCGGCGGCTACGACTTCGTCGTCGTCAACTACGCCAACCCCGACATGGTGGGCCACACGGGGAAATTCGATGCCACCGTCAAAGCTGTGGAGTTCGTCGACAACTGCATCAACCGTTTGACTTCAGTTGCGACCGAATTGGGGTTCGTGACCCTCATCACGGCGGACCACGGCAACTGTGAGGAGATGTGCAAGGTGGTGGGCGGCAAGCGCGGCGAACCCATCACGAAGCACACCCTGACCCCGGTGCCCCTCATCCTGGTGAACGGCGGCAAAGGCGTCGCGCTTGCGGCCGGGGGGGCGTTGGAGAACGTCGCGCCAACCATGTTGGACTTGATGGGATTGCCGATTCCCGCGGCGATGACCGCGAAGAGCCTGGTCGTGCGCAGTTGACGCCCCTCCGACGACAAAACAGGAATTGAGGGAAATTTCTGGAAGATTAGCGCAAGGTTTCTCGGCATTCCCGAAATTCTTGTTCCGTCGGTCGTGGGCCGGCCACCGCAGCGCTGAAGTTCCCTTGGCCGACTCATCGCCCGATGCGAATGTTCCTCCTGGCCGTCGCCGCTCTTCTGGCGTTCGCCCCAACCGCCTCGGCCCAGGCCAACGACATCTACTCGATGCCGCCCGAAGTGATGCAGTGGGCCATCACCGACGGAGCGCCGCTCGAGCTCGACACGCCCGACACATTGGCCGCCCTCGCAGACGTCCGCGAGCAGATTTCTGGGCAAGGCATCCACGATTGCATTGCGGAGATCACGCAGGACGTTGAAGGGACCTATCGCGTCATGGGAACCCCGACGCAGGAACTGTTTCTGAACAAGTATGGCTCCGTCTTCGCCGACCTCGGGCTGCCCTCCGCGCGCCACGAATTCACCGAAGGCGGCCCTGGACTCGTCGACCCGCCGGAGCAGCTGCAGGGCGGCGTCAACCTCATCGGCGTCCTGCCCGGCCGCGACCTGACAAAATGGATTGTCCTCGGCGGTCACTATGACACGCGCGAGTTCACCGTCGGCGGCGGAGCCCTGGACAACGCCGCAGGAATTTGCACGGTAGCGGAACTGGCGCGCTCCTTCAAGGCGCATGTCGACGCCCACGGTCCGCTCGAGGCCAGCGTCGTCTTTGTGTGGTACGACGGCGAGGAATGGGGCCTCTACGGCGCCGTCGCCTTCAGCAAGGACACCAGCGTCGCCAAGAATCTCCTGGGCCTGGAACCCTCGGACGAGCCGGACATCCTGGTCTCGCAGGCGTACGACATGCCGGGCATCAACTACCCGGCGAAGAACACCTGGGTGCGCTACGGCGATCCCCTCGTGACCGACGAGTATGCGGTGCTCAACCTGCGCACGGCGCCCATCCACGCCGACGTCAACTGGACCTGCTGGTCGTACGGCTGCTACGAGGAGCTCAAGGCCCATCCGGACTTCATCCAGATTCAGCGCGACAACGCCAACTTCCAGTTCCTCGTCCGTGAAGTGGCCTACGACGTGTTGGCCTTGCCTCCCGAATTCGTGTGGGTGTACGACGACCACTACGGCCGCAGCGACCACATCCCGCTCATTGCCCTCGGGGCCGCCGGCAACCGCATCCAGGGCAGCCACGACGACGAGTACCCGCACTACCACCAACCGACCGACTCGCTGCCCGGTATCTACGCCATCACGGGCGGAACCCCGGACGGCATCATCGCCGGCCTCGAGACGGAAGCCGAAGCGGGCGGCCTCAGCGCCTTTTATGTTGCCAAGACCGGCGGGCTCGGTCGCTACGGCGACAAACTGTACTTCAACGAGACTTTCCAAAGCGCCATGAATGCGCCGACCGACGCAAACGACACGCCATTTGCCGGCCCCACGCTCCTCAGCGTCGTCCTCGCGGCGGCCGCGCTGGTTTCGCGAAGGGCGCGGCAAGGCTGAAGACCCCCCGGAGCGCCTGGCGCCCCAATGCGCCTGCTCGCTGCAGTTTCCGCCACGTCCGTCCTGCTGGTCCTTCTCGCCGGTTGTGCCTCGGATCCCGATCCCGTTGCCAGCGTTGACGACGCGACATCGACCGCCGCGCCATTCCACGTCCTGACCGGCACGGTCGAACCCCTGGCCTTCGATGCACCAACGTTCCAGACGCTAGGCGCCGTGGCGACCGGAGGGCCGGCCTACTCCACCGGCGAGCCGTCCATCCGCGCCGCGCTCGACGGCCGCCTCTTCGTGGCGTTCCCCGGCTGCGACACGCCCGGCAGCATCCTGGTGCCGGTTTCGGCTCAGGGCGTCGAGGAGTGCCAGCACGGCGTCGTCTACCGATCCGACGACGACGGCACGACGTGGACCCGCCTCAACCGCCAGGGCGACGGACGCCTGAGTGAGGACGGTCCGGCCGCCAACGGCGACGCCGAGGTTGCCATCGATGCGGCCGGGGTCGTCTACGCCAGCAACCTCGGCGGCGGCATCCAAGTCCACAAGTCCCTCGACGGCGGCGCCACCTGGGAGTTTGTCGCCAACGTGGTGCCCGAGAACGAAACCGCCGACCGCCAATGGATGGTTGCCGGAGCGTCCGGGCACCTCATCGAAGCCTGGATGCGCACCGGCCCCGACGCCCGCGATGTCGCCATCAACGCCACCTTCGACGGCGGCCTCACCTGGACCGGCAACTCGTACCTCGGCGACAACATTGGCTGGCTTGGCCCCGTAGTGCTGAGCCCGGACGGACGGTTCGCCTACATCGTTTACACGCAGCCTCTGCCCGGTGGCACCGACGCCGTCCTGCTGAGCCAACAGGAGTGTGCCGTCCGCGTCGGCCGCAGCGCCGATGGCGGTCGCACCTGGGAGGACCTTGACACGGGGGCTCGCATCGTGACGAATCTGCAGGGCGGGCACTGGTCGTGCGTGAACATGGCCCCGGCGCTCGACGTGACGGGCGACGGGTCTGTTGTGGCCGCGTGGTCCGAGGACGTCGAGTCGCCGGCCGATTTGACTGCCATGGGGGCCATCGTGAAGGCCGTCGTCAGCCACGACCTGGGCGCCACCTGGGAGCCGGCCTTCCAACTCAGCACGGAAGAGACCTCGATCATGCCGTGGGTGGCGGGCGGCGCCGGCAACCGTTTCGCGGTCACCTACTACGCCAACGCCGTACCGGCCGACGCCGACTACGCGGCTGCCGTGTGGGACCTCAAGGCCGTGTACGTCGATGGCTCCGGCCCCGACGCCCCGACGCAGCGCGTCACCATCGACGACGACGTGCACGAGGGAGGCATCTGCGGCCGCGGCGGGGCCTGCCTGCTCACCGGCTCGGACCGCTTCTTGCTGGACTTCTTCCAAAATGACGTCCTGCCGGACGGCCGCCTCGTCATTGCCTATCCAGCCAACCCCGCCTCCGGGGCCCGGTTCGTCGAAATTCGGTTTGCCATCCAGGACGGCGGAACATTCCTGTTGGAACGCGCCGACTGACGGCCCACCAAACAGGCATCAAGGGGAGAACGGGAAAATTCCCCGAGTTCCCCGCAATCCCTGTCCGGTCTGGGGCGGGTGCCGCCGAAACGGCCAAGACCCCCCACGTCTGGAAAGGGCCCATGGACCGCAAGGCGCAGCTGGCCGCCTCCCGTGAGGCGTCGGGCTACACCAGCACCGACCCTGCCCCGCCGCAGGAGCTCGCCGCGAAGGCCAAGCCCTCGGTCGCCCAGCTGCGAACGCAGCTGCTGGACCGCTCGCAGCCGATGTTCCAGCGCATGCGCGCCGTCTTCTCGCTGCGCAACCGCGGCGGCCCCGAGGCGGTCGAGGCGCTCGCGGCGGCGTTCGAGGACCCGTCGGCCCTGCTGCGCCACGAATTGGCGTACGTCCTCGGCCAAATGGGCGACCCTCACGCCGCCCCATTTCTGACGGCCGTCCTGCGCAAAGACCACGAGCACGTCATGGTGCGCCACGAATGCGCGGAAGCCCTCGGCGCCATTGGCCTGCCGGAGTCGGTGCCCGTCCTGCAACAGTACCTCAAGGACCCGAACCCGGAAGTATCGGAGTCGTGCGAGGTCGCCCTCGACCTCATTGCTTGGGTCAACTCGAAAGACCTGCACTACGCGAACTAGTCGCGCGGAAACGCTAAGGGGTACACCAGCGGAATTTGGGACCGCCTTTGCCCGAAAACAGAGCCGCGAAGGGCGGCCACTCGCCAGCAGTGACGAGACGGACCTGTACGGCCACAGACGGGAACCCCGGCTCCTGCCTTTATACGGCCTCCTCATCGGCACATCGTAAGGATGGCTGCCTCTGCCACCCCCGCGGCCCAGCCGCAGCGTGCCCTGCTTTCCGTTTCGGACAAGACGGGGCTTGTCGATTTCGCGTCCCGCCTGGCCAAGTTGGGCATTGAACTGGTCTCCACCGGCGGCACTGCCAAGGCCCTGCGCGACGCCGGCCTCGCGGTGCAGGATGTCTCGGACCTGACCGGGTTCCCGGAAATGATGGAGGGCCGTGTCAAGACCCTCCACCCCAAAATCGCGGGCGGCATCCTGGCCCGCCGGTCCGACAAGACCCACGTGGCCGCGATGAAGGCGCACGGCATCCTTGCCATCGACCTCGTCGTCGTCAACCTCTACCCGTTCGAGGCGACGGCCGCGAAGAAGGGCCTGCCACTGGACGAGCTCATCGAGCAGATTGACATCGGTGGCCCCAGCCTCATCCGCGCCGCGGCCAAGAACCACGCCGACGTCCTCGTCGTCACCGACGCGACGCAGTACGATGCCGTGGCCAAGGCCATCGAGAAGGACGAGGTCCCGTTGGGCCTACGCCAGGAGTTGGCCCTGCGCGCCTTCCAGCACACGGCACGCTACGATGCCATCATCGCGCGCGCCCTGTCGAAGCGTTTCGGTCTCACCGACTACCCCGAGCACCTCGCCTTCGCCTACGACCGCATCGAGACGCTGCGCTACGGTGAGAATTCGCACCAGCGCGCCGCGTTCTACAAGAAAGCCGGTCCGCGCAACGTCGCCGAGCCCAGCATCGTCGGCAGCCACCAGTTGCACGGCAAGCAGCTGAGCTACAACAACATCCTCGACGCCGATGTCGCCCTCGAGGCCGTGAAGGAGTTCCCGGAACGCCCCGCCTGCGTCATCGTCAAGCACGCGACGCCGTGCGGCATCGCCGTCGCCGACACCCTCCTCAAGGCCTACCAGGACGCATTGGCCTGCGACCCGTACTCGCCGTTCGGCGGCATCGTGGCCGTCAACCGCAAACTCGACCTCGCGACCGCCCAGGCCCTTGGCGACCTATTCCTCGAAATCGTCATCGCGCCGTCCTTCGCCGCCGACGCGCTCGAGCACCTCAAGAAAAAGAAGAACCTGCGCGTCCTTGAGGTCCCCGGCCTCGATGCGGCCTACCAGCGCTCCGGCACGCAGATTCGCAGCGTCACTGGCGGCCTCCTCGTGCAGGACCGCGACCTCAAGTCCTACGACCCGAAGGAGTGGAAGACGGTGACCAAGGTGGCGCCGACGAAGCCGCAGACGGAGTCCTTGCTCTTCGCGGCGCGCTGCGTCAAGCACATCCGCTCCAACGCCGTCGTCTTCGTGCAGGGCACGCGCACCGTCGGCATCGGCGGCGGCCAGACCGCCCGCGTCGACTCCGTCTTCATCGCCACGCACAAGGGCGCCGCCGCCATCCAGGGCAGCGTCATGGCCAGCGACGCGTTCTTCCCCTTCCGTGACGGCGTCGATGAGGCCGCCAAGCATGGCGTCGCCGCCATCGTGCAGCCGGGTGGCTCCATCCGCGACGACGAGGTCATCGCGGCCGCCGACGAGCACAAGATCGCGATGGTCTTCAGCGGCCAGCGCTCGTTCCGGCACTGATTGCCATGCTGCGTGTCGCCGTGCTGGGCTCCGGGAACGGCTCCAATCTGCAGGCCCTCCTCGACCACATCGCCGCGGGTCACGTCCACGCCCGCGTGAGCCTTGTCCTTTCCGACAAGCCCGACGCACCGGTGCTGCAGCGGGCCCGCCGCGCCGACGTCCCCGCCGTCATCGCCTTGCCCAAGGAGCCCGGCGAAACCGCAGCGGCCTACGATGAGCGCCTCATGGCCATCCTGCGGGCCGAGGAGCCCGACCTCGTGGTCCTTGCCGGATACATGCGCATCGTCGGCCCCGCCGTCGTGCGAGCCTTCGCCGGTCGCCTCGTCAACATCCATCCCTCGCTGCTTCCCGCGTTCAAGGGCCTCCATGCGGTGAAGCAGGCGCTCGATGCCGGCACTGCAGAGGCCGGTTGTTCGACCCACCTCGTCACCGACGACCTGGACGGAGGCGCAATCCTCCTGCAAGCCGGTCTCAAGGTCCGGCCCGGCGAATCCCTCGACATCCTGCAACGGCGCATTTTGGGATTGGAGCATCTTCTCCTGCCGCGCACCGTGCAACTGTTCGCCGAGCGCCGCGTCGGCGCGGACGGCCGCATCGCGCCCGGGCCATCCTGGAAAGCCAGGCAGGACCTCGACCTCGTCTCCGGCGCCTGGTACTCCGAGGGATTCTGATGACGGCCACGGCGCCGGTTGGGTGGACCTACGAGGACTCGCTTGTCTGGCTCTACGCCCGCCAGGCGCTGGGCATCAAGCTCGGCTTGGAAAAGGTCGAGCGCCTCCTGGCGGCCTTCGGCGACCCGCACAAGGCGTTCCGGTCCGTCCACATCGCAGGCACCAACGGAAAGGGCTCGGTGGCCCGCATGATGGCGGAGACGCTGCACCGCTCGGGCCTGCGCACCGGACTCACCACCAGCCCCCACTTGGTGTCCTTCGTCGAGCGCATCGAGGTCGACGGCAAGCCCATCACGAAGGCCGAGGTCGCTTCCGGTCTGGCTCGCATCCGCGATGCCGTGGCCCCGCTGGACCGCGCCGGCGAGCCGCCGACGTTCTTCGAGTGCGTGACAGCCCTGGCGTTCCTCCACTTCCGCGACGCCGGGGTGCAGTGGGCCGTCGTCGAAGTCGGGATGGGAGGCCGCCTCGACGCCACCAACGTCCTCGCCCCCGACCTCACCATCATCACCAACGTGGACCTCGACCATACGGCCCACCTCGGCCCGACCGTCGCGGATATCGCGTGGGAGAAGGCCGGCATCATGAAACCCGGCGTTCCCCTCGTCACCGGTGCCTCCGGCCAGGCCCTCTTCGTCCTCAAGGCGCGCAGCCACGACTTGCGCGTCGCGATGAGCGTCCTCGGCGAGGACTATCAGTTGGTCCCGGAGCAGGATGAACTCATCATCCTGCGGCCCGACGGGGAGTCGCATTACCGCGTCGGCCTCGCCGGACGCCACCAGCAACGCAACGCCGCGCTCGTCGTCGCCGCGTGCGGCGCCCTGCGCGGCCGGGGTCTCAAGATTCCCGAGGCGGCCGTCCGCGACGCGCTTGCGTCCACCCGGCACGCGGGCCGGCTGGAGGCGTTCGCCGTCCCCGCCGGAGTCCTCGGGCCATCCACCGTCGAGGTGCTCATCGACGGCGCGCACAACCCCGCCGCCGCGCACGCCCTGCGCTTCCACCTCGGCCAATCCGGGTTCATCGGTTTCCACCTCGTGGCCGGCTTCTGCGCGGACAAGGAATGGCAGGAGGCCGTCGACCAATGGGCCCCGTTGGCCGAGCGCGTCTGGTGCGTGCCGGTGCGCAACCCGCGCACGCTTGACCCGGCCGCATTGGCGCAGCACATCGCCCCCGATGGCATCCCGGCGGAGGTTGCCACCGATGTCGGGACGGCATTGCGCCGTGCAGCCACTGCCGGCGCCATGCGCATCCTCGTCGCGGGTTCCCTGTTCTTGGCGGGCGAGGCACGTGCCGTCCTCACCGGGCAGGCGTTGGAGGAAATCCGTGGCAGCCAGTGAGCCGCCGGCCATTGAGGAGGGCGTTGCCCGTTTCGTGCAAGAGCAACGCGAGCGGCCCTGGATCGAGCCCCTTGACGCGTACCTTCGCCTGCGCGCCGCCGGCCGCAAGCCACTCTTGCTCGACGGCCTCGGCCTCCACCCGGAAGCCCGCTTCGCCTACGTCGCGTTCACGCCCGTGCAGGAGCTCACCGTCGAGGCGCCCTTCTGCGTCGATTCCGGCGAGGGCGGATCGACGGAGACCCGCGGCAACGTCCTCGGCCACATGGCCACGATGCTCCGGAGTACACAGTTTCCGGTGACGGAGGCGGCACCGTTCACCGGCGGCTGGGCGGGTTTCCTCTCCTACGAATTCTCGCGCGTCGTTGAGCCGACCCTGCCGCTTCGCAAAGGGCCGCCCGGAGTCCCCGACGCTCTGTTGCACCTCTACCTCGACTGCCTCGTGCTCGACCGCCACGCCAAGACCGCGCGGCTCTTCTGCGCCGGCCTCGTCGGCGACGCCAAGGTGGCGACCCGCCGCGCCGAGCAGGCTCTGGTGGACCTGACCCGCGAGGCCGTGCGTCCCCGCCTGCCGCCGCCGGAGGCGCGAACGTGGCAGACCAGCCTATCGCAAGACCAGTTCATGGTGGCCGTCGCTGAACTGCGGCGGCTCATCCACGACGGCGACCTGTTCCAGGCGAACCTGGCGACGCGGTTTTCCGCGCCCTGCGACGCCGACGCCGCCGCCCTGTTCGCCGCCCTCCAGCAGGGCAACCCAAGCCCCTACATGGCTCTCCTCGAACAGCCTGGATTCGCCGTCGTGAGCGCGTCGCCCGAGCAGCTCGTCGCCGTCGACTCCGCCGCGCGCCTGGTGCGCACGCGCCCCATCGCCGGCACACGCAAACGCGGCGCCACGCGCGAGGCCGATGAGGCCCTGGAGCGCGAACTCCTGTCCGACCCGAAGGAGCAGGCCGAGCACACGATGCTGGTCGACCTGCTGCGCAACGACGTCGCCAAAGTCAGCGCCCCCGGCAGCGTCCGTGTCCCCGAGCGCATGAGCGTCGAGCGCTACCGCCACGTCATGCATCTCGTCAGTCGCGTCGAGGGGACGCTGCGCGACGGGATGGATGCCTGGGATGCCCTGCTGGCGCTGTTCCCTGGCGGCACGGTCACGGGAGCCCCCAAAGTGCGGGCCTGTCAACGAATCCACGACGGCGAGCCTGTGTCGCGCGGCCTCTACACGGGTTCGATGGGATACCTGTCCTGGTCGGGCAACGCGCACTGGAACATCCTCATCCGCACGCTTCTTCTCGCCGACGGGCAGGCCACCGTGTTCGCCGGCTCCGGCATCGTGGCGGACTCCGACCCCGAACGGGAATGGAAGGAAGCGAACCGGAAGGCGCGGGCATTGCTCGATGCGGCCGAAGGCCACGCCGGGGCGGGGGCGGTCGACCGGTTGGGTGAGGTCACACCGCACGGCTCCTGGTCGCCGCCTTCGCCCTCGCGCCGCGTGCCCGGACGGCGCGTCCTGCTCATCGACAACTACGATTCCTTCGTGCACAACCTCGCCGACTACTGCGCCGCCCTCGGCGCCGAAGTCGAGGTGGTCCGCAACGACCGCGACTGGCGCAAGGAAGTCGAGCGGTTCCAGCCTACGCACGTTTTGCTCAGCCCCGGCCCGGGATGGCCGGATTCCGCGGGTTGCACCTTGGAGGTCGCGCGCGAGCTCACCGGTCGGTTGCCCGTGCTTGGGGTCTGCCTTGGCCACCAATCCATCGGGCAGGCGCATGGCGGCACCGTTGAGGTCCACCCCGACGGGCCCGTGCATGGCCATGCCGACGACGTCCACCACGACGGCCAGGGACTGTTCAAGGGCCTGCCCAGTCCCCTGCGCATGGCGCGCTATCACTCGCTCGTGGTGCGCGCGGGCACCGTCGGACCCGAGTGGATCGTCGATGCGCGGCTCGCGGACGGCACGGTGATGGCCCTGCGGCATCGCACGGCTCCGACCTATGGCCTCCAGGTCCACCCGGAATCCATTTGTACCGACCGGGGCCTCGAACTCGTGGCGAATTTCCTGGAGATGGCCTGATGGTCCGCAAACCTGCCCGCAAGGCGGTCCGCCGGGCCGCAGCCACCAAGGAGGCCCCGCGCAAGACCGGCCGGTCCGCCCCGGCCCGCAGGCTCTCCAAGCCGTCCGCGCGCAAGGGTCGCCCCCGCGTCCCCGAGGGGCTGGGGTACATCGACGGCAAGGTGCTCGACCTCGCCAAGGCCACCATCCCGCTCAACGACCGCGGTTACCTCCTTGGCGACGGCGTCTTCGAGACGTTGCGCACCTGCAACGGCAAGGTGTTCCAGCTCGATGCGCACGCCGACCGCCTGCGCGGCAGCCTGAAGGCCATCGGGCTCGACGAACCCGTGGAGAAGGAGTTCCGTTCCGCCGTCCAAGCCCTCGCCCGCGAGGGGCACAAGACGCTTGGCGACGAGCTGTACCTGCGCGTCAACATCAGCACGGGCCCCATGGGGGACATCGTTGGCACGGACCGCGGCATCACCGTCACCGGCCTGTGCCGAAAGTTCAAGCCCTACCCGATGCAGTACTACTCGCACGGCATCCACGTCATCACGAGCCGGCAACGCAAGGACTCGCGCAACCCGCTCTCCACCGTGAAGTCCCTCAGCTTCCTGCCGCATGTCGCCGCCCGCCGCGAGGCCCACGCCGTCACCGCGCACGACGCCCTCCTGCTCAACGAGCATGGGCGCGTCGCGGAGGCCACCACCTCCAACGTCTTCGCCTGCGTCGGTGACACCGTGCATGCTCCCGGTCCGGCCGAAGGCGCCGTGGCGGGGGTCACGCGCGCCGTCGTGCTCGACCTGGTGCGTGACGCCGGCCTCGAGGTCGTGGAGTCCCTCACCGTCGAGGATCTGCACAACGCCCGCCAGGCGTGGCTTACCAACACCACCGGTGGCATCGTCCCGGTCACGCGGTTCGATGACCAGGTCCTTGGCAACGGCACCAAGCACAACCTTACCGCCAAGCTCGGCAAGGCCTTCGAAACCCTGCTGCGCGGTGGCGCCTAGTCCCGTGCCTGCGACCAAGGCAAGGCCGGTCCGGGACCTGCCCCTGGCGCGTGGGCGCCGTCTGGTCCTTGATCGGCCGCTGGTCATGGGCATCCTGAACGCGACGCCGGATTCCTTCAGCGACGGCGGGGCGCTTGCCACGCCGCAGGCTATCGAAGAGAGGATTCGGCAACTGCTGGCCGACGGCGCGGACATCCTCGATGTCGGCGGCGAATCGACGCGGCCCGGCCACGCCGTCGTGCCTGCCGACGAGGAGATCCGGCGCGTCGTGCCGGTCCTGCAAGCCATCTGCCGCATTGCTCCGGATGCCGTCGTCTCCATCGACACCAGCAAGGCCGCCGTGGCCGCTGCGGCCATCGCGGCGGGCGCGGACTTCGTCAATGACGTGAGCGCCTTGGGTGACCAGGGGATGGCGCGCGTCGTGCGCGAAGCGGAGTGTGCCCTCGTCCTGATGCGCCACCGACCGTTGCGCGGCCCCGACCTGGTGGCGGCCGCGCGGGCGCAGCTTGATGCCCTCGTGGTAAGCGCCGTCGCCCAAGGCATCCCGGAATCCGCTCTCGTCGTGGACCCGGGAATTGGATTCGGCGACCCGCCCGGGGGGGATGTTGCGGCGAATCTGGCCCTGCTTCGCTCAGCCCGCGCGGTCTCCGCGGGCCGGCCCGTCCTGGTGGGGGCCAGCCGCAAGCGGTTCCTCGGCGCCATCACTGCAGAGGCGGTGCCGGACCGCCGCGTTGGGGCCTCGGTGGCGGCGGCGATGTTGGGCATCGACGGCGGAGCGGATCTCGTGCGCGTGCACGACGTGCGCGAGACGGTGCAGGCGCTGCGCGTGCTGCGTGAGGGTCGTCGCGGCTAACTTAGTGCATGTGGCCGTCGTCGGTCGGCTCGGTGCTGGCCGGGATGGCCTCGCCGCCGATCACGGTAGCCGGGTCGCCGTTGACCTGGGGGCTGGCGCGCGCGCCGAAGTTGCCGGAGGTCGGCACCACGTCAGGTTGCGGTTCGACGTCGACGACGGTTAGAGTCACTTGCAGCGTGCGTCCGATGAGGTCGTGGTTGGGGTCCGCGCTGATGCTGTACTGGAGGCGGTCGGAGGTGGCTCCAATCGTCTTGTACGAGCCGGGCTCCAGGCCCAGGGGCGTGCTGGGTTGGAACTGGCTGGGCGGCGAAATGGCGAACGTCTGGCCGAGGTTGGGCTGGAGCACGCGCGTCAACTCGGTCTCGCCGACATGGGTGACGAGCGTCGCGCCGACGGAGGGCACGGGGTCCTCTTGGCCGTCCTCGGCCTGGATACGGAAGGACACGGTGGAGGTCGCGACCTCGGTGACGACGCCGTCGTAGATGCCGTAGGCGGGGAAGACCTGGCCGATGACGGCGGGGCCGACGTACTGCTCGAAGTCGGCGCGCGGCGCGGACTGGAGAATGGGGATCGGCGACAGGCTGCGGTTGACTTCGACGAGGCCGGCGTAGTCCATGCGCGGGTCGTAGCGGTACTCGGTCGAGGCGGTGCCGTTGGGCAGGACGCCGCGGGCCGCCAGCTCGAAGGGCAGTCCGAGGCCGGAGCTGCCGGTGCCCAGCACGAAGCTGCTGGTGGCATCCTGGCGCAGGACTTGCCCGGACTTGGCATCGGTGATGGTGAAGCGCACGGCGACCCCGTCGCCGGTGTCGGCGGCGCCCGCGGGGACGCCGGTGCAGCCGGAGACGGCGGCAAACAGCAGTGCGGCGGACGACAGCAGGAACAGCAAGCGGGGGCTGGACGGGGATGCGTTCATTGAGGACCTCGCACGAAGCGCTCGAGGCGGTCGAAGGCCGTCTCGAGGACCGGGATGTCGGGCAGGATGACCAGGCGTAGATGGCCCTTGCCGTAGTTGGCGTCAAACCCGGAGCCGTGCACGGTGAGAACCTTCTCCGTGCGCAGGAAGTCCAGCACGAAGTCCTTGTCGCCCTTCCAGCGCTTGCGGCCGGCGGGGGTGTCGAGGACGTCGAGCTTGGGGAAGGCGTAGAACGCCCCGTCCGGCTTGGCGCAAGAGATGCCTTCGATGGAGTTGAGGCGCTTGACCGTGTAGTCGCGTCGCTTGCGCAACGTGGCGTTCGTGGCCGCGATGTGGTCCTGTGGGCCATCGAGGGCGGCGGCGGCCGCGCGTTGGGCCGGCGTCGAGGCGCAGATGCGGATGCGGCTGGCCCGGCCGACGCCGTCGCGAATCTGCGCCAGGCTGCCCGTCGGGTCGTTCCACAACATGTGGCCAAGGCGCCAACCCGGGACGAGGTGGACCTTGCTGAAACCGTTCAGGGTCACCATGGGGACGTCGGGCGCGACGGTGCGGCTGGCGACCTGGTGGCCATCGAACGTCATCTCGTCGTAGATTTCATCGGAGATGAGGTAGAGCTGGTCCTGGTGCTCGCCGGCGAGTTCGGCGAACTGCTTGACGACCGTCTCCGAGTAGAGGGCCCCGGTCGGGTTGTTCGGGTTGATGAGGCAGACTGCCTTCGTGCGCGGGGAGATCTTGCGGCGCACGTCGTCGATGTCCGGCTGCCACTCCTTCGATTCGTCCGTGTAGTAGTGGACGGGAACGCCGCCGAAATACCGCACCAGGGAATCGTAGGGCGGATAGGATGGGCCGGGGATGAGGACCTCGTCGCCGGGGCGCACGGAGGCGCCCAGGAGCATCTGCAGGCCCTCCGAGATGCCGGTCGTGACCAGGACGTCGCTGGCCGCATAGTCGACCTTGTTGCGGCGTTTCTCTCGGCGCACGATGGCGTCGACGAGAACGGGGTCGCCTTCGCTGGCGCAGTAGCCATTGTGCCCCTCGAGGGCGGCCTTGTGCAGGGCCTCGACGAGGTGCGCCGGCGGCTTGAACCCGTACGCGATGGGGTCGCCGATGTTGAGCTTGAGGACCGTGTGGCCCTGCTTCTCCAGGTCACGGGCGGGGGCGACGACGTCGCGGATGGCATACTCGATGCCGAGGGCGCGCTCGGCGCCGGGAAGGACGGTCCGCTTCGGAGTCACCAGGGCCACGACCCCGCTCCAGGAGAGCCGGACTATGAAGGTTGCCTTCGAGCGCGAAACGGGCGGCAGCATCTGCGGACGTCCGCGAACCGGTTGCCACGCTTGCCTCCTCCTGTCGGTCATGCCGAAGTTGGACGCTGCACGGTGGTGGCTTACACATTGGCCGGGTGTTGGGGGACAACGGACGATGGATTCAGAATTAAGGAAGGCAGGGAAGGAGGGAAAGAAGGGGAATGCGGGGAAAGGGGAGTCCGGGGAGGTGGGGAAAAACCGGCGCGGCTACTGGAGGCGACGGGCGACGAGGACGGCGGCCAAACAGCCGATGACCAGGAGGGCCAGCGGCAGGGCCGAGGTGTCCTTCGAGGCGTCGCCAGCGCCGGCCGGAACGTCGTCATCCAGGTTGCCGGAGGGTTCCCCGGAACCGTCGTCGACGGAGCCGTCGCCGGGCTGCATCATCATGATGCGGATGTTCGACAATTCGGCGTCGACCTCGGCCTCAGCGCCGGCGGACGATAGGACCTGGACCCTCACGTGCGAGACGTTGCCCGGCACGAAGGTCGCGAAATCGGTCTCGAGGTCCTGGCCTGCAGGCACGTCGATCGTTGCAAGCGTCTGGCTCGCCAGGCGGTCGACGCGGGGCTCGCCGGTTTCGGGGTCGTAGAACCCGATGGCGTGCAGCTCAATCGTGATGGCGGAGGAAGCCCCGTTGTGGATGCGGAAGGCCCAGTCGGCCTCGTTGGGTGCCCCCGACAGGGACTCGTTCTGAGGGACGAGGCAGAGCGATGCGCCTTCGGGGCAGGAGTCGTCGATGTCGAGGACGACCATGTGGCGAAGGCGGGAACAGCCGCCCTCCTCGTCCGCCGCGCACAGGGCCTGGGCGGACGGGGCGGTCGCGGCCAGGAGGCCGGCGAGCAATGCAATGGCGAAGCCGCGCATGACCCGGCATGGTCGCCCGGGGGATATTCTCCCTGCCAATCTGGTGGGAAAAGCCCCAACCTCCTTTGGCCAGTGGGGCCCACCCCAAACCGTTCATATCCGAGCCGCCCATCGATGGTTGTCCTACGGGACCCTTTTGTCCACCCTGGACTTGGACCGGAACGCTCCATGGAACCCTTCAGCCTCGCCAACGGCCTCACGCCCCCGAACGCCCCGCAGTTGGCGTCCCTGCCGCAAGGCCGCGGCGGCGCCGAGCAGCCACCCGCCCTCAAGACCGGCACGACCACGCTGGCCATCGCCTGCACCGACGGCGTCGTGATGGCGACGGAGAAGCGCGCCACGATGGGCCACCTCGTCGGCCACAAGAACACCCAGAAGATGTTCCCCGTCGACTCGCACCTGGCCCTCACCACGGCCGGCCTCGTTGGCGACGCGCAGATGATTGCCCGCCACCTTCAGGCGCAGGCGCAACTCTACCGCTTCAAGCGCGACGCTCCGCTCCCGGTCCGCGGCGCGGCGACCCTTCTTGGGAACATCCTCAACCAGTCGCGCTACGCGCCGTACTGGGTGCAACTCATCGTCGGCGGCTTCGACGCCAAGGGCGGCAGCCTCTACTCCGTGGATTCCGCCGGTGGCGCCATCCAGGACCCCTGGACCGTGACCGGCTCAGGCTCCGCCTTCGTCTATGGTGTCCTCGAGGACCGCATCGAGGCGGGCACGACCGTGAAGGAAGCGTCCGACCTCGCTATCCGCGGGCTCAACGCCGCCATGCGCCGCGACTCCGCCTCCGGCAACGGCATGGACATCGCCGTCATCGATGGAGCCGGTTTCCGCCGCCTCGACGAGGCCGAGGTCGTCAGGCGCCACAAGGCGATGAAGCTCCCCATGAGCTACCACGCCTGATTGAACGGATTGCCGGCGATTGGCCGGATTGACCCGTTCTTTCCTCCTTCTTTCCTTCTCCTTCCTCCGCTCCCCCTTCTCAATCCGGCAAATCGTTTCTCCCACATCCGGCGAATCTTATGGCATCGGTCGAAGACCTTCTGCGGAATCTGCGTGCCCAAGTCGACGGCCTCGTCCCGCGCGACGTCGACGTCACCGACCTCGACTTCGAGGCGCACGAGTTGGTGCTGTACACCAAAACGCCCGCCGCCTTCGCCGACGGGACGCTCATCCGCAAATTGGCGCGCAGCCTGCAGAAACGCATCGCTGTGCGGCCTGACCCCTCCGCGTTGATGCCGGCCGAGGAGGCCGCCAAGCGCATCAAGGCCATCATCCCGGCCGAGGCTGGTCTCACGGACCTGTCGTGGGCCGACGCCATCGGCGAAGTCACCCTCGAGGCGCAGCGCCCGGGGCTGGCCATCGGCGCGCAAGGCTCGACGCTGAACCGCATCCGCGCCGAGGTGGGGTGGAACCCGCGCGTCGTGCGCGCGCCGCCCATCCCGTCGAAGACCGTGCGCGAGGTGCGCGAGTACCTGCGCCAAGTCGCCGATGAACGCCGCAAGTTCCTGCGCCGCGTTGGGCGTCGCATGCACCGCTCCGTCTCCGAGGGTGACAAGTTCGTGCGCATGACGGCCCTCGGCGCGTGGCGCGAGGTCGGCCGCAGCTGCGCGATGTTGCAGACGCAGGACTCCAAGATTCTCGTCGACTGCGGCGTCAAATTCGAGGAGAACGATCCCGCAACACCCATGTTCTGGCTCGGCGAAGTGCAGCCGTTCACCAGCCTCGACGCCGTCGTCCTCACGCACGGCCACCTCGACCACTGCGGCCTCGTGCCGCTCCTGTTCAAGTACGGCTACGACGGCCCCGTGTACTGCACGACGCCGACGCGCGACATCATGGCGCTTCTGACGATGGACTACATCCGCGTCGCCGAGATGCAGGGCGCCAAGAAGCCATTCGACGCTGAGCACGTCCGTCACGCCCTGCGCAACACCATCACCATGGATTGGGGCGAGACGACCGACATCAGCCCCGACGTCCGCCTCACCTACAACGACGCGGGCCACATCCTGGGCTCCTCCATCGCGCACTTCCACGTCGGCGACGGCCTGTACAACATCGCGTTCTCCGGGGACATCAAGTACGAACGCAGCTGGCTCTTCAACCCGGCCAACAACAAGTTCCCCCGCCTCGACGCCGTCATCGTGGAGTCAACCTACGGCGGCAAGGAGAACAACCAGCCCGCCCGCGTCGAGGCGGCCGAGGAGACGAAGAAAGTCCTCGTCGCGACCCTGGCGCGCAAGGGCAAGGTCATCTTCCCGGTCTTCGCCGTCGGACGCAGCCAGGAAGTCATGCTGGTCATCGAGGAGCTCATGCGCACCGGCCAGGTGCCCAAGGTCCCCGTCTACCTCGATGGCATGATTTGGGAGGCCACGGCGCTGCACACGGCGCACCCGGAGTACCTCAACGAGGAGCTGAAGAAGCGCATCTTCCAGCAGAACGACAACCCACTCTTGTCGCCCATCTTCAAACGCATCGACTCACACGAAATGCGGGCGCGTGTCTGCGCCGACCCCGATCCCTGCATCGTCCTGGCCACCAGCGGCATGCTCACCGGCGGGCCCGTCCTGGAATACATGAAGCACTGGGCCGACGACGCGCGCAACAGTCTCTGCTTCGTCGGCTTCAACTCGGAGGGCAGCCTGGGCCGCAAGCTGCAGCGCGGCTTCCGCGAGATGCCCCTCATGGGCCCTGGCGGCCAGTCGGGTTCGATTCGCGTCGAGATGGAGCTGCACACCATCGACGGCTACTCCGGCCACTGCGACCGGCGCCAGCTCATGAATTTCATCCAGACCATGGACCCCAAGCCGACCCTGGTCTTGACGGGCCACGGCGAGGCCAGCAAATGCATCGACCTCGCCGAGAGCATCACGGCGAAGTTCGGCATCGAGGCGCGGTCCATGCAAAACGCCGAGACGATCCGCTTCCGGTAGGGACGACCCGGGGCGCGAACCGCTCGGCCGGGCAGGCGAAAGCTCCAACATTGCCCTGCCTTGGATTGACCAAAACCCTAAACCGGCGTTGGACCCGTCACAGGGCGAATGGTGGACTCCGGCTCGGACCCGGCGCCGACGCCAACCCGTCCTCTTCCTTGGTTGCCCCCGTTCGGCCTCCAAGTGGCCATGGCGGCGTTGGCCACGACTGTGTTCATCCTGTGGGTCCGCGGCCAATGGGGAGGTCCCTGGGCGACCACCATCTTCGTCGACCTCGCCTCCACCGTCGTCCCCCTCAGCGTCGCCTTCGTCTGCTTCCTGCGAGCCCGCTCCGGGTCGCCGGACCTTCGTCTCGCCTGGGGCCTCCTGGGCGCAGCCTGCCTGGCGTGGGCCTTCGGGCAGGGGGCCTGGACGGTCATCGAGTTCTCCACTGGCGAGCCTCCGTCGACGCCCAGCTTGGCCGACTTGGGATACCTGCTGTTCATTCCCCTCGCGGTCTGGGGGGTGACGCGCTTCGGCCGCAAGGATGGACTGGCGACCGGTGAACTTCGCTCGCTGCTGGACGGGGCCATCGTGGGCACCAGTTTCATCTTCATCGCGTTCGTCTTCGGGCTCGAGCGCATCGTCCTCGAGTCGTCGGTGAGCGATGTGGGCCTCATCACGAACCTCCTGTACCCCTTTGGCGACGCCATGGTTCTCGGGGTGGTGCTGCTGCAGTTCAGTCGCGCCCCGCCGGCCGCCCGCCGGGCGCTTGGGCTCCTTGCCGCCGGATGTGTGCTGCTGGCCGTGGCGGACCTCTGGTTCCTGGTCGTCGATGCTGAGGGCAACTACGCCACGGGCGGAATTCTGGACGCGTTTTGGGTGATGGGGTTCCAGCTGATCGGCTTGGCCGCGGTTAGCCCGGGCAACCTGGAGACCACCGTCCCGGCTGCCAAGCAGACCCCCGCGTTGGCGCTGCTTCCCCTCTACCCTTTCGCCCTAGCCGCCGTGGCCGCCTCCTACGCCGAGATTCGCGACGGGGGGCAGCTCTCAAACACCCTGTTCTGGACCGCCCTGTTCGTCGTTCTTCTTGTCCTCTCACGGCTCACGGTCATGCTCTTGGACAACGTGCGCTTGACGGCGCGGGAGGCGGCCGCCGTCGCAGCCCTCGAGACCGAGAAGGCGGTGCGCGTCCGCATGATGAACACCATCACGCACGACATGCTCAACGCCATGTCGCCCATCCGGCTCCAGATCCACATGGCCCAGAACGGCATGCTCGGTCCCCTGACCGACAAGCACGCGAACGCCTTCGCCATGGTGAAGCGCAACGCCGAACAGATGGCTCGCCTGGCCACGGACATCAAGGAGGCCTCGAACGTGGAGGAAGGCCGCCTGGCCGTCCAACTGGTCCCCATGGACCTGACCCTCGCCGCGCAGGACGCCGTAGCCAATCGCCAGGCGGAGGCCGAGCAACGCGGCGTCTTCCTGACGTTGCAGGCGCCGCCCATGGCGCCCGTCATCGCCGACGCCGGCCGCCTGACCGAAGTCATGGACAACCTGCTGTCGAACGCCTTGAAATTCACGCCGCGCGACGGAACCATCCTGGTGCGGGTCGAGGACGGTGACGGTGTCCGGGTCAG
>JBAZXE010000030.1:0-867 GCA_041659985.1 Thermoplasmatota archaeon | reverse complement strand
CTTGACGAGGGCGAACGGGGCCGCCTCTTCCAGCCCTACAGCCAGGTGCATCAGGCCAATGAAATCAAGGAGCACGGCACCGGACTCGGCCTCTACGTCAGCCGGGGGATTGTCGAGCGCCATGGCGGCCGCATTTGGGTCGACTCGGAGGGGCACGGCCATGGTTCGACGTTCGCATTCTGGCTGCCGGCCTCCCACTCCGAGTCCGGACCCGGCAAGGACGAGCCGTCAGCGGTCCCGCATCCGGTGTGACCTTCGCCGAACGGAATCAGGCGCCGCCGGGGGTTCCGTCCGAAGTCGGTTTCGGCTCCAGGCCAAGGAAGCGCCGGGCCTCGGCCAAGGCGCTAGCCGTGTCGCGGAACAGCTGCGCATCGCCCACCAGGTGGACGACGCCGGTCCGTTCCATCATGTCAAGGGGCTGCGCCTGGATGGCGGACAACAACACCCGGGACCCTTGCTTGCGGAAGCCTTCGATGGCGCGCTCGAGGGCGTTGAGGCCGGAGGCGTCGAGGTAGGGGACGTTGCGCAGCCGCAGGATGACCACCTTGGGGACGTGCGCCACGCTGCCTAGCACGGCCTGGAACTGGCTTGCCGCGCCGAAGAAGAACGGGCCGTCGATGGAATACACCTGCACGTCGTGCGGGATGTCGGCCGTCTCGAAGCGGCCCGGCATGAGTTCCGCGTGCTGGCCGTGCGCGATGGTGCCAACGGTCGTCATGCTGCTCATGCGGTGCAGGAAAACAGCCGCCGAAAGCACAAGGCCCACCATCACGGCGACGGTGAGGTCCATGATGACGGTGAGGCTGAACGTGGCCAGCATCACGCCGGCGTCGGTTCGCGGCATGGACAGGATGTGGCGGAAGTGCT
>JBAZXE010000029.1:1878-23875 GCA_041659985.1 Thermoplasmatota archaeon | reverse complement strand
GGAGGGCCACTGCCTGCCCGGCGACCTCGTCGTCGGCACCGACAGCCACACCAACATGGCGGGCGCCCTCGGCTGCTTCGCCAGCGGCATCGGGCCCACCGAGATGGCCGCCGTCTTCGCCACCGGCGAACTGTGGATGCGCGTCCCGCCCACCATCAAGGTCCACCTCGAAGGCGAACTCACCGACCCGGTCGCCTCCAAGGACATCGTTCTCTCACTCATCGGCCAAATGGGTGACGACGGCGCGCGCTACCAGGCCGTCGAGTTCTCGGGCCCCGCCATCGACGCGCTACCGATGTACCAGCGCTTCACCCTCACCAACATGACGACGGAGATGGGCGCCAAGGCCGGCGTCATCGCCTCCGACGCCCAGACGCTGGACTACCTCGACGCGACCCCGATGGCGTCGCACCGCCGCAAGGAAATCCGCAACCACGCCGGACTTCGCGCCGACAAGGACGCCAAGTACGCCAAGACGTACACCCTGGACTGCAGCAAACTGGAGCCCGTCGTGGCCTGCCCGCAGAGCCCCGAGAACGTCAAGCGCGTGCGTGATGTCCAGGTCCCCAAGGTCGACCAGGTCTTCATCGGCAGCTGCACCAACGCGCGCTACGAGGACCTCGAGACCGTGGCCACCATCCTGAAGGGCAACCACGTCAAGAAGGGAACGCGCCTCGTCGTCTTCCCCGCCAGCACCAGCATCTACCTGCGCGCCTTGGAGTCGGGCATCATCAAGACCATCACCGAGGCGGGCGGAATCTTCAACCCCAGTTCGTGCGGCGCCTGCTTCGGCGGCATGGGCGGCGTCTTGGCCGAGAAAGAAGTCTGCGTCTCGACGTCGAACCGCAACTACAAGGGCCGCATGGGCCACCCGGATTCCATGTCGTACCTCGTCAGCCCCGCAACAGCCGCGGTGACGGCGCTCGAGGGCAAGCTGACCGACCCGCGCGAATACTTCTCGGAAGGCGAACTCAAGCCGCGGCGCACGATTGCGGCCTAAGGTTCGTTTTGGTTCTTTGTTGAATCGCAACCCCCGGCGCTTGGCCGGGTTGACGACGGGGACCTAGCGGCCGCGCTTGGCCTTCGCGGGCGACCCCTTGGCGGGCCGCGCCGCCTTGCCGGCCGCGCGGGTCGAGTGCCCGCTGGCCTGCTTGTGGGCTTTGGAGGGCCCCCGATTGCGTTTCGGGCGCGCCCCCATCGCCTGGTCCGCCACCTGGACGGCTTCCTCGTGGGTCTTGCCCTGCGCCTCGGCCCGCATGATGCGCAACGCCCTCTCAAGGGCAGGATTGATTCCAAGGTTGGGATATTTCTCGGGGTCGACGCTCAGCGAAGGCGAGCGGATGTTCCGCGTCGGCCTGACCTTGCGCAAGGCACGTTCCCGGTCCATGCCCCGGCCTCGCTCCTTGGACCTAGATAGGCGTGAGGGCGAGGGCTCAAAAGGCAACAGGAAGGGATGGTGCAGAGGGCTCAAATCGGCCCTCCCGGTCGCAGCGGCCATGGCCCCCCAGGAACTCCACTTCAAGACCCACTTCTCGGGCCGCGCCTGGGCCCTGCCGGACTCCTGCGACACCGACATGATCACCCCGGGAAAGTACCTCACCATCATCGACCCCAAGGGCCTCGCCGAGCACATCCTCGAAGGCTGGCGCGTCGACTTCCCCAAACTGGTGAAGGCTGGCGACATCCTCGTGGCGGGCGACAACATGGGCTGCGGCTCCAGCCGCGAGCACGCCCCCCTCTCCATGCTCGGCGCCGGAGTCCCCGTCGTCATCGCGCGCAGTTTCGCCCGCATCTTCTACCGCAATGCCATCAACGTCGGCCTGCCCGTCATGGAGTGCCCCGACATGCCCAAGGAGTTCGTGCGTGACGGCGAGACCATCACGGTCGACCTGCAGAAAGGCATGGTGCGCAACGAGACGCGCAACATCGAACTCAAGGGAATCCCCCTCAGCGCCAAGGCCATCGAGATCCTCGACGCCGGGGGCCTCGTCAACATCGTGCGCCACAAGCTGGCGAAGAAGGGCGACGCAAAGCACACCGCCCCGGGCGTCCCCCCCGAAGCCGACCTGACGCAGGACTAGACCGAAAGCCAACACAACTTGGCCAACCGATCCGAACAGGTCTGGTCGGCCCATTCCCGAACGATGATTGGCGTTGCCATCCGAGAGTTGGCCATGTTCGAAGTCAATCCCAACGCCCCGGCCTTCGTCGTGGGCACCGACTTTACGGCCTCCAGCCGCGCAGCATTCGATTCCGGCATCCGGATGGCGAAGGAGCAAGGCGGCCGCCTCATCCTTGTCCATGCCGTCCGGCCGTTGGGCGCACCCGGCCTGGAAATGACGCGCCCGGACACCGACAAGACGGAAAACGAGACCACCGAACCCGTGGGCGAAGGCGGCATCTCTGGCGCGGATTGGGTGGACCTCGCACGTTCGCAAGGCGTGGAAGCCTCCTTCATTGCGCGACCCGGCCTGCCCGCCGCCATCCTCCTGGAGGAGGCCGAACGGGTGCAAGCCAAGGCCGTCGTTCTTGGCAGCAGTGGCAAGAGGGGGCTCGAAAAAGCGATTCTCGGTTCCGTGGCCAGCGATGTCCGGAAGGGGACGCACCGACCGGTCGTGGTCGTGCACGGCCACTTCGAAGCAGCCTAGCGGCTACGCCGGCACGACGACGACCGGCACCTTGCTGGAGCGCACGACGGCCTCGGCGACGGAACCCAACACGGCGCGCTTGAGCCCGGTGCGGCCATGGCTTCCCACCACGACGAGCGATGCCTTCGTCTCCGCCACGACCTTGGCGATGACGTCGGCCGGCTTGCCCTCGCGGCCCACCGTCGCGACATCGAGGGCCTTGCGCGCGTCGGCGGCCCACTTCTCGCATAATTCCTGCCATTCGCCCGCGTCGATCTCCACCTTGGCTTGCCCAATCGGGTCGCGGACGCCAGCCCGGGGCACGGGGCTGAAGGCATGCACGATGACCAGCCGGGCGCCGAGGTCCTCGGCCAAACGGACCGCCGCATCGAACGCCTTGCGGCTATGCTGAGAGAAGTCCACGGCGACGACGATGGCGGCCACGGGCGGACATCCGGCCGGAGGCGATGAAGGCTTGCCCGCGACTCGGCAAGGCTTCAACGGGCAACGGCGTCCCGGTTTGCGTGCCCGCCTTCGTGCGACCGATGGCCATCCGCTTCCGCGACATCGACGCCCTTGACCACGTCAACCACGCCGTGATGCTGACCTATGCGGAGACCATCCGCTGCGACTGGTTCCAGGAGGTAGCCGGGTACCCTAGCATGGCCAACCTGCCGTTCATCATCGCCTCGGCGCACATCGAGTACAAGGCACCCATCGCGAAGGCAGACCCCATCGAGCTAGCGATGTGGACGAGCCGGATGGGCGGCAAATCGTGGGACTTCAGCTACGAGATTCGCCACGCCAAGACGAAGGCGGTCTACGCCACGGTCCTCACCGTGCAGGTCGCCTACGACTACCAGGCGAAGCGGACGCAGGAAATCCCCGCCTCCCTGCGCACTCTCCTCGACGGGATTCAGGCCTGACTACATCGGGGCCATGGCGGGCGCCGGAGCACTGGGCTCCTGGACGTCCTCCGCCTTGAGGGTGCTGCGCTTGGCGGCCGCGCAGTTGCGCGCCGACTGCTCCCCAAGACTGCGCAGGAACTCCTCAGTCTTCGCCTTGGCCGCCTCGATGGCCTCCGGCGAGACGCGCCACTCCGAGCCGCTGGGCGGGTTGCCGGCGCGGCTGGTGCCTTCCTTGAGCAGGGCTTTGACGTGGGAGTCGGCAAGCGTCATGGCGGTCGACGGGAACTGTCGCAAGGCTTGTTTAAGGCTGCGGGCAAACCCTCGCATCGCCCGCTCCAGAGGGCCCCCTCCGGCGAACCGAATCAGGCGGTGCCGTCAAGCACAAGGGCGTATCCTTTTCTTCTGGCCCCTGTAATCCAAGTCCGACCATGCAACTCTGGCTCATCGTCGTGCTGGCCATCGCCGCCGTCCTGTTCGTCCTGTGGCTCGTCTCGCTCATCAACCGCTTCGTGCGGTACGAGAACGCCATCGACAACGCCTGGGCGCAAATCGACGTGCAACTGCAGCGCCGCGGCGAACTGATCCCCAACCTCATCGAGACGGTCAAGGGCTACGCCGCCCACGAGAAGACGACGTTGGACGCCGTCATCAAGGCCCGCAGCAGCATGGTCTCCGCAACGAGCCGCGAGGGCAAGATGAAGGCCGAGGGCATGCTCGAGGGCGCCCTGGGCAAGCTGTTCGCCCTGGCCGAGGCCTACCCCGACCTCAAGGCCAACACCAACTTCCTGCAGTTGCAGGACGAGCTGGGCCACACCGAGAACAAGATCGCCTACGCCCGCCAGGCCTACAACGACTCCATCCTGCGCTACAACAACGCCATCGAGACCATCCCTGCCAAGTGGTTCGCCGGCGCCCGCAAGGAGAAGCCGATGCTGGCCGCCCCCGAGGCCACCCGCGCCGTCCCGAAGGTCAAGTTCTAGGCCGGTCCAGCATGACCATCCTGGGCCACTCGCTGCGCTCCTTGGAGGCCTAAGCCATGGCCACGTTGATGCTCGACGACCAGATTCGCCGCAACAAGTACGCCACGGTGCGGCTCTTCATCGCCGTCTTTGCCATCCTGGCGATGATGATTTTCGCCATCGGCGTCGTCCTCGGCTACCCGCCGTACGTGACGCTGTTCATGGCCCTGGTCATCGGCGGCATCTACCTCGCCATCGCATCGGCGTCAGGCACGTCCGCCATCCTCAAGTCGGCCCGCGCCCGGCCGGCCAACCCCGCCATCCGTGAGGAGAAACTGCTGCTCTACAAGGTCGAGGAGCTGTGCATCGCGGCGCAGATCCCCATGCCGAAGGTGTACGTCCAGGAGGACGACGACATCAACGCCTTCGCCACCGGCAAGGACCCCGCGCACGGAATCATCTGCGTCACCAGCACGGCCCTGCGCGAACTGGACCAGGAGGAGCTGGAAGGGGTCCTGGCGCACGAGTTGGCGCACATCAAGAACTACGACATCCGCGTCACGCTCTATGCCATCGCCCTCATCGGCCTCATCGCGATGCTGGCGGAGATCGTGTTCCGCTCCATGTTCTTCGGCGGCGGACGCAACCGCGGCGGCGGCAAGGAAGGCGGGGCCGCGATGCTCATCGTGTTCCTCATCGCCCTCGTCTTCATGATCCTCGCGCCCATCTTGTCGAAGATGGTGTACTTCGCCATCAGCCGCAAACGCGAGTTCCTCGCCGACGCGACCGGGGCCCACCTCAGCCGCAACCCCGATGGCCTGGCCCGCGCCCTCGAGAAGATTGGGGCCCGGCAGCCCAACCCCCACCATGGGGACAAAACGGTGGCCAGTTTGTACTTCGACAACCCGTTCCGCAAACTCGGTCGCCGCGAGCGCAGCTCCGTCTGGTCAAGCCACCCTCCCATCGAGGAGCGCATCCGCCGCTTGCGTGGACAAGGCTAGGCACGTTGGCACCCGTGCTGTTGCCTGATTCACGCGTCCCTTGCCGAGGTATTTGACCTTCTTTGGGGTGCGCTTTATAGCCCCACAGCCCAGTTCGATGTGACTCCATGTCCAAGCTCGGCTCCGTGCGCCCCCCCGTGGAAGCCATTCTGGTCGTCGATGACGAGCCCGACATCCTGGAATCCCTCAGCGATGTCTTCGCCCTCCACCTGCCCGGCGTGAAGATTTTCACGGCGAGCAACGGCACCGAGGGGCTGAAGTTGCTGGCCAAGGAGAAAATTGGCCTGGTGATTTCCGACTACAAGATGCCTGGCATGGACGGCCTGGAGTTCCTCACGAAGGCCTGCCAGGTGGCGCCCGCCGCCCCGCGCATCCTCATCACGGCGTACCCCGAGCTCAACGTCGCCGTCCGCGCCATCAACGAGGCGCAGATCCAGAACTTCCTCACCAAGCCCATCACGCCGCAGGCGCTGCTGGAAGCCGTGAACGCGGCGCTTCTGAAGGGCCGCAGCGCCGCCCAGAAAGCCGCAAGCGCTCCGGCCCCTCCGCCGGGGCCAGCCGTCCGCAAATATTAGGTCGCAAAAGCAACCTTTGTTCGCCTGGTGTTTGCCCGCGAGCGCCGCGAGTCGGGCCCTGGGGTGTCCGAAGGACCCGCCCGAATAGTGAGTACGTCTTGCGTTTTTTTGGGCGCGAAACGTGCCTGAGCTCGAAGAGCGAAGGCCGATTCGTGCGCCGCCACAACGACTTTGACGCCGTCCCCGGGTCGGCCGTCGTGCGCCTTCTGTTGGCCCTCCTGTCCGCCCTGCTTCTGGCCTCGGCCCTCGGCGGCTGCCTCAGCGGCGGCGACCGCACCGAGGACACGGACGACGGGGTCCCGCCCGTGGACACGTTGTCGGCCAAGCAGTACGACATCCTCGAGCCGGAGGAGACGTGGGTCACGGTCTCCGATGAACTGCGCCTCAACAACGCCGTGTATCGCCCCGACACGACGGAGCCGGTGCCCGTCTTCGTCAACTTCAGCCCGTACTGGGGTGACAGTGCGATGACGGAGGGCGACGCCTTCTCGCAATACATGATCAACGAATACGTCCCGCGCGGCTATGCGGTCGTTCTCTCGGCCATCCGGGGCACGGGCCACTCGGAAGGCTGCTTCGAGGTTGGCTCCGACCGCGAATCCCAAGATCTCAACGAAGTCGTGGGCTACTTCAGCCAGCAGGACTGGTCGAACGGCAACGTCGCCGCCGGCGGCAAGTCGTACGATTCCACCAGCCAGAACGGCATGATCGCCAAGTACCCGCACCCGGCGCTCAAGGGGCTGTTCCACGTCTCCGGCATCACGGACATGTACAGCTACACGTTCCGCATGGGCACGCCGGCCCGCGCCGACTCCGGCGTCTTCACCACCGAGTACTCCGTCACCCAGGGCGTCAGCGAGTTCGCGGGCGGCGCCGGCGGAGGCGGTTCTCCGACAGATGAGGACCCCGAGTCGCTCGCCCGCATCGTGGACGACGCCGCCTGCGCCGAGCTGCCTGAGCATGTCGCCAATTCTGAGGCGTCGACGGCCGCCGGCGTCAAGTCGACCTACTGGATGGAGCGCGACTGGACCCAAAGCATCGCGGCCTCTTCCTGGGAGGGCTCCATCTTCTTCGTGCACGGCCTGCAGGACTGGAACGTCCAGCCGAGCCACATCCTGCCCTGGCTGGACCAGGTGCATGCGAACGGCCACATCCAGGTCCTCGGTTGGCTGCACCAGTGGCAGCAGGGCGGCACGGGGCACGTCTACCCGATGCGCACCGACTGGAACGAGACGATGCTGCGCTGGCTCGACCACACCCTGAAGGGCAAGGACACCGGAATGGACCGCCTGTGGGGTTACGAGGTGCAAGGCGACGACGAGCAGTGGCGCCGCACGCCCACCTGGCCGCCCACGTCTGACCTTCTGTTGGGAGAGGGCACGACCGGGTTCGCGGGCGCATCCGTGGGGGAACGCCTCACCGGAACCATGCAATTCACCGTCAACGCCACCGTCCTCAACCCCGATCCTGTTCTGACGGTCGTGGTCACGGACCAGGATGGCGAGTGGGTCACGGAAGGCGTCCTGCGCGGCATCTACAAGGACGGCCTCGACGCCCCAAGCGAACTTGTGCCGGGAACCCGCTATACGTTCGAATTCGACTCCTACGCCTTCGATCACGTCGTACCCGTCGGCGGCGGGCTCACGTTCACAGCCCAGGGGCCGCCCACCAAGAGCATCGCGACCCCCACCCAACTCGAAGGAGTCCTGGTCGACGGCGATGTCGACGTGCGCTACGCCGTCATGTCCCCGGACACCGGCCGCTTGGAGCCGCAGCCGCTCCCCATGGACTGCTTCACCTGCTAGTCGGCCAAACGCTGCCTGCCAGGGACCGAGTCGACCGCGCCACCCCGAGAACTGCGCAAGGCCAACCAGTGGTCTCCAAGGGAAACCGAGGGGTTGCGACTTGGCGGGGATTCACGAGAAACGGCCAGGCCTCGAAGATATTTATTCGGCAGATTGGATACGCTTCGACCGGGGTTTTGTAGGAGTTGGAGGGCCAAGCCAACGAGTGTGCTAGACGGGTTAAAGTGGGCCTGGACTTGCCTGGGTTCGGTTGCTTGTCATGATGCGCCGCAACTTGTTCGCCCTGCTGATGATTGGACTGATGATGGTACCGGGAGGAGTGGGGGAGGGCAGCACCGAAGATTTCCCTGCCCAAAACAAAGACTCCCCAACAAAGGAAAGCAATGCAACCTCCGACGGCCCAACCCCGGAGAATACGTCGCAGCGGGCCGCCTATGAGTGCCCGACATTCCTTGGACAACTCTGTGAGGACCGATGCATCGGTTCAATCCTCTGCACGTGCAAACAAGCCGGATACGGCGAGTCCCCGGTTGCACCTGATTTAGACCCCAATCACCCAAGCGTGAAAATCGGATTGCCTGCCAAAGGAAGCGCGATTGGCGGGAGTTACGGGCCATACTGGACCTTTGATTCCGGCGGTTGCGCATAGAGGCGTAACATGGCCAGAATGCTCGTTGCGTTGGTTGGCTTCATGGCCCTCCCTGCGTTGATTGGAGGATGCGTTGCCGACGATTCGGACGACCCCACGATTCCGTCCGACGGCCAGACCTCCAGTGAGAGTTCGACGGGCACGCCGAACCAAGACGAGCCCCCATTCATCCCTTCAATCCCCGCAGACCTGCCGCTTCAACTAATCCTAGACTCCTGCATTGCCATTGAAACCCTGCGCCATGTTCTCTCGGATGTTGTCGGGGCAACTCCGCCTCCGACTTGGGGCCCCGGTCCGACGCCGGCCACGGAGCTGCGCATAGAAATTTTTGATTGCGAAAGGCTCTCAATCGGCCCCTTCGAACGTGGCCCAGTCCAATTCCTAGTGGAAATTCACGACAACCGCGACCCGCCCGAAACCTGCCGGGGGGACTACACTTCCTCCGAAATCATCACCCAGGTGTGGGTCAATGACCCCGAATTGGCGGACTATCTGCGACGGGACCTGGGACTCCCGGCAAGCTCGGCGGCCATCAACCGGAGCACACAACAGACCGGGGAGATTGAAACGTTCACGTGGACGTTCGAACGCGAGGGGTCTCCGATGTCCCGTCTTGAAACCATCAAGACACGCCCTTCGGACACTGACGCCAGATACCTCCTCCGTCGATTCTGGGTGAATGAACGGGAAGGAATCAGCTACATGGACTTCGAGGCAACGTACCAACGGACGAACGGCGAATGGCCACTCGCTACGGGAACTGTCGCAGATCCATTCCTTCATTGGCCGGGGTACACAACATTTGTTGGTACGGCAAACATTCTCGACCCTTCTTCGGTTGTTGCCCCAATCGGCAGGTTCAGTGATCTCAAATGCGAGCAGCCCTACTGACCCCCGTCATTCTCCTGGTCATGGTGGCCGGTTTGGCGGGTGCCCGCCCATCAACCGTGCAAATGGAATTCCTAGCGCCAGCACAACTGGAATCGGAACTTCGCGCCTCGAACTCGACTTGGCTATTGATTATCCTGGATTCCAGTTCAATCGTCGAGGGGAACCTGGCGTTTGGTGGCCCCCTCACACAGTCAACGTTCACCGAACAACATGTGACCGTCCCCGACCCGATTTTTTCTGGGGAAGCCCCGTTTCATGCTTCGCAGCCGACGGATACGAAACAGGCGACCTCCCTTGATGCCAAACTGGGCTTGCAATCCCAAGTGGCTTCCATTTACATTGAAGCCGAGCACATCGTCTGGGCAGTCTCCGGAATCGCGGGAACAATTGACCGCCGCGATGCACAAGCCCCCTTGGCCAACAATGTTGATCCATACATGCGAGATGACCGTGCCGCACGCTATGACGCCCTGCACCCATCGGGAGCCGTAGTCGTCTGGACCAACGCAAACGCGGATTCTCCGAGCTTCTCAGTTTCAACACTGAATCCCACTGTGGTTGAGACCAGCGGCATCGGCTTTTCTTGCATGCAGAACTCGGATTTCTGTCCAGATGGACGGGACCGTTCAACCCAGACACCCCCTAATACCAAGGTTGAAACTCGAACCCTGTCATTCCATCGTTTTGAAGGTCGTTCCGGCCAACTAAACGTGTCCGGGAGGGCGCAAATCGTTGCTGGGGGGTCCAACGTAATGGACTTGGAGCTTGACGGAACCGCCCGGTTTCCCCTCGCAGCGTTCGATTGCTTCGAGTGCAACGGCCCTGAACTAGAGACCCTGAAAGTCTCGGGCAAAATCGCCCTTGACGGGTTGGCGGCAAGCAATCAAGGCCGAATGGACGCCGAGTTCAGGGGCAACCTTGTCGCTGCCAAGATTGACGAGCGAGGAATCAATCCGGAATTGCTCCTCCAAAACACATCGCTAGTCGCCGCAACGGCGGCCGGAGCCGGGCTCCTTTTCATCCTCAAGTTCCTCCTCGCCCCGTTCTTCACCCGGCTCACCAAAGAGCAAGCCCTCGAACACCCCCGTAGGAAGCAGATCTTCGGATACATCCAGCTGCATCCCGGGGCGAATTTCCGCGAGGTCGCCCGCAACACGGGCATCGCGGCTGGAACCGTTCGGCACCACTTGAATGTCCTTGAGCGCTCCGGCCAGGTCGTCGAGCATCCCCATGGGAGCACGGTTCGTCTCTTCGAGAACCATGGCAAGTTCGATCAGAATTGGTCCGACTTGGTCCTGCTGCGCGAACCCGTCCTAGGCAAGCTCCATGACTGGTTGAAGGCCCATCCGAATTCGCCGCAGAAGGCAGTCCTTGAGGCAATGGAGGCCGAGAACTGGAGCCGCAGCACAACGCAACACCGATTGTCTCGCCTCGTGGACGGCGGCGTCGCCTCGATCCGCCTTCAGGGCCGACTCAAGATGTATTCGGTCGTCGAAAAGCCAACCGCCACCACTAGACTCCTGGCGCCACCTGGCGCGGTTTCAGCCTAGCCGCCGCCATTCCCTTAAGAACATCCTCCAGGTCGGCGGAGGCAATGGCGAATGCACGCATCGTCGTCACCCCCGGGGACGGCGTCGGCAAGGAAGTCACGGCTGCCGCCCTCACCGTCCTCGAGGCCGCCCAGGCCAAGCACGGGTTCCACCTCGATGTGCGCACCGTGGAGTGCGGCGCGCAGTACTATTCCAAGACCGGCCACGAGTGGGAGGAAGGCGGCCTCGCCGCGTGCAAGGAAGCCGACGCCGTTCTCCTTGGTGCCGTTGGCTGGCCCGGTGTGTCGCTCCCGGACGGCAACATCGCCGGCTGGAACGTCATCTTCGGCCTGCGCCTTGGCCTCGACTTGTACGCCAACGTGCGCCCCTGCAAGCTCTACCCCGGCGTTCCGCACAAGGTCTCGGAGAAGTTCACGCAGATCTGGGACCCCGTCAACGTCGACATGATGTTCTTCCGCGAGAACACGGAGGGATCCTACACTCCGACGCGCGGAAGCCTGGTGCGCGGCGGCATCGAGGAAGTCGCCATCGACACGCGAGTCATCACGCGCAAGGGCGCCACGCGCATCAACGAACGCGCCTGGGAAGCCGCCGAGGCCCGCAAGGCCGCGCGCAAACACGCGAACAAGGAATCCAAGATCACCTGCGTGGACAAGTCGAACGTCCGCGCCGGCTGCCGCCTCTTCCGCGCCTGCTACGACGAAGTCGGTGCCAAGCACAACGGCATCACCAAGGACTACGCCTACGTCGATGCGTTCACGCAGAGCCTCGTGCGCAACCCTGAGTGGTACGACGTCGTCGTGGCCCCCAACATGCTGGGCGACATCATCACCGACCTCGGCGCCGTCCTGCAGGGCGGAATGGGGATGGCCGCGTCCGGGAACATCGGCGACAAGCACGCCATGTTCGAACCCGTGCACGGCTCCGCCCCCAAGCACGCCGGCAAAGACGTCATCAACCCCTACGCTGCAATCCTCACGGCCGGCCTGATGATGGAGCACGTCGGCGCCAAGAAGGCCGACGCACGCCTCGTCGCCGGCGGACGCGCCATCGAGGAAGCCGTCAAGTCCTGCCTCGCGCGCCAGGTCTTCACGTACGACCTCGGCGGCAAATACAAGTGCAGCGACGTCGGAAAGGAAGTCGCCAAGGCCATCCAATCGGCCTAGGACGCCCTTTTTACCCAAACAGCCGATTGGACTGCGCTCTATGAGCCGGGCCGATGCGGGCATCATCCTGGCCTTCGCGGGCTTCGTGCTCATCGGCGGCTCGAACGTCGTTGCCGTGCGGTTCAGCAACGCTGAACTGGACCCCTTCTGGGGCGCCGGCGCACGGTTCGCTGCCGCTTCCCTGCTCTTCTTCATCCTCGTGCTCCTACGCCGGGCCCGGTTGCCACGCGGCCGCGCCTTGGCCGGGGCTGCCTTGTATGGCCTGTTCAACTTCGCGGCGTTCTACGCCTGCGCCTACTGGGCTCTGCTGCACATCGGATCCGGCCCGGCGGCCGTCGTCCTTGGCCTGACGCCCCTGGTGACCTTTGGCCTGGCGGTCGCACAACGGCAAGAGGCCTTCCGCTGGCGCGCCGTCGCAGGCGGCCTCCTTGCCGTCGCGGGGCTCGCCGTCGTGTTCGAAGACGGCTTCGGGGGCGAGATCTCCGGCTGGGCGGTCCTCGCGTTGGTCGGCGCGGCCGCCGCCTCGGGCCAGGCCAGCCTGGTCGTGAAACGATTCCCTCCTGTCGACCCGGCCGCGATGAACGCCGTGGGCATGCTGGTCGGATCCGCCTTGCTGCTTGCTTTGTCTCTCGTCGCGGGCGAGGAATGGACTGCCCCGACACGGACGTCGACGTGGTTGGTGCTCGTGTACCTCGTGACCCTCGGCGGCCTTGCGCTCTTCCTGCTAGTGCTGTACGTCTTGCGCCACTGGACCGCCTCGGCGACCGCCTACGGATTCGTCCTGTTCCCCATCGTCGCGACGAGTCTGGGCGCATGGCTTGCGGACGAACAAGTGACTGGACGCTTCATCCTCGGCTCGCTATTGGTTCTGCTTGGCGTCTACGTGGGGGCCCTAGCTCGGCGCTCCCCACTCGTCTCCCCGCCTCTGCCGGCCGGGTCAGACGGCAAGGCCTAGGAACCCAGCGTCAAGCAATGGCCGCCTTGGCGATTGAATCGATGTCCTGCAACGACTTTCCCGCCGCCAGTTGCTGCAGCAATGCGCCCACGAACGCCTCGTCGCCGCCATCGCGGCCATCGACGACGCCTTGGATGTCGGACCACTTGGAGTCCAGCACGTCCATCATGACGCGGTCCAGCGTGTTGGAGGCAACGAAATACCAGGAACTGACGCGGTCGATCTGGCCGATGCGGTGTAGACGTCCCTCGCATTGCTCGTGCTTCGTCGGCGTCCAGTCCAATTCCACGAAGGCGACGTGGCTGGCGTGCAGTTGGATGCCGTCGACGCCGTAACCGGTGGAGTCCATGGTCGCGACAAGGAAGTCGACATGGTCGAGGGCGTCGAGGACGGCTCGTCGCACGGGAGCCGGCGTGTCGCCCGTGATGGTCGCAACTCGACCGGGGAGCGCTTCGGCCAGGCGGGCGACGACGTCCTTGTGGTAGGCGAAGAAGATGACGCGTTCACCCGATTCCATAAGCGGTTCCACCCAATCCTTGACGAAGGGCAGTTTGGCCAAGGCCGCCTCGCGGCGCAAGGCCGTAAGGTGCGCCCGGAACTCCAAGGTCATGGCGGGTTCGACCTGCTGCGCCTCGGAGCCGAACTTGTCGTGCCACTTGCGCACCCAATCCAGCATGGCGCGCTCCTTGTCGTGGTAGGCCTTGAGGTGTCCGGGCACGACCTCGACGCGGGTGCGGGCCAGGGGCGGGATCTCCTTGGCGACCTCAAGCTTGGTGCGGCGGATCATGCAGACTTCGCGCAGTCTCCCGTTGAGCTCCTTTGCGTCGAGCTGCTGAAGGGCTCGGATGGCGTGGACCTCTGCCAGCGGCCCCATGCTGGGCTTGTACCAGTGCGGCAGGAGGCCCTTGTAGATGGAGAGGACGGCGTCGAGTTGGTCGAGGATGCGCAGTTGGTGCACGAGGTCCTCGCGGCGGTTCTTGATGGGCGTCCCGGTGAGCGCCATGCGCAGGGGCACATTGCGCGACAAATCGAGGGCGTTGCGGCTGCGCTGCGAATCCGGGTTCTTGAAGAAGTGCGCCTCGTCCAGAATGAGTGCGCGAATCCCCAGCGCCTTCAAGTCGTCCAGTTGCGCGGGGAGAAGTTCGGGGTTTAGCACAGTGACTTGTGCGGCGCGCAACGAATCGCGGCCGGTGTTCAGCACCTGGGCGCTGCGCCACGGCACCCATTTCAGGACTTCCCGCTGCCAACCCAGCTTGACGGCTGCCGGGCAGACGACGACGCATGGGTAGGCGCCGGCCTTCTCGACGGCGACGAGGGCCTGCAGGGACTTGCCGAGGCCCATGCTGTCGGCGAGCAGGATGCGTTTGCGGGTCAGCGCGAAGCCGACGCCTTCCTGTTGGTACGGACGCAGCCTCGTTTCCAAGTCGGCGACGCGCCGCGCCGAAGTACGGGCGCCATCCTGCAGGTCGTGCAGCCGACGGCCCGCGCTGGCATCGGATTGGACTGCGGTGGTCTCGACGAGGAATCGCAGCGCCTCGAGCGCGTCTCTGCTTTCGTCATAGGACCAGGCGCGTGCGCTTGGATTCCACAGCGGCGGCGGGAACTTGCGCAGCTTGAGATCGGCTAGCAGGGTTGCTGGCAGGGGCTTGGCGAAGCGGAACGCGCCGTCGGACCAGGTAAGCGCCGGCACGCTAATTCCACACGGGAATTCGGCCCAAAGCCGTCTTGTGGTGCGCTAGAATATTTCCTAATTCTTCTCTCTTCTTAGAATCGAACATTGACTCATCGAGCAAGTCAAGGACTCGATCTTTTTCCATCCGAGTCAAGAACATCAGCAAGATTGAAAGACGCAGCAGATCGAGATTGCGTCGCAATAATTCGTTTAAACTCCCATACATCGCATCGATTCTCCGCCGGTCTTTGTAGGAAATACTTCCACCATGAACGAGGGTGCTGCGAATGTTGTACCCCTCGCGGACCGTTGCGTGAACGGAATGTGGATCGAGTCCGACATGCCCCAGGAAATTAGAAAGTCGTTGCCGCAATCGATAGGAAATCTCCGGTGCTCCTTCAGTGAACAGGCTCTCCAACCCCATCATGACGGTGGTCATGCTGTATTCGGCACTGCGCGGTTCCGTGCAGGCCTCCGTATAACGTCCAAGCGACACTGTAGCGGGGTTTTCATTCCGGGTGGCAAACGGCTCGAATGGGAAAGCCGGCCACATTTGCTTCCAGAATTTCCGGAATTCCGCCACATCCTCCTGGCGCAGAACAAGTTGGCGACGCGCTTGTGCTAATCGGCCCGAGGTCATTCGGCCGCCATGCCGCCTCAAACCTGATGAGCTCATTGAGTACTCGTTGATTTCTAGGTTGCAAGGGTCGAAAAGTGAAGCAATCGTCTTCGCCTTTTCCAGGACTTTTTGGGCCTCCACGGGGGCGAGAGCAACGAGACGAATGGAAATCAAGGCTGTCGGAAAATCCGGGAAAAAGGGCTCTGGAATGTATCGAGAAACACGCCGAGGTTTCTCAAACATCTCCCTTGTAAAAGCCTCTAAAACAACTAGCCCACCCGGAATTTCCAATTCAATTGGCTCGGATAGGATGACCAATCCGGCCGCACGTGCCACAATACTGTGCTCAACAGGTTTGCCCGAAAGGTCGTGCAACAGTAGCGCCGCCAATGCTGCATCCGAGTTGTCCTCAGGTTCGCCGCCATGGAAGGCCCGGGCCATGCGGGTAATCAAGCTTTCGAGTCCGAAACGCGCTGGATAGTCAACTCCCCCAAGATCCCGGAGTTGTGCCTCAAAAATAGCCAGCTTCGACTCCAAAGACAGTTCCTGAACAACCCGGCTGCGAGCGATTCCCCAATCCTCTTCCGTTCCTTCTTGGGTCGACCAAGAACTTGGTCCCTGGTTTTCGGATGTGTACAGGTAGTTAGAACAAGCAAAAGCCTCCGTTTGCTCGAGTTCCGGCCCCCATTTTCCGTTATGGCGAATATTTTCGACTGCAGCCGCAACCAATGGGCGAAGTGCGGAAATGATGTTCAGGCAAGTCTCGATTGAAAGCTTTGCGACCATCGCCTACTAGTGCCCCTTTGGCGGCCACTCGTATTCGCCGTTGTCAAGAGACGCGCGCAGGATCTTCGCTTGGTCCTTGAGCAGTTGCGGCACGGTCTCGTAGACGTCGTAGAACATCGTCTCCGGTGCCGGCAGGCTGGCCGCCTCAGCTTCCTTGATGGCGACGTCGACTTCGGCGTCGAGTTCGGCCTGCAGCTTCTGCTCCCAGACTTCCGTGATGATGCGGCGCGCCAGGAGGAAGCGGCGGAACAGTTCGACGGGGTCGCGCTTGAGCCAGGCCTTGTACTGCTCTTCGTCGCGGTAGCGGCTCGGGTCGTCCGAGGTGCTGTGCGGCATGAGGCGGTACGTCACGGCCTCGATGAGCGTCGGGCCGGCGCCGTTGCGGGCGCGCTCGGCCGCCTCACGGACCGCGTCGTAGACGGCGAGGATGTCGTTGCCGTCGACGCGCACGCCGGGCATTCCGTATGCCGCGGCCTTCTCCGCGTACGTCTTCGTGGCGGTCTGGTGGTCCTGCTGGACCGAGATGGCGAAATGGTTGTTCTGGCAGACGAAGACGACGGGCGCCTTGGTGACGGCCGCGAAGTTCATCGCCGAATGGAAGTCGTTCTCGCTGGTGGCGCCATCGCCGAGGAAGCCCACGGCGACTTGCTCGGTGCCCTTCAGTTTCATGCCGTACGCGGCCCCGGCGGCGTGCACGAGCTGGGTCGCGATGACGGAGGACCAGGTCACCTGGTTGACGGAACGGTCGGCGTAGTGGCAGGGCATCTGGCGGCCTTTCTGCAGGTCGTGGTCGTTGCCGATGCACTGCGCGACATAGTGGCTGAGTTTGTAGCCGCGGTAGAGCGCCGTCGACCCTTCGCGCAGCGCCGGGAAAATCCAGTCGTCGTCGCGCAGCGCCATCGCCGTGCCGATGGGAGTCGCCTCTTGCCCGGTGCAGGCGCCGTAGAACCCGATGCGGCCCTGGCGCTGCAGGTTCGTCATCTTGGCGTCCAGGGTGCGCACCGCGAGCATGGTCCGGAACGCCTTCTTCAGCGTCTCCGGCGCGACTTTGGGAATCTCGACGCCTTCCATTCCGGTGCCGTCGTAGAGCACCTTGCGCATGGGAGTGTCGGGGTCCGCTGGCGTCACCTGACCGGACATCGCCTTGGGCACGCCACTGGACCCCTTGCCTGGGTTAAAAGGGCACTCAGCCGGGGGCTTTACTTGGCGGGCTTGCCGCGCTTGGCCTTCGGCGTGCGGTTGCCTTGGACGAAGTCGTGGCCGGCCTTCAGCAACAAGGCGCGGGCAAGGGCGCGATGGGTTTCAATCTCGGCGGTCAGGCGCTCAACGAATTTGGCGTCCTCCGTCATCGCAGCGTGTTCGACGGCCTCGGCGCGGTAGGTTTCGGCCTCCCAGAAACAACGCATACGCTCGGCGTGGTCCTCCTCCTCGAGGACGCACTGGTAGCTTGCCCCTGCCCGCCCACCCCACGTGAGCGCGGTGTCCCGTTCAATGGTGAGGAGGTCCTTGGACTCGAGCTCCCTCTTCGCCTTGGCCAGGTCGAGCAGGTCGGGCATCCCTTCTTCGAAGTCTCCAGCGCCTTATGGCGAGCGCGGTGCGGGCAACGAGGGTCGTCCTCGTTCGCCACGCGAGTGGCTTTCCTTGCAGCGCGCGGCCAAGCCTGCCGGACGCCATATTCCCGCGCTATCGCCTCGCCTTATCCTCGTGGGCCGCGAAGGGATGGGTAGTGTCTCTATGACGCACAACCAAACCTCCCCGAAGAAGATTCAGCGCCGCATCCGCATGTTGGCGCCGCTCATGACCGCCGGCCTGCTCTTGCTGGTCGCGGGATTCGCCACCGCTCTGCCCATGCTCGGCGCAGGCGCAGACGCCAGCGCCACGGGCGCAGCGACCGCCGACCTGATGGGAACCGCAAACGCGGCCGCCAACGTGGCGGCCAGCGCGTCCGCCTCGGCGGACGTCGCGGCCCAGGCCCAGATCGCGGCCGACGTTGCCGCCCAGGCGAACCTGGACGCCGATGTGTCGGCCCAGGCCGCCCTCGGTGTCGCCGCCAACCTGGCGGCCCAGGCCCAGATTGACGCCGCCGCCGCGGCCGACGCCCAAGTCGCAGCCGACGCCGCTGCCCATGCAGACGCCGATGTCGGCTTCTTCGCCGGCATCGCCGCCTGGTTCAGCGCCCTGTTCAGCGCTGACGCCGATGTCGACGCCTCGGCCACGGCCGATGTCGCGGCCGGCGCCAACACCGCCGCCAACGTGCAAGCCGACATCTCGGCTGCCGCTGACTTGTCCGCCGCCGCTGACCTCACCGGGCAGCTGGCCGGCGCCGCGGACCTCTCCGCCGCCACCGATGTCGCCGCCACCGCGACCGGCATGGTCGGCGAAGTCACCGCGGGCGCCACGGGCGCCGCCTCGGGCAGCCTCCTCGCGGGCATCTAAGCCGAAAGACATCCGGCTCCCTTTCCCCCTTCTTCCCAGCCCTTTTTTTCGCCCCGCTCACCACGCTCAGCCGTGGCGGCGCAGGCGCCAGGCGTACAGCGCCTTGAGGTTTCCCAACCCGTCGCGCCAACTGGCAAGCGCCGGCGTCCCGATGCGGGGCCGCAGGCCGGCGGGGACCTCCTTGAAGCGACCGTCGAGGCGGCGGATGGCCTCAATCTTGATTTCCTGGCTGAACGCCATGCCGTCCGCCATCCGTTCGACGTCCAACGCGCCCAGGGCCGTGCGGCGGATGATCCACATTCCACTCTGCGAGTCGCGTAGCCGGAGGCCGAAGAGCCCCCGCGCCGTGCTCGAAAGGACCCAGTTGCCGAACCGGTGCAGCCGGCTCATGGCGCCTTTTTCCAAGCCGGCATAGCGGTCGCAGTTCACAAAGTCGAGATCCTCGTCCAGCAGGACTTGCACGAAGTCGTGGGCACGCTCAAACGGGTACGTTCCATCGGCGTCGCCGGTGACCAAGATGTCGCCCGTGGCCTCCGCGAAGCCGCGCTTGTAGGCGCGCCCGTAGCCCTTGCGCGGTTCGATGACGACGCGGGCCCCGCGCCGTTCGGCTTCTGCCTTGGTGCGGTCCGTCGAAGCCCCGTCGATGACCAGGAGGTCGAGGTCCCAGCCTTTGGCCTTGAACGCGGCCCGGTCGACGGCGTCGAGGGTCGGCCCGATGCCATTCTCCTCGTTGAGGGTCGGGATGACGAGGGTGACCTTCATTCCGGCGCCTTCCTCCCCAGTTTGGCGTCGAGGTAGCCAACCATGCCGGAGAGCATGCGCATCGTCCCCCACAGGCCGCCCATGCCGCGCGCCATCTTGCGGAAAGAGTACTGGCTCCACAGTTCGCCGTGCTTGGCGGTGAGCTGCTTGCGGCCGTAGCCGTTCCAGTAGGCTTGCCTGAGGAAACCCGTGATGGAGTCGCGGGCCTTGGCGTACACGATGGCCTCGGGTTCGTGCACGATCTTCGCGCCGGATTCGCTGGCGCGCAGGTTGAGGTCGATGTCCTCCGCAGTCACGAAGGCGGGGTCGAATCCGCCCAGTTTCTCAAAGAGGACGCGCGGGTAGGCAAGGTTGCAGCTCGGCCATGTCGTGTCTTGGCCCTTGTGCGGCAGTTCGACGCGGTGCAGCTTGGTGAACGCCCAGTACCCGGTGAGGTCGGTCTTGCCCGCGATCACGCGTGACGGGTCCCCACCCCAGGCCTTGACGAGGCGGCGCAACCAGAACGCGTTGGCGACGCAGTCGCCGTCGATGAAGGCCAGAAGGTCGCCCGTGGCCTGGCGCGCCCCGAGGTTGCGGCCCTCGCCGCGGCGCGACGCTTGGCGCAGGATGGTGAAGCTCGGGAAGCGGCGGCGGTAGGATTCCGCCACGGCCACCGTGTCATCCTGCGAATTTGAGTCGACCAGCACAACCTCGTGGAGGTTTTCCTGGTGCACCAGGGAGTCCAGGAGGTGGCGGAGGTTCTTGCCCTCGTTGCGGGTGGTGAGCACGACGCTCACCTTGACGTCCGCCATCAGCAAACCCACAGGGGGACGCCATAAGGGCGTTTTGGGCGCGGGACGGCCTTCCCGTACTTCCTGAACTTCCTGGTTCGTCGGTTCTTGGGCACCCTACTCAAGGCGCGATTTGGTCGAACGTAGCCAAGGTCCGCGCCGTGGCCACGAGGAAGGCGACCAGCAAGGCGACCCCGACGAAGGTGACATAGGCCAGGATCCACAGGGGCAGCCCCCCCACGACGGACCAGGCGACCATGACTACGGTGGCGTGGAACGTGAACATCGCCGTCTCGAAGCACCAGAAATAGCCTCGCCGCGCCAAGCGCAGGAGGGGGCCGCCGCCCGAAGCGAAGCTGAATGACTCCTCGCGGACGGTCGAGCGCAGTTCCGGCCAATAGGCGGAGCGCGCGAAGCCGGCCACATACGAGCCCAGAAGCGTGAAACCTGCCGCAGCGCCCAAGGCCGCGAGCCACCAGGGGAAGCCTCCCCTCCAAGCCGCCATGCCCAAGATTGCGGGCAGGAGCGCCTGAACCAGCACGGCGAAGGCCCAGAAGTCGGCGAACATCCCGACGCGGTAGGTCCGCGTGTCTTGCCATCCCTTGTGGAGGCGGTACCGGGCGACTTCGCCGTCGCAGGCGTCGTGGATGACGCCGAGGTTGAGGGCCGCCAAGCCGACGTAGAAGCCGGTGGACCCGAGGGGCAGGCCCATGACGAGGACGGCGCCCGCCAGGGCGACCGCCAGCCCGACGAGAGTCACGGCCAGCGGAGTCAGACCGACGGCGACGTAGAGATACGATAGCGGATAGGAAAAGACCCGGTGCAAAGGGGCCACCGGTGTCCAGAAGGGCTGCGGGCCGCGCTTGCGGACGATGCGCAGGTAAGCCGCAAATCCCTCCATGCCTCCAGACCGCACGGCGTCCTTCAAAGGATTGCCTTTCGCAAGCGAGGGCCCCGGAGGACGAAACGTCCAAAGGCCGGGCCCAGGGTCGTGGGCCGTGGTCACCCTGCATTCCCTTGACGCCAAGGAGGCGGCGGGAGTGACCCGTTATGCGCGGGAGCTGGCCGACGCATTGCGCGCCGACGGCGAGGAAGTCCGCGAACTGCGCATCCGGCCTTACGAGGTCGCGCTGGGATCGCGCAAGGTCGGTGGCTTCCTGTCGATGAAGGCGCAGGGGCTCCTGCGTCCGCTGCGCAAGGGCGGGCTCCTGCATTCGACGTTCCATTACGCCGCCCATCCGCGCTGCGACGTGGCCACCGTGCACGACCTGTTCCCCGAAACGCGGAGCGAGGAACTGGGATTCGGCGCCGTCGAGGTGGCGGCCATGCGGCGCACGACGGAGCGCCTCCTGCGCCGCAACGTCGACCTCGTGTGCGATTCGGAGACAACCCGGACCACCTTGCGCCGACTTTACCCAACCGCGGAGGCGGAACGCCTCCACGTGGTGATGCCCGGAATCTCAGACCGGTTCCACCCGTCGTCCACGCTTCGGCCGCATCCCGCCTTCAAGGCTGGCCGGTTCAATGTGTTGTGCGTCGCTGACTTGAATCCCCGCAAACGGCTTGACTGGCTGCTGCAGGCCGTCCTCGACCTCGATGACCCCACCGTCCATCTTGTTCACGCCGGACCCGATTCCGTGCGCCGGCCCCCCTGGGCCGAGCAGAAAGCCCGCGAGAGCCCTCTTGCTGCGGCCCTGGGCGACCGCCTGACCCGTCTCGGTCGTCTGGACGACCCGGGCCTCCTCGCCGCCTACCAGTCCGCCGACCTCGTCGTCCTACCTACCTTGGACGAGGGTTTTGGCTTCCCCCCCTTGGAGGCCATGGCGTGCGGCACACCGGTTGCGGTCACCGATCTCCCCATCTTCG
>JBAZXE010000029.1:0-1868 GCA_041659985.1 Thermoplasmatota archaeon | reverse complement strand
CGTCGGCGTCCTGCGCAAGGCCGCCAAGAAGGGCTCCCCGACCCCGGCGCAACGGGCCGCCCGCCACGCCTGGACGATGGAAACCCACGGCTGGCCCCGCGCGGCCCAAGCCCTCCGCGAGATTTACGCCACCCGGGCCTAAACGCACAAAGCGTTGACAGAAAGCCGCCTGGGCGATTTGAACACCCGACCTGCTGATTACGAATCAGCTGCTCTACCAACTGAGCTAAGGCGGCAGATGCCGCAGGAGATGCCGCCGCTGAGCGGGTCCGAAGGACCCACGCATGGAGACAAACGCCAGCGCGTCGGAACCTTATGGTGCCGATGGCCGGCCGACAAAAGGCCCCCATTTAAGCGCGACGACCGGCCGGCCTCCTGTCGCACTGTGGCTTGCCACCCCGGACATGCCTGTCCCGACGCCGGAAGCCTACTTGCCGAACTGGAAGTGCTCGCCCCGCACCGGGAGGCGGACCTCGGCGAAATCCGACAGGTCGTCGACCATGAGTTCGCGCTTGTCGCCGTGGAAGAGCACGACCTCCTCGGCCCCGGTGCCCTTGGCGAAGGCAATGAGGTCCTTGTGGCCGGCGTGGGCGCTGAAGTCGAAGGAGCGCACCTCGCAGTGGATCTTGTGCACGACCTTGCCGGCATCGCGGATGTCGAAGTCCACGACGCCTTCGTCGAGCAGCCGTCGTCCGTTCGTTCCCGGGGCCTGGTAGCCGGTGATGGCGAGGGCGCATTTCGGGTCGTTGCGCACATGGTCGAGGTAGAACAGGATGGGTCCGCCGTCCATCATGCCGCCAGTCGAGATGATGACATCGGCCTCTTCGAGGGCGACGCTGCGGCCGCGGTGGTTGCGCACGTCCTTGATCTCGCCGAGGGCGCGCATGTAGCGTGACGGGTCGTTGAGGTACTTGGGGTGCTGCGCGTAGACCTTGGCCACGGCGCGCGACATGCCGTCGAGCCAGACGTTGAGGCCGTGGCCCTGCAGGACCATGGCGAGTTCCTGGGCGCGGCCGACGGCGAAGGCGGCGACGAGAAGGATGCCTCCGCGTTGGCGCACGTCCTTGGCGAAGTCGACGAATTCCTTCTCCACGTCTTGGCGGTCGGGGTGTTCGCGGCCGGCGTAGGTGGATTCCATGAACAGGACGTCGCACTTGGTCTGCTTGGCCGGGAAGACCAGGCGCTGCTGCCGGGTGAACAGGTCGCCGGTAAAGATGGTCGTCATCGAGTCGGACTTGAGCTCAATCTGAGCGGCCCCGGGGATGTGGCCGGCCGTGTGCAGGCGCGCCGTGAACTTGCCCAGCGGCTTCGGGTACTGGAAGTCCATCAAGTCGTACAGGCCCATCGTGGCATCGATGTCCTTGTCGCCGTACGGTTCAGGGAACCCTTCGGACCGCGCAATCTTGAGGGAGTCGCGGTGCAGGATGGTGGCCACGTCGGCCGACGGCGGCGTGCAGTGGATGGAGGCGTCGTAGCGCGCCGCGAGCCACGGCAGCATGCCACAGTGGTCGAGGTGCGAGTGCGTGAGGAACACGCGGTCCACCGGCGGCGCCTCCAGGGGATAGAGCGGCGGCTTGTCCGGCTCCAGCCCGTAGTCGAACAGGAAGCGGTTGCCCTCGCCCTCGAAGACGAAGCCGAGGCGGCCGATGTCCTCGGCGGCCCCCAAGAAACGTCCGGTGTAGCTCATCGCTTCGGCGAGTGGGCCGCCCAGGATAAAGGGGGCGGACTAGGCGCGGCGCCGGCGAGCCACGGCGAGGGCCGCCAAGACCAGGATGACCCAAACGGATCCGGGGATCGGCGCCAGTTTGTCGTCGGACGGCGTGGTGGACGAACTCGAGGACGACTCCGGGGTGCGGAGGTCCGTCACG
>JBAZXE010000028.1:0-24699 GCA_041659985.1 Thermoplasmatota archaeon | reverse complement strand
CGCCTGAAACTGCGCCGTGAGGCCGCAAGCCTTGCGCCTCTAGTCAAGGAGGCGGTCGATTCGTTCGAGGCGCCAGCCCGGCTGGGCGGACTGGCAATCCGCCTCGACTCCCTGCCCGACGTCCGCGTCGATGTCGACCAAGCCAAGTGCATGCAGGTCCTGATGAACCTCGTCAGCAACGCGGTGAAGTACACCCCGACCGGGGGGCGCGTGGACGTCGGCCTCAAGGTCGATGCCAAGGAGGCCATCGTCTCCATCCAGGACAACGGTCTCGGCATGACGCCGGAACAGCTTGCCCAACTCTTCCAGCCCTTCGTGCGCCTGCACGAGGACAAGCCTGGCGTCGCCAAGGGCACCGGCCTCGGCCTGTACATCAGCAAGGGCATCGTGGAGCAGCACGGCGGCCGCATCTGGGCCGAGAGTGCGGGGCCAGGCAAGGGGTCCACGTTCTTCGTGGCGTGGCCCGTTGCCGGTTCTCAAGCTACGGCCGCGGTGACCAGTCCTGCCGCCTGAGCCGTCAGGCCGCGACGGCAAGCAATGCTGCGTCGCCGTCCCAGGCCGCCAGATCCTCGCCGGGCCCGCAGAAGGTGAGGGCGCCGCTTGGGTGGATGTGGAGTGTGGAGGTCAACCCAAGGTCGACGAAGGGGTCCATGCCAGCCCAAACCGGGCGCCCGACTTGGCCCATGCGCAAAGAAAGGCGAAAGGACTCAGGATTCGCGCCTGGCCCCCGGTAAATAGCTAGTCCGGACTCCCTTATGTACGGCCTCGCAGCCATACTGGGGAGGGAAGGGCTTGCCCGTGGGCCGCAGCGGGGTAAACGCCATGACGATTCCAACCAAGTCCAGGACAGGGAAGTCCCCTCGGCAGGGGGTTGCCCTTGGTTTGCCGGTCACGGCTTCCGGCGACCCCGGCCAAGAGGACCACTTCACGTCGGCGGCCCGGGCGGCCTTGGAGACGCACGCCATCACCGACGAGTTGGCCACCCGCATCCTTGAACTGGCCCAGGCCAACCGGGAACTCGAGACGTTCAGCTACACGGTGAGCCATGACCTACGGACGCCGCTCACCATCATCGAGAACTATGCACACGTGCTGTCCAAGGGGCACAGCAGCGAACTGACCCCCGAGGCGGCCAAGGCCCTGCAAGGAATCCACGCCGCAGTCCAGCGCATGGCGCTCCTCATCCAGAACATCCTGCAGTTGAGCCGGGTCATGCGCCTGCCGCTGCGCCGCGAACGCACCGACCTCGCCCAGATTGCGCGGTCCACGCTGGCCGAGTTGGCGGAGCGCGACCCCGCCCGCAAGGTCACCGTCAAGATTGCGCCGCACGTCTGGGCCAACGCCGACGCCGCCATCGTCCGCATCGTGTTGGCCAACCTCCTGGGCAATGCCTGGAAGTTCACCGGCAAGAAAACCCGCGGGACCATTGCGTTCGGGCAGGACCTCAAGGACGGCGAGGCGACCTATTTCGTGCGCGACAACGGCGCCGGCTTCGACATGGCGCACGTCGACCGGCTCTTCCAGCTCTTCCAGCGACTCCACTCCGCGTCGGACTACGCCGGCACCGGCATCGGCCTTGCGACGGTCGCCCGCGCCGTGCAGCGGCACGACGGGGCGGTCTGGGCGCAAGGCGCGTCCGGCAAGGGCGCAACATTCTACTTCACGCTGGGCCCCGGCTCCAAGCCGGCGCACAAGGCCGACAAGCGGCCCGCCGGAGGTGCCGGGGCATGACCAGCATCTTGGTCGCCGACGACGAGGCGGACATCCTCGAAAGCATGCAGCTCGTGCTCACGATGGAGGGATTCACCGTCACGACTGTGTTGGATGCCAAGCGCATCCTTCCGACGCTGCGCAAGGTCCGTCCCGACGTCCTCCTGCAGGACATCAACATGCCCGGCCTCGATCCCGCCAAGCTCATCCCGGAGATCCGCGCCGAGCCCAGCCTGAAGAAGATGCGCGTTCTGGTGTTCACCGCCTCCGTCGACAGCGAATCCATCTGCGAACGCCTCGGGGCCGACGGCTACATCCAGAAGCCCTTCGACGCCAGCCGCATCAAAGGAGCCATCAACCGGTTCCTGCGTAACAAGAAGGGGACCTGAATGCCAACCCGCAAGCCCGCATCGGCCCGCAAACCGGCAATCCCTGGCCGCGCCCCCGCTGCGGGAGTCGTCTTGGGCGGCGTCCTGCAACGCATGGGCGACGTGCTCGGGCCTGGGGCCATCTACAGCCTGGTCCACTACGGCGCCCTCGAGGAAGGCCTGCTGCTGGCCGCAGCAAGCCCCGGTGCCGGCACCGACTCCGCGCAACTCGTGGCGGGCCTGTTGGGGGTCGAGGTCAAGGTCGAGTCGGACAAGGACAAGCTGGTGCGCCTTCGCATCAAGCAGGCCCCGCATTTCAGCCTCGAGAACCGGGCGTCGGTCGCCCTCGTGGTCGGCCTCCTCGAGGGGGCGTTCACGACGGCGCGGCGACGCAAGATGCAGGCCACGACCGACCCGACCATGGGCGCCGATGGGACCCTGAAACTCGACTTGGAGGGATGACGTTTGGCCAAAGCAACCGCAACAAGAGGAGACGACGACTTCTCGAAAGTGATGGACCTGTGGGTCGCCAGCGACCTGAAGATCCAATCCTTGAATTTCTTCCACGAAAACCCCGGCGTCATCGAGACGCTGGAGGGACTTGCCCGGCGACTGGGGACCAACGTCGACGGCCTGCGCAAGGAGATTGCCGATCACATCACCTTGGGCATCATCAAGGAACAGAAGACGGGGGCCTACACCCTCCTGGTCTTTGACCGCCGGCGCGAAGGCGAGGTGCAGGGCGCCATCGCCGACCGCGTGCGGAAACTGGCGGCCGCCAAAGGGAGGCCAACAAAATGACGGCCGCCCCACCACGACCCCGCCTCAGCACCGGGATTCCCGGATTGGACGCCATGATTGGCGGCGGCATCCTCGTCGGCAGCGCCACACTGGTCGCCGGCAGCCCCGGCACGGGCAAGACCACCCTGGGCCTGCACTACATCGCCGCCGGCATCAAGGCGGGAGAGCCGGGCGTGTTCGTGTCCTTCGAGTACCTGCCGCAGCAAATCTACCTCGATGCCTTGGACCGCGGTTGGCCCCTCAAGCAGTGGGAGGAGGAAGGCAAGTTCCGCCTCATCTGCACGACTCCGGAGATTCTCCTTGCCAGCGCCAGCGCGAAGGGCACCGTTCTGGACGACATCGTGCGGGAGATTGGCGCCAAGCGGCTGGTCATCGACAGCATGAGCCAGTTCGAGGTGCTTGGCCAACCCAGCCCCGACCTGCGGCAACGCGTCGCCGGGCTGGTGAACCACCTGCGCCTCCTCAAGGTCACGACCCTCATGACGCACGAGATCGCGCAAATCGTCGGCCCCACCGTCACCATCAGCAACTACGGCCTGGAGTTCGTGGCGGACAACCTCATCGTCCTGCGCTACGTGGAACTGGGCGGCGAGATGCAGAAGGCCATCAACGTCCTCAAGTTCCGCGGCTCCGCGCACGACCGCAAGTACCGCCTCCTGGAGCTGACCGACCAGGGAGTCGTCATCCGCAGCGACTTCGCCGGCGTGGAGAACATCAGCAGCGGCACAGCCCGCCGCGACGTGGCCGACCGCGTCAAGCGGATGGTTTGAACAGGTTGATGATGGTGAAGCCCTGTCCGTGAGTTGACTGAAATGGCTGACCCCTACCTGCCCTTCTCCATCGGCCTGGCCATCGCCTCGACCATCGTGTACGCGGCCGTGGGATACCAGGTGGGGCGAAGGGCCGGCGCGCCGGCGGACCGGCTGGCCATGCGGATGTTCCAGGCCTGGTGGTTCGGGCTGGCCGGTCTGTCCGCCTTCACGCCATTGGTGGCCATCCTCGGCCTCTTCGACGCCGACACCTACGGCCTGATGCTCATCCTGATTCAGGCCCTGCTCATCATTGTCTTCGCCGCCATCGCCGGCCTGGTCTACTACCTGCTCTACCTCTACACCGGCAAACGCTGGGTCATCGGCGCCGTCATGGTGTACTTCCTCGTCATGATTGTCTGGCTCGAGTACATCCTCCTGGCGGCGGACATCGATGGATATGGGGTTCCCCCCGACGGCGGGATGAAGACATTCCTCACCGCTGATGGCGAACGCATCAAGACCGACCCGCTGCAGGGCCTCGTTTTCGGGCTCCTCATCGCGATCCCGCCCATCCTGTCGGCCATCGCCTTCTTCCTGCTTTACTTCAAGACCACGATGGCGGAGCAGAAGTACCGCATCGCGATGATCTCCGCGTCCCTCGTCGTCTGGTTCGGGTCGAGCCTGGTGGGGACCATCACGGGCCTCAGCAACAATCCCTCGACCCAGGAGGCCTGGCGATTGGCCAACGGGTCGGTGGCCCTGTGCGCGTCGGCCGCCGTCTACCTAGCTTACAAGCCGCCCATGTGGATTCGCCGCCGGCTCGGCATCGAGGCCGAGAGCACCGCATGACTGAGCGGTGGGCAGTCGACCAGCCTGAAGGCCCCGACAAAACCGCCAGGCGCGTCTCGCCGGAGCAATCCGCACAGCCCATGGAGTTCGGGCAGCCGCAAGCCGGCAGCACTCTCCAGCAGCGCATCAGCCGCTTGGTCTAGGCCAGCGGCCACGACTTGCGGAAGCAAGCGGTCAGGCCATGCGCAGTCGATGGCCGTTGCATCAGGACCGGGAGCCGTCGCTACAAGGCATGCTCAAGAGTTCCACTGCCGCACGAACAAATCGCGGTCCATTGCGATATCCCGGAGGATTGAATGAAGTGTGCCAATCGGTAGATCCTTTCTGGCGTGAATCGGAACCGTGGTGACGCGACCATCGGGGTGGGCCATTCGAACATGGCTGCCTCTTGCGCGGATGACTTGGAACCCCAGCTCTTCCAAAAAACGGACCATGCGTACGCCCGTCGTCACCGGAAGCTTAGCCATCGACCTCGAGCTCCACTTCGCGGAATCCCACGAACCGGTGTGTCGGTGCGGTGGGGGTCTCCTCGATGCAGAGCCCGATTGCTTCCCGGATGTTCGCCAAGGCTTCGTCGACCGTCTTGCCGTACGAATGGCAGCCCTTGAACACGGGGCAGGTCACGATGTAGACGCCGTTCGCGTCCAGTTCCACGATGACGGGGAAATGACGGGTCGGCTTCTTGCCGGCGCGGCGTGCCATGGCCTGCATCAGCCAGCCCAAGCGAGCCGTTGAACTTTGCCGTTGGGCAGGGATTGGTAAAACCGGACAGCGGTTGGCGTCAATGACGGTCACCGAGAAGAGGAAGAAAGAAAGGAGGAGGATGACGACCGCCCGGCCGCGAGGAGGGCTTACTTGGCCTTCTTCGCGTACTTGGGGTGGAACTGTTGGATCGTTTTGTTGTCGATGCGGGTCAGCAGTTTCTCGTCAACGGTGGCGAGCAACTCCCAGCCGATTTCCAACGTGCGTTCAATCGAGCGGTCCTCGTCGCGGCCCTGGCGGACGTAGACGTCCTCGAACTTCTCGGCGAAGTCGAGAACCTGCAAGTCACGGGCGGACAAGGCGTCCTTGCCGACGATGGCCACGAGGCCACGCAGGTCGCGGCCCTCGGCGTAGAAGGCGTAGCACTGGTCGGAGACCTTCTTGTGGTCGTCGCGGGTCTTGTGGCCGCCGATGCCGGCGTTCATCAAGCGGCTCAGCGAGGGCAACACGTTGATGGGCGGGTAGACGCCCTTGCGGTGCAGCTCACGCGAGATGACGATCTGGCCCTCGGTGATGTAGCCGGACAGGTCAGGAATCGGGTGCGTGATGTCGTCGCCCGGCATCGTCAGGATGGGGAACTGCGTCACGGAGCCCTTCTTGCCCTTGATGTTCCCGGCGCGCTCGTACAGGTTGGCCAGGTCGGTGTACATGTAGCCGGGGTAGCCGCGGCGTCCGGGGACTTCTTCGCGGGCCGCACCGATTTGGCGCAGCGCCTCGCAGTAGTTCGTGACGTCCGTGAAGATGACCAGCACGTGCATGCCGAGGTCGAACGCGAGGTACTCCGCGGCCGTCAAGGCCAGGCGAGGCGTCAGGATGCGCTCGACGGCAGGGTCGTCAGCCAGGTTCTGGAAGATGACCGCGCGCTTGAGGGCGCCCGTGCGCTCGAATTCGAGCATGAACTTCTTGGCTTCCTCGTTCGTGATGCCCATCGCGGCGAAGACGACGGCGAACGCCTCGTCCGTGCCGCGCACCTTGGCTTGGCGGGCAATCTGCAAAGCGATGTCGTTGTGCGGCAAGCCGGCGCCCGAGAAGATGGGCAGCTTCTGGCCACGGACGAGCGAGTTGTTGCCGTCGATGGTCGAGATGCCGGTCTGGATGAAGTCGTGCGGCGAGGCGCGCGAGTACGGGTTGATGGGCGAGCCGTTGATGTCGCGGTAGTCGTCCGGGATGATGTCCGGGCCGCCGTCGATGGGGGCGCCGGCGCCGTTGAAGACGCGGCCGAGGATGCCCTTGCCGAGACCGAACTTGATGGTCTCGCCGAGGAACTTCACGGTCGTCTTGTCGTTGTCGATGCCCGACGTGCCCTCGAAGACCTGCACGACGACGTGCTTCTCCGAGGTGTCGAGGACCTGGCCGCGGCGGACGTCGCCGTTCGGCAGGCGCATCGAGACGAGTTCGCCGTAGCCAACCGGGTGGGTCTTCTCGACGAAGACCAGGGGGCCCTTGATGTTCGTGATGGTGCGGTATTCCTTCTGGACTGTCTGCGTCATTAGGCAAGCACCTCTTTCTTCGCCTTGGCGAGGACTTCCTCGAAGGACGTCTCCAGCTTCGCCATGGCGTCCTTGTAGACGACGTCGAAGTTGGCCTCGAAGCGGCTGCGCGCGAGGTCGGTGACCGCGGGCAGGCCGGTGATCTCACGGATGCTGGCGCCCGAAGCGACGGCTTGGCCGGCCAGAGCGCCGAAGCGCAGGATGGCCTTCCACAGCTTGTAGTCCTTCTGCAGGCTGGAGTAGGCGTCGACCTTGTCGTACGCGTTCTGCTGCAGGTAGATCTCGCGGATCAGGCGGGCCGTCTCGAGGGTGACTTGCTGCTCGGGGGGCAGGGCGTCCGAGCCGACGAGCTGGACAATCTCCTGCAGTTCCGCTTCCTTCTGGAGCAGGTCCATGATCTGGGCCTTCGTCTGGTTCCAGTCGGGGGCGGCCTTCTCGGTGTAGTACTGCGCGAGGTACTCGGGGTAGAGCGAGTACGACTGCAGCCAGTTGATGGCCGGGAAGTGGCGGCGCTGCGCCAGCTTGGCGTCGAGAGCCCAGAACACCTTGACGATGCGCAGGGTGGCCTGCGTGACCGGCTCGGAGAAGTCTCCGCCGGCGGGCGACACGGCGCCGATGACGGAGATGGAGCCCTCGTTGCCTTGCATCGTGGTGACACGGCCGGCGCGCTCGTAGAACTCGGAGAGACGGGCGGAGAGGTACGCGGGGTAGCCTTCCTCGCCGGGCATCTCTTCCAGGCGCGAGCCGATTTCACGCATGGCTTCGGCCCAGCGCGAGGTCGAGTCGGCCATGAGAGCGACGTCGAAGCCCATGTCGCGGTAGTACTCGGCGATGGTGATGCCCGTGTAGCACGAGGCCTCACGCGCCGCCACCGGCATGTTGGACGTGTTGGCGATGAGGCAGGTGCGGGCCATCAGCGGGTTGCCGGACTGCGGGTCCTCGAGAACCGGGAACTCGGTGAGAACTTCCGTCATCTCGTTGCCGCGCTCGCCGCAGCCGATGTAGACGACGACTTGCGCGTCCGAGTACTTGGCCAGCGACTGCTGCGTGACGGTCTTGCCGGAGCCGAAGGGGCCCGGGATGGCCGCGGTGCCGCCCTTGGCGATGGGGAACAGGCCGTCGAGGATGCGCATGCCCGTGTTGAGCGGGATGGTCGGCAGCTGTTTCTCCTGGAAGGGGCGCGGCTTGCGCACGGGCCACTTGTGGTAGAGCTGAATCTTGGCGCCGTTGTCGAGGGTCGCGATGGTCTCCTCGATGGTGAAGGCGCCCGACTTGATGTCCTTCAGGGTGCCGGCCGCGACGTTGGGCGGGACGAGGACCTTGTGCAGGATGGATGCCGTCTCTTGCAGGGTGCCCAGGACGGAGCCGGGGCCGACTTTGTCGCCCTTCTTGGCGCTCGCCTTGAACTCCCACTTCTTGTCGTGGTCGAGTCCGGGGACATCCACGCCGCGCAGAATGAAGTGGCCCATCTTGTCCTCGAGGACTTGCAGGGGGCGCTGGATGCCGTCGTAGATGGACGTCAAGAGGCCGGGGCCGAGCTCGACGACCAGCGGCAGGCCGGTGTTCTCCACGGGTTCGCCAGGCTTGACGCCGGACGTGTCCTCGTAGACCTGGATGATCGAGAATTCCCCTTGAATTTGGATGACTTCGCCCATCAGGCGCTCATCGCCGACACGCACGATGTCGTACATGGCGGGCTTGATGCCCTGTGCGGTCACGACGGGTCCGGAGACCCTGTACACGGTTCCCTTTGCGTTCACCATAGGTCGACACCAACTGCTTGCTTGATCTTCTCCCGGAGGGTGTTGTCCTCGTCCAATCCCACGGCAACGAGCGTGGGCCGGACGGACGACACCAGATCGGACTTGACGCGGGGAGAAAGCCGCGCCACGTCCTTGGTTTCAAGGATAAGGATGGAGACGAGGGGGTCGCGGCGGGCGGAGGCGACCGCGCGCTCGAGCTCCTCGTCGGAGGAGGCTTCCCAGATGCGGCGGATGCCGGCCAGGCGGAAGCCGAGGGTGAAGGGCTGGGAGCCGACGACGGCGAGTTCCGACATTAGAGCACCAACTCGCGCAGGCGGTCTTCGGAGAGTCCGGCGGCTTTGCCGCGGGCGACGGCGCGCAGCACGCTGACTTCGCGGTGTTTGCGCAGCAGGAAGAGCAGGATGGGCACGAGGCTGAGCGGGTTCAGGTGCGCCAGCTTGTCCATGCCGGACAAGTGCAGGTGCCAGACCGCGCCCTGGAACGGGGCGAGGCGCCCGGAGGCGGCGGCCGCATCGACGGCCGGCTTCAGGGAGCCGAAGTGCTTCGTTTCGGCGAGGGCTTCACCGAACTCGGAGAGCGACTTGGACTTGGAGAGCGCAATGGCCTGGGCGACCTTGATGTGAGCGCCGCCGGGGACGACGAAGGCGCTGAAATCGCCCTGCTCGCCGGCGGCGACCCACCGGGCCGCGTTGAGCAGGTTGCGCATGTCGATTTCGCGGCGCACGAATTCCAACAAGGCGTCGGAACCCTTCTCGCTCGTTTCCTCGAGGCCGGTGACGAGGCGGTCGAAGTACGCCTTGTCAAGGACATCGTCGTAGCGTGCCAGCGAGGAGCCGGCGGGGACCTTCTCGAGCAGGCGGGCCCACTCGCGGGCTTGGCCGCCTTGCGCCGTAAGCGCGGCGATGATTTCGGGAATCGTCTTGACGTCCTCGGACAAGAGCGGCGCAAAGAGGTCGTACGTCGCCTGGTCCTCGAGGACCATCTCGCGCAGCAGCTCGTCGCGCGTGGCGCCGGACGACTTGCCGCGCAGCAGCGTTTTGACGTCCTCGTAGTGGTAGCGGTCGAGGAAGAGGTTCACGATGGCGCCGGCGCCGCCCCCCACCATGGCGCGGACAGCCTCGTACGTCCTCTCTTCGTTGACCGTCAAGGCGGCCTCGAGCAGGTCCAAGCCGGAGAACTTGGGCGACAGCTCGTCGACTTCAGCCTTGTAGGCGGACTCCTCGACGTAGCGCGTGACTTCGCGCACGTCCATCTTGAGAATCTTCTCGAACTCCGACGGCGGGATGAGCTTGGCCTTCTTGGCCTGGACGCGGGCCACCGCGTAGGCGAAGTTGCTGGTGCCTTTCTTCAGCAAGGCCAGAGCCATCAGTTCACCGGAAGAGCCCGGACTCGGCCTTCAGGACATCGCGCCACATGCCGTCGAGCAGGGTCTCGTAGCTGAGGTCGAGACGGGTGCGCCCGTCCACGGACTCGACGACGAGGCCGCCCGCGATGGGCAGGCTGCCGGCGTGCTTGTAGGGCTTGGCGCCCTTGAGGGCCGCGGCGTCGGCTTCGGCGCCCCAGACGGAGCCGGCCGGGATGACGGCGACGGCGGTCTTGACGAGCGCCTTGATGTGGGCCTCGCGTGCCTTGGCGGGCAGGTTGGCGAAGTGCTGCATGACGTTGGCACGCAGCGCGTCGCGCAGCTCGGCCTCGGCCGTCAGCACGGCCTTGCGGGCCTCGGACTCGGCGCGGCTCATCGCCTGCGCCTTGACCTGCTCGGCTTCGCGGCCGGCGGCGTCGAGGCGGGCGACTTCGTGCGCCTTGGCCTGCGCCTTGGCGGCGGACAGGATGCTGTCGGCTTCGCTGCGGGCGGCCTTCAGGATTCCCTGGGCTCGCCCCTCGCCGTCGCGGCGGACCTCGCCAATGACCTGGTCGACACCCATGGTGGACCCGGTCCTACATGTTGAGCCAGAGCAGGATCGCCATGACGAGACCGAAGATGACGATGGTCTCAGGGATGACGGTCAGCACGAGGCCCTTACCGAAGTTCTTCTCGTCTTCGGCGGTGGCGCCGACGGCTGCCGCGCCGATGCTGTACTGGGCAAGGCCAGTGCCGATGCCCGCGAGACCGACCGCGAGGCCGGCGCCGATGCCGATGAGTCCAGATTCGATGGCCATGTTGTGGTGTCTCCGTGGTGGGGTTTTTGGGGTTGGGAAGAGGGAGTTTCCGGGGGTTGGATAAGGAGAAAAAGGGGCTTCAGGGCGCGCGACGGCCGAACGGTACATAAGCCCGTCCCCCGCCCGTGTAGAACTTCTGGAAGAACTCGACGAACTGCAGACGCAGGGACTGCAGCGAGCCGGCGAGGATCGACAGCACGATGATGAGCAGGAAGCCCAGCAGGTAGACGGCCCAGGCGATGGGGCTGTGGACGTTGCCGTGGCCGAGGGTGTCGAAGCCGATGGCGGTGAACGCGATGACCATGCCGGCCTTGCTGGCGCCGATGGCGGCCAGACGCGTGTAGGACAGCAGGTTGCCCACCAGGCCGAAGACCTCGAGGATGGCGATGAAGCCGGCCCCGAGAACCGCCTGCGCGCCCATCCACAGGAGGGCAATCGAGGCGACGATGACGCCGCCGCCGACGGGCAGGGCGAACGAGGGTCCGCCAATGAGGCCCCAGATGGCGATTCCGGCGCCAATCTGCAGCGTGACCCAGGCCAGCTTCTCTTGGACGGCGAGTTTCATGCCGTGAGCCTTGGCGACGTTGCGGACGCCGAGGAAGAAGCCGAGGTTGAGGTGCACGAGGCCGAAGAGGACGGACCAGATGAGCAGCGCTTGGATGTCGTGGATCTTGGAGTAGAATCCAAGGGTGACGCCGGCGACGACGAGGTGCTCGTCGGTGTGCGGCTTCAGCATGCCGAGGAATCCGCCCGAACCGGTGGACTCGACGGGTTCGGTCGTCTCTGCATGGAGCGTCAAGACCGCGGTATCCGCTGACGTGTTGGTCGTCGTATGGGAGTCGGCACTGGCCGCGACCTCCGCGATGTGGGCGCCGGACTTGTGGACGAGGCCGTGGTCGGGAAGGTCGAGGCCGAGGATGGCCTCCCAGCTAATCTCCTTGGACTCATCGATCTCGTGCGGTTCCGGGGTGACGAAGTGGATGCCCAGCGCCTCGCCGAAGACGAAAAGCCCGACAATCGCGGCGGCGAGGCCGCCCATCACGAGGACCTTGCCGACGGCGGGGCCGCCGATGCCGAAGATGTAGTTCTTGCGCAGGAACAGGCCGACGCCGGCGATGATGAGGCCGACGAGGAAGTCGCCCACCATGAGACCGAAGAAGAGCGGGAAGAAGACCAGCATCAGCTTGGTCGGGTCGATCTCGTTGTAGCGCGGCTTGCCCAGCAGGCCGAGCAGGAACTCGTAGGGCTTGGCCGGGCCCTTGTTCTCCAGGTGGATGGGGGGCTCGTCCTTGGCGTCGACGGCGTGGTGCGCCTCGTCGGCGTGGCCGTCAGCGTGGGCCGCCGCGTCGGCAGGGGCGGGGGCCGAGGCGTGGGTGTCCTGGGCGAAGGCGTGGCCGCCGCCGGCATGGCCGTGCGTAGCGGGGGCGTGATTCGGTGCGTCGCCGAGATCCTCGACGTACAACGCATCACCGAACTTGGCGGCCAAGGCGTTCTTGACGCGGTTGGCGGCGGAACGCGGCACCCATCCCTCGACATGGAAGGTGGCCTGGGTGACGGCGAATTTGAGGGGCGCCTGGGTCTTCTCGACCTCGGACGAGAGGGCGCGCTCGGCGGAGGCCAGGCGCGGCGCCCACTCGGCGCGCAGGCGGGCCAGATCGGCCTCGGACGAGGCGAGGGCGGACTGCAGGCGCGACTTCTCGGCGTCGATGGCGGCCAGGCGCTGCGCGGGTGTGCCCGATCGGCCGGCGGGCAGCGCGGCGGCGGTGAAGCCGCAGGACTGCAGGGCGCGTTCGGCCGACGCGGCGTCCTTCACGGACACGATGGCGAAGACGGCGAAGCCGGCGCCGGAGGAGACGGCCTGGACCTCGGCGGAGAGGTTGGCGGCCTGGAATTCGGAGGTAGGGTCGGCGCGGGTCTGCCCGACGAACACCTTCACCGAGGTGAGGCCCGCGAGGGCGGAGAGCTCGACGTCGAGGCCGCGGACCGGGGCCAGGGCGGTAGATTCGGATTCGAGGGCGACCCAGTCGGCGCGGTGGGCGTTGGCGCGGTCGACGACGGCGGTGGTGGCCTGCTCGGCCTGCGCCAGGGTGTGGCCGGGCTCAACGGGGCCGGCGGGGGCGACGCCCTCCGAGTCGAGGGCCTTCAGCAGGCCGCGGACCTTGACCAGTTGCTCGGAGACGTTGGCGCCGGCGGGCAGGGGGCTGCCGATGCCCGTCGTCCCGGTGGGGTCCTCGTAGTCTTCGAGGTGAATCGCGCCTTCGGCGTGCAGGGTGTCGATGACGCCCGCCAGGTGGGCCTTGTGGCCTCCGACCAGGAGGCGGCTCATGCGCGCCGGGAAGAATCCCATCTAGGCCAAGCGCTCCTCGAAGAGCTTGACGACGCGGGGGGCGGCGTCGGGGGCGGCCGACTCGAAGCGCTTCCGGAGGGCGGCGGCCTGCTTGTCGCCGGCGGCCGTGACCTTCTTGGCCTCCTCGTCGGCGGCCTTGCGGGCGGCCTCGAGGCGCGACTGGTGGGCGTAGTCGGCCTGCGTGCGGGCCTCGGCCAGGAGAGCCTCGGCCTGGCGGCGCGCCTCGGCGACGATGGCTTGGCCTTCGGCCTCGGCTTGGGCCTGCCGTGACGTGGCCTCGGTTTCGGCCGCTTTGATGCGCACAAGCAGGTCGCTCTTCACGGGGGCTACACCGGTCTCCAACAGGAGGCCTGTGGCCGCGCAGAGTGGGGTCGTATTTCAGGGTAAGGGTGGCCCGGCCGAGGGCTGGCGGCGGCCTAGCTAGACTTCACGTGGACCAGATGCACGACGTTGCTGGATGGCGTACAACACGGCGCCGATGCCGATGAGCACGATGCCCATCCCCGTCGTGCTGGCGAGGAAGCCGCCCACCTGGCCCTTGAACAGCAGCGGGACATCGGCCACGAGGTACGATGCCAACACCGCGATGGACGCCAACAGGAAGAAGACGACCGGAACGGGGCGCAGCGGCATGCGGAATCCAGCGGCCTTGAACGCTTCGGGCTGGCGGCGGCGCAGCACGAAGTAGCCCACCATTGTGGCGAGGTAGAACACGTAGAGGCCGAAGACGACGAGGTTGGCCAGTGCGATGTAGCCGCCGGACATGGTGAGCAGGCCGGCCCAGATGGCGCCGTACCAGAGGCCGTAGGTCGGCGTGCCATGCCGGTTCAACCGCGCGAAGGGTTTCGGGAAGTCGCCGTCGCGGGCGATGGGGTGGTAGATGCGCGGGCTGGTCAGGACATAGGTGTTGACCGTGCCGAACGTCGAGACCACGATTGCCAGGATGACCAGGCTCGCCGCGAAGCCGCCGAGCGTCCAGTCCATGACTTCCGCCGCGATGGGGACGTTGCCGGCGCGAGCGGCGTTCGACAGGTGGTCCAGCGGCAGGGCATGGAAGAACGCGAACGTGGCCACGAGGTAGATGGAGGCCACGATGACCGTTGCCAGCACGATGGCGCGGGGTAGGGCTTTGCGGGCGTTCTTCACCTCGGCGGCGACGAACGTGGCCTGGGCAAAGCCGTCGTAGGCGAACAGGGAGTTGGCCAGCGCCAGGCCGAACGTGCCGAACGTGATGGCGCCGAACGCCCCGCCGACGTCGTCGAAGTTGCCTGAGCGTTTGCCCAGAATGAAGGCCACGGCCGCGATGACCAGGAGAGCTCCGGTCTTGGCCACCGTTGCGGCGTTGTTGAGGAGGGCACCACGCTTGACCCCGAGTTGGTTGACGAACGTCAGCACGGCGATGATGGCGATGGCAAGGAAGCCGACGCCCCACTTCGGCAACACAAGGCCGTCGCAGCCATCCGAGGTCTCCGAACCGAGGCAAGGGTTGGAGCCCGGCAGGCCCCCGGCGATGTCCAAGGCATGGATGGCGAAGTAGTCCACTGCCCCAGCCAGCGCCACCGCCACGGCCGCGATGGTGCCGCTTTGCAGGACGGCGAAGCTTGACCAGGCAAAGAGGAAACTCCAGCCCTTGCCGAGCGAGTCGCGCAGGAAGGCGTATTGGCCGCCCGCCTTGGGGAACGCGGCGCCCAGCTCGGCGAACGTCAGGCCCCCCGTCAAGGCGACCAAGGCGCCGAGCACCCAGGCAAGCATGACGGGCCATGGGCCGCCCGCCTGCGACAGCATGGCCGCGGGCAGGAAGAAGATGCCCGAGCCGATCATCGCCCCCATGATGAGGGCGGTGAGCGAGAACGTCGAGAGGTCCTTGCGCAGCGCAGGCTCGGACGCGTGGGGCTCGCCTGCGGTCTCGCCGGTCACGCGCCGTGCCAGCGATTCGCCGGATTTGGACTGATTGGACGGATTCGTTGACCGTGCGAGGCAACCGTCCACCCTAATCCGCCAATCGTGGGCAATCCGGCGAATCACTCGGGCAGGAAGTAGCGCCGCAGCAGCATGAGTCGGCGGCCCATGACGCTGCTTTCGCCGCCGTTGCGCACCACGAGGACGTTTCCGGCCACGCGGTCGGAGATTTCCTGCGTCCGTGGCCCCAGGAGCCCTTTGCCAAGGAGCCGCGGTTCGCCGGCGCCGACCACGAGGAGGTCGAACTCCTTGCCTTTGCCGACGATGAGCGGCACCGCGTCAAAGGCGTGGCCAATCTCGAGATCGGCCTTTGCGCCAGGGACTGCGTGGTGGTCGAGGAGAGTGCGTCCCCAGGCCATGCGGGCGTCGGCGGAGTCACCCTCGTCGGTGCGGATGTGGTAGAGCAGGGTCTGTCCGCCGTGCGCCTTGGCCACCGCCGTGCCAAGACGGACGGCGAGGGCCGCGTGGCTTTCTCCGAGCCCGCCGCCGCCCACGAGAACCTTGCCCATGGGGCCTTCGCGGCGGTGGCGCAGGAGGCCGAGGTCGCAGGGCGGGAACGCGATGAGCGGACCGCTTGGTTGGCCGACGGTGGCCTTGCCGATGCCGGACATCAGAAGCAGGCTGACGCCCTCCTCGCGCACGACCTCGCGCACGAGGGCGTCCAGGTTGTGGCCGATGCGCACCAGCGTGTGGACGGGCACGGATGGCGGGACGCCGGTGCGCGCCTCGGCCAGCAGGGGGCCTCCCTTGAACAGCCGGCGGCCCTCGGCCAGGGGCGTCACGTCGGGGATGACGACGGGGGCCAGCAGGAGGACCTCGCCGTCAAGCGTCTTGGCGATGGCGCCGGCGGTGCTGGCCAGGCTGCGTGCCGTGGAGGGCGCGGGACTGGAGAGGAGGACAAGGATGCGGTAGGCCTTGCGCATCCGGTCGACGGGGCGGGCGACGAAGGCGGGGCGGGGCTCGACGGCGGGCTCGAGGTGCTCGCGGGGCCGGATGTAGGCGTAGTAGAGGATGAGGCCGACGCCAATCCAGGCGATGGTCACGTACCAGGCGATGTGCGAGTACTTCCACAGGTAGATGGCGAGGAAGAACTTGGTCGCGATGCCGATGAGCGGGATGTAGGGGAACAGCGGCGCGCGGAAGCCGAAGCGCTCCTGGGGGATGGTCTTGCGCAGCTTGATGTAGGCGACGTTGACGATGAGGAACAGCAGCAGGAACATGACGTCGGCCGCGACGGCGACGGTCGCGATGGGCAGGAGCGTCATCACCAGCACCAGGAGGCCGGAGCCCAGGACGGCGAAGTGCGGCGTGCGGCGTTCGGGGTGGATCTTGCCGAAGAAGCGCGGCAGGTTGCCGTCGCGCCCCATGGCGAAGGAGACGCGGGAGCTGGAGTAGATGGTGGCGTTGAGCGCCGTGACCTGCAGGAGCAGGGCGGACCCGGCGATGACCATGGCGCCGTACGGCATGATCTGGCCGGCGGCTTCGACGAGGGCGTGCTCCTTTGCCTCGGCGAGGAAGACCCAGCTCTGCTCGCCCGGGGTGAAGCTGGTGGCGCCGAACGAGATGAAGGCCGCCAGGAGCATGATGGCCCAGGCCACGAGGAACGATGCGAAGATGGCCTTCGGGATGCTGCGCTTCGGGTCCTGGATCTCCTCGGACGTCTGCGAGATGATTTCGTAGCCTTCGAACGCGATGAACGTGATGCCCATCGCGAGGAAGACGTTGGACAGGCCGGAGAGCGTGCTGCCGGGCGGGAAGAAGGGGTCGAAGTTGTAGCTCACTGAGGACGGGTGCTGGGCGACTTCCCATAGGCCGAAGCCGATGAAGACCAGGACGGCGACGAGGACGAGGGAGTTGACGGCGTTCTCCGCCTTGATGCCAATCTTGACACCGACGTAGTTGAGACCGGTGAAGAGCGCGGCCAGGCCGAGGGCGAGGTAGCGCAGGAACTCAGGGGTGACCTCAATCCAGCCGGCCGAGCGCGCGATGAACAGGGCGAAGGCGGCGGCTGCCAGCGAGTACAGGGCGCAGGCGATGACGTGGCTGAACCAGCCGAGCCATCCCCCCAGGAACCCGAACGGCTGCCCCAGCCCTTCCTTGGCCCACAGGTACCCGCCGCCGGCGTCGTCAGAGGCGGAGCCGAGTTCAGCGTACACCAACAGCGTCGGGAACGTGATGAATCCGTTGAGGAAAAGAGCCAGGATGAGAGCCGGTCCGGCAACACCGGCGGCGATGCCCAGGAGCACGAACACGCCGCCGCCCATCAGGGCCCCGATGCCCAGGAGCGTGGCGTCGATCCACGTCAGTTCGCGGGCCAGGCTGACCTCGCCGTCAACCCCGGCCGTGGGGTCCGCGGAAGGGACCGGCGGCGGTCGCACCAGGGCCACGGCCGCGCCGACGGGGGCCTTGGCCTAAAGGGCTGTGGTCAGGAAGGGGCCAGAAGGGCGGCGTTCCGAACCATTAAGAAGGAGACTCATGTCGGCCGCTTCGCCGAGGCGGGTGCAACCCGCCGCTCATGCGGAGGTCGCATAGCCCGGTAGCGCGCGGCCCTGCTAAGGCCGTGGGATTTCCCGCGTGCGTTCAAATCGCACCCTCCGCGCTCAGTCGGGACCGCATCGGCGGTCTCGGCGCCCGGAGTGCCCGCAAGGGCACGACGGTGGCTGGCCCGGGAGCCAGCCCCTCTTCCCCATCCGCACCATCCGCACGAGTTGCCAAGCTTGGCCAACGGCGCTAGCTTGAGGGGCTAGTCCTTCGTGGTTCATCGGTTCAAATCCGATCTCGTGCACTCCAGCTTTTAGGCAGGCAAGCGTCCTGTCCGAACCCTTTTCGGGGCCTAAGCGCACCACGCGCCGCCCGACTATATAAGCCTCCGTTGGGAATAGCCTGGGGTATTCGAACCCGAACGCACGGGGGCTGGCATGTGGGGCAATGAGTAATTCGACAGGGCTTAGGCGACTCTGTGCCTAGGAACACCGTGGAATCGCCCGCTTATGCCAAAGAGCGCGTCAACTGGGCGGGCGATGTTCTCAAGGACTCGAAGTCCGCCAGCGGTGACCGAGCTGAAGCCACCCGCGTTTGGGACAACTGGCGTGCCTCGCATGAACTACCCCTAGTCGAGTTGGAAGCAGCGGCCAAGAGTAAGGCACGGCAGATTTCGGACCAGGCGCTCGTTTACGGGAGGCTAAAGCGCCTTCCTTCGGTAATCGACAAGCTTACGCGGCCAGACACCCAAAAGATGCGAATGGCAAGAATGCAGGATATCGGAGGCTGTAGGGCCGTCTTGCCGACTATCGAAGACGTTCTTGCCGTGCGTGAACTCTTCAGGGCGCCTGACCTTCGGCACGAACTCGCACGCGAAGACGACTATCTTGCAAGGCCCCGCAAGTCGGGATATCGCGGAATCCATCTCATTCACAAGTTCAGTCCACCGCCCGACTCTCACGCAGGATTGGCGGTGGAGACTCAAATTCGGTCTAGACTACAACATGCCTGGGCTACTGCCGTCGAGTGCATCGACATCATCTATTCACAGCGCCTCAAATTCGGGGGAGGGGCCGTTGACTGGACCCGCTTCTTCCTGCTCATGAGCGCTGCTATGGCAATTCGCGAGGGCACGCCATGCCCCGCCGATACACCCTCGAACCTCGAAGGCGTCGTCGCAGAACTTCGACCCCTGGCCAAAGCGCTTGAAGCGGAGCGGCGACTTACCGAATACAAGAACCTCATTCAGTCGGCATCTGAGCGAGTTGAAGGCGCCAAATGGCTTCTGCTTGAACTTCGCACTGGTGAGAAGCTACTCGAAATCAAGGGCTTCCGCGAAGAGGAGCGCGAAGAAGCAAATCGCCAATACACAGCGATCGACAAGGACCGACTCGTGACTGGGCGCGAAGCGGTACTAGTGTCAGTCGAATCGCTAGTCGACCTGCCGAAAGCCTACCCGAACTACTACCTAGACACGGAACACTTCGTGAAGATCTTCAGGGAAACCCTAGGTTAGCTGCCTCGAAGCCATTTAAGCCTGGGAAAGGCTCGCAACACCGATGTACCTGATCCGTGGGGAAACCGCCCAGACCTTCCTCAACGACAGGTCAATCCAACTCCCCAGGTTTCAGCGGCCGCTCAAGTGGGAAGCGAATCGGCTGTTCCATTTTGCCCTGTCCGTATACAAGCAGTACCCGCTAGGTGTCGTTGTCGTCAAAGTTGACAAAGACAAGAAGGGTCGGCCAGTCAAGATCCTGCTTGATGGAAGGCAACGCAGGTACGCATTGGAACAGATGCGCAATCCAGAACAGATCTACTCATGGGCTCAGCGGACCATCGGATTCAGGTCAAGCCATGACCCGCACCAGATTGCAGAGGAATTTCGGAAGTATCTGGACGAGTACTTCGGCCTAGACGCGGAGTTTGGCGACGAACTCCTTGAAGCCGAGTCTCAAGATGTAGAGTCCCCGCAGGAAACCGTCGAAAGTGCCGAGGCGCCCGTTGTGCCCATGCTAGAGTCCTCTCAACAGCCTGGCGCGGGCGTTGCGGGTCTTCAGCAACTGCTCAAGCTCATCGTGGCGGTTCACCCGCTGAAGAAGAACTACTCGGGCTTCACTAAGCCGTTCTTGGAGCTTGGCAAGGTCCTGCCAAGTCTCTCCTTCATGGCGAAGGATTCTGAGACGGGCAGGCCGATTGTTAACACGCTCAAGCTGCTGAACTGGCTTGAAAATCAGCGAAAAGAAATGGCGGCTGATGGCATCCAATTCCCGCCCGAAAAGATCCAATTCCTTGACTATTTGCTTGGCCAGTCCCCCGAACCCAAGGTCAAGAAAGCGGTCTCGGCGGTTGTGGAATCGTATTGGGCGCGCTTGGACGGCCTCTATGACGTTCTCGGCACCATTGACGAGCGGTTCACGAATGCGTCCGTGGGATATCTGGAACTAACTGGCGGCAACGCGAACGACGACAAGAAGATCTTCGAGATCATCAATTCCGCTGGAGAAAAGCTGACGGCGATTGAGATCCTGAGCGCTAAGCCAAGCTGGAATACGGGGGTAATCGAACCCGATCCACTGCTAGTCAAGAATAAGGATGCTATGTACACCCGCGACCTGGAAATTGCAGCGCTGCCAGGTCTCGTTCGCTGGGATGTGCCTGCCACCCTGCTTGAGCGGTTGGCCCTGCCAGCGTTCTTCAAGCCCGAACCAGGAAATTTCGACAAGGCTAGCACTTTGGGCTTCAAGTTGTTCGCAGGTCACTACCGTGGCGGCGTGAACAAGATTGACATCGAAGAAATGGGAAAGGACGACACGATCCCCTGGTCCACTCGTTCGTTCGATGTCGCTCTTTCGGACCTTGGCGTTCAGTTGGCTAAGATCAATGTGTTCCGCTACGCCGAAAGCTGGCACCGTTCGCTGTTCGACCTTAGCAGTGTGGCCGTTTACATCAACTACATGCTGGTCATGTTGAAGGACTGGCAGCGAAAGAAAGAACCGCGGGGCGCGGGTCGTTCGTATGAACAATTCCAGCGCAACGGCGTGATTCTCTTCGACCGCATGATGTACGAATACGTGACTGGAAAGTGGCGCGGTTCTAGCGATTCTAAGATCGCAGCAAGTTTGGAGAGCATGGAATCGGCGCCAGAGGTATTCGAACCAGTCCGACCCGAGTCGTGGAAGCTACTTGCCGAAGAAATTCTCAATGGCACCATCGACGGAGACTCATACACCTCGAAACTGGATGGAAGGATCAAGGTCCTGCTCTACTACATGAGCACGATTCGGCGCCAAACAGGGCCAAAAGCGCTTGAGCCCGAAGTTGACGTTGACCACATTATTCCAGAATCGGTGGTGATGGCAAGCCAAAGTGCAACGGCGAAGGCGATGGCTCACCACATTGGCAATTTGGCCTTGCTCCCAGGCGACGTAAACGTTCGCAAGAATGCTCGCGTGCTAAACGAGCTAAAAGATCCCTGGGTCGTAGATCAAGTCGAAATGTACGAAGGGATTGGGCGAAGTGACTTCGGCAAGTATTCGCGGGCCGAAGACCTTCCTGCCCTTATCGCCGCTCGTCGGAGCACAATCCTACAAACCTTGACAACGGAACGGGAAAAAATGCTCGTTTCGCTGTTCAAGACGTAGCATGTATTCGCCTGGGCGGGAGATTCGGGATGGCTGGAATGCACGTGGTTGCGCTAACCTGCCCACGTTGCAAGTCCAAGGTACAGGCCCCGTCGAACCTGGCGACGTTGAACTGTTCGACACCTGGGTGCAGATTCACGGGCGCGAATCCGAACTACGTTGAGCAGTGGATTGCTCAGCCGACCACCAGCGCGCCAGCCCCAAAGACCTCGAAGCGTTGGGCCAAGGTCGCGGGCATCGTCGTTGTCGTGGCAGTCGTGGCCGTTGCTTCCCTAGCGGCCATCGGTGCCGTCGTAGGGAACCTAGTTGACGATGACCAGCCAAACACTGGCAGTTCGACTAGCAAGGCGGTGGACCTGATATTGGTGAACAATGGGCGTCAGGCGATTTGGATTACTTGCTGGGTAGACCATGGGAGTGAGTATGATGGAATCGGGTCTTCGATTCAGATCCAGTCAGGAACGGCGGTGGGCCTGCGCCTTGACGACTCAGCATGGACCAACGCAACTCGAATCTTCCACCTATGCCAGAGTTCCTGGCAGCCCATCGTTCGCTCCACCGATGACGCAGTGCTGGATGGGTGGTCGGCGCTTGTCTCTCGCTTTGACGGCGAGCCTCGGTGCCTCCTATCTGAGCCGTCGGCATGCTCGCACAGGTGGACGTTCGATTCCAGCGGGCTGGGGCCCTATCAGTAGGCGAGGCCACTCCAGGTGGAGAGCCTTCCGCGCCTGACGCCCTTTTGTCCGATTGAGCAAGGCTGGCCCAGTCGTGTATTCTACTATGCTTACAGGTGGCGAGCGTAGTGGACAAATACCTAGAGCGCATTTTCTGCCGTTATGTCGGTAGACATGAGCGCCAGTGGCGCAGATGAAGGCAGGTATACGAACGAAAACAGCGCTGATTTCGAGCGCAATAGACCAGTGGGGCAGGAAGTCGAAAAAGAAGGCGGAGGAACAGGGGTTACCAGTGGTTCAGGTGGATTCACTCCTGAATTGCAGAACCCTACTCATTCTGACTCCGTAAGGGATTCTACACATGAGGATGGAAAGGACCCGAAGCAAGACAACCACGCCCATGTTCCAACGCGGGCCCTGTTGAACCGCTACGGCATCGACGCAGTGCCGACGTATCCGCTCCAGAGCCTGGAGCATGAGGTCAACGGGCTCGGATTGCATGAGAACGGTGACGGCCGACGCTTCGCCATTCACCATGCGGGCAAACTCTGCTACGTGGTCGGCTGGGGTTGGCTGCACTACGAGGGGGGCAAGTGGTCGCGCATCAGTGATGTTGCCGTGCAGGAGTTCGCGCGCAAGACCGCCGACGATTTGCTGGTCTTGGCGGGCCAAGCCAAAGGCGACTCTGTGCACTGGCGCGACCTGCACAAGCATGCGTTCGGAATGAACCGCGCAACTCGTCTGTGGCGGATGGTTGAACTGGCCCGTTCGGACCCTGCAATCTGGCGGAGCCCTGCAAGCTTCGACCGCGAACCGCACCTGCTCAACTGCCGCAACGGTGTTGTGGACCTCAAGACAGGAAAACTGCGGCCCCACACCCCCACGGACTATTTCACGCGCCAAGTTCCGTTTGATTATCACGAGCCCCTGATTTTCCCGCTGGACCAGCACTGGCGGCGCTTTCTCAAAGAGACGACGGGCGGCGACAAGGAACTTGAACGCTTCTTGCAAATGGCCGCAGGCTACGCGCTAACGGGCGAGACAAACGAACAGTGCTTGTTCTTCCTCTACGGCGATGGCAGCAATGGGAAGTCCACCTTCCTGGAAACCCTGCGCCATGTCATGGCGGAATACTCTGATACTGCCAAGACCGATTTCCTCATGGCGGACCGCAACAACAGCAACCAGAAGAACGCAACCGTGGCACGCCTACAAGGGGTTCGCATGGTTACGGTAGCAGAGGCAGGCGAAAACCGCAGCTTCGATGAATCCTTCCTGAAAGTGTTGACGGGCGACGAGAGCGTTGAAGCACGCCGTCTCTATAATGAGGCGTTCAGCACCAATCCCTCGTTCAAAGTGTGGATTCACGGAAACACACTGCCACGAATCGGCGGAACAGATGACGGCATCTGGCGCAGGTTTCACCTTGTGCCTTTCACCCAGAAGGTGTCAGAAGCGAAGCGCGACCTCAACCTAAAATCGAAGCTCAAGGCAGACGCCAGCGAAATTTTGTGCTGGATGGTCGAAGGGGCACGGCGATGGTATGCAGAAGGGTTGCAGCCCCCGCAAAGCATTCGACGGGCATCAAGCGAGTATCGCAGCGACATGGATGTGCTGTCGTTGTTCTTGACCGAAGAATGCGTCTATGAGCAGGGCAGCAAGGTTCGAGCGGCTGAACTGCTTCGCAATCTGAACAACTGGTGCGCCTCGCAGGCGCTCCCGCAATTCACCGCGCAGAAGCTTGGCCGCCGCCTACGTGCAAGCGGCTTGTCCAGCAGCTACGAAGGCAATCACATGCAGTGGTGGGGAATTGCGCTGAAGTTGTGAACCCACCCCCCCTAGGTCGGTTTCGGTAGGTCTCTGCCGCCAGTTTCTGTTTTCGAAATTAGGTCAGTCGCTAGCGTAGCGGCTGACGTGGCGGCCGAGGCCCACCCCGTCAGTATTCGGGCAGGAACCGCTCGTAGTTGTCCCGTAGCGCCTTGTCCGAAAGATGCAGGTAGCGCATGGTTGTCTCGATCCGACTGTGCCTCAGTTGGCGCTGGACAAATGGAAGCGGGCAGCCCTTGGACAACAAGTTGGTCGCCAAGGCGTGACGGAACATGTGCGGACTAACAGGTTTCGAAACCCCACCTTGGCGGCCATACTTGCGCGCCAAGACCCGAATGCGGTTCGTGGACAGCTTGACGCCATTGGGCCCGTGGAACAGCCATTCTGACTTGTCTTCCCTTGTCCCCGAGCGCAGGTAGGCGCTCAGAACGGTAAGCGCGGTTTGGGAGATTGGAACCTCCATGCTCTTGCCGCCCTTGCCGTTCTGTACCGTGACTCCCTTGCTCTCGAATGCAACGTCTTCGCGGCGCAGGCTGCAAAGTTCCGCGCACCGCAGGCCCGTGTAGGCCAAGACCGTGAACAGGGCCCTGTCCCTAACGGAGTCGATGCAGAACAGGAAAGCCTGGACTTCTTGTTCCGTCATGAAGCGCGGCACTTTCCTGTTTTCCTGGCTTGGCGGCTTCACCTTCAGGTCGATGCCAAGATATTCGCCGTAGTTGGCCAAGGCGATACAGATGTTCACGACGTAGCCGCGATGGTAGCCTTCCATCAGGTGGGTTTCCTTGGCCGCCTGGACCTGTTCCTTGGTTGGAATGAGCGTCCTGGCTTGGCGGAGCACCTTGCGGACCAGAAGCGCCCTCATGCGCGCAGTGGTCCTAGCGACGCCGCGTTCGGTAATCAGGTGAGTCTCGAACACCTTGCAGCGAGCTTCTAGCGAGGGCGATTCTGCCATCGGTTGTTCATGGGTTTCGTGTTGCATTCGTCATTTCTCCAGGCCCTAGGGCGCGGACGCGCACGAAATGCCGCCTGGACAGGAGACGCACGAGTTGCCAAGCTTGGCCAACGGCGCTAGCTTGAGGGGCTAGTCCTTCGTGGTTCATCGGTTCAAATCCGAT